>JANQEV010000021.1 GCA_028278145.1 Chromatiales bacterium | reverse complement strand
GCGGTGGTCTGTACCCGCTTGCGGTAAAAGGGGATGTAGAAGTAACCGGCGATGAGGCAGGCTATGGGCAAGCTCAGGGAGAACACAAAGGGACTCCAGTTGCTGGCATAGGACTTACCCGGGTTGGCCAGAAAACTGATGCTGCTGAGATAGGTGCCCAGAATGGAGATGCCAATGGCCCAGCCTGGGAGTCGGCGGCTGCCCAGGGTATAGGCCTCCAGGGTGTTATTACGTTTTACAAACCAGGCCCCGAACAGTGCAGTCCCCAGTAGGTATACAGCTACAATGATCAGATCCAGGCTGGGGAGGCTGTGGCTTTCCGTCATGGGGTGATTTCCTAATTTGGTTTATTGTTGTTGCTGAGTGCTGCCTGTTATTGATCTGTAACTCTTATCGGATATTCTGGATCCCGTATTCAGCCCGGTATCTGGTAATACGTTCCAGATCATCAGTAGCATCGCCCTTCTTCTCCAGATAACCAATCAGGTTTTCCAGCTGGGTGATGGCCGCTACCGGTATGCGGTAGTCCTTCTCCACCTCCTGAATAGCAGAGAGTTCGCCTTGGCCACGTTCCTGGCGATCCAAGGCGATGAACACTGCAGCCGGTGTGGCACCCAGTCCGGTAATGATATCCATGGACTCGCGGATGGCGGTACCAGCAGTGATCACGTCGTCGATGATGGCGATCCTGCCTTCCAGTGCGTGGCCCACAATATTGCCACCCTCACCGTGGGTCTTGGCCTCCTTGCGATTGAAGGCGTAGGGCATATCAAAACCATGCTGATCATACAGGGCTGCGGCGGTGACTGCGGCCAGAGGAATGCCCTTGTAGGCTGGTCCATACAGCACATCAAATTTAATTCCAGAGTCCACTATGGTCTGAGCATAGAAGCGCCCCAGACGGGCCAGGCTGGAGCCGCTGTTGAACAGTCCGGCATTAAAGAAATAGGGGCTGGTGCGGCCTGATTTTAGGGTGAACTCGCCAAACCGCAATACCCCGGTTTCCAGGGCGAAATCGATAAACTCACGTTGAAAATCTTGCATAACTCACTACCTTGCATGGACACTGGTTGTATTGTCCGTGCGCATGGATGTGGATGCAACGGTTTATTCCACTAGTGTTGTCCCGGATCTGATGGCATGTAGCTGGGCAGGCCCAGGCTGAACTCCAGCAGTTGAATTCCCACCATTACGATATGCCCGCTATGGCGGGCCATTCCCTCTTCACTGAAATCAAAACGGTAGGTGCGGCGCAGGCGGATGCCATGTGTAGTCCAGCTTACTCCAAGGCGACGCAGGGCCACAGTCTGATCCAGAAACTGTACGTTGCGTTGGTCGCAGGCCTTGGCACAGATAGCGACAGCCAACTCACGGGCGCGTGCACTGTCCAGCCAGAACCAGATGATCAGGATTATGCCAAGGATGCCGGAAAGGGTGCTCATGGGTGTTATGCTATACAGACTAAGCAGTTGCTGTTTTGATCTGAATTGTTCATTTCTACTTGAGGTAGTTGCTTACATGGCCAGGATAGAAATAGTGCAGGGGGATATTACACGGCTTGAGGTGGATGCCATAGTCAATGCTGCAAATAGCTCTCTGTTGGGAGGGGGTGGAGTGGATGGGGCTATCCATCGCGCTGCTGGTCCGCAACTGCTGGAAGCCTGTCGACCACTGGGTGGCTGCCCCACGGGTGAGGCACGCATTACCCCGGGATTTAATCTGCCGGCAAAGTGGGTGATCCATACTGTGGGTCCAGTGTGGCGCGGCGGAGATGTTGGAGAGCCAGAGCTGCTGCGCTCCTGTTATCATACCTCCTTGGCTCTGGCCAGAGAGCATGGCGTAAACAGTATTGCCTTTCCCGGCATCAGTACCGGGGTATACGGATACCCCAAGCCAGGGGCGGCCAGGATAGCATTGGATGCCATGCAGGCAGCTGTAGGATTCGAGCGGATTATCGCCTGCTGTTTTTCTGAATCGGATGCCCAGATGTATAGAGAACTGCTTGAGGAGATGTAATGACGGAGAAGAAGCACCCAACTCTGCTGGAACGGTTGGATGGTATATCTATTTCGGCCCTGGTAGTGGCCAGCCTGTTGCTGGGGCTGGCGCCGTTTGTGCCTGAACCTCATCTGTGGCAGAAACTGAAGATGCTGGCAGCAGGTGAGCTGGTACGACCTATAGATATCTTCGATCTATTGATGCATGGCACACCGGTTGCGTTACTTATCATAAGGCTGGTGCGTATGTGGCTTCCTGGCGTGCGGGAAAATGCTGAATAGATCCATCCAGGTAGAGCCAGGCGTTCTCAACTAAATCTGTTTGACTGTGTAAGTCGCTCCAACCGCAGACGTTGGCGTTCATCGAACAGATGCCGCGAGCTGATCCATACCGCACTAATGGCGCCCAGTCCAGTTCCGGCCGCTATCAGCAACAGAATCATGATCTGATATTTGGCAGCTTCCAGGGGCGGGCTTCCTGCCAGGATCTGGCCGGTCATCATGCCGGGAAGACTGACAATTCCGGCTGTGGCCATGGCATTGATGATGGGTATCAGTCCTGCACGCAGGGCATCGCGTCGGATATCGGCAATGGCACTGCTCCAACTCTCTCCCAGGATCAGGCGTCCCTCTATACTGCCACGCTGCAGCCAGGTGTTGTGGGTCAGGTTGTCCATGGCGATGGCTATACCGGACATGGTGTTGCCCAGTAACATGCCGAGCAAAGGAATAAGGTATTGCGGCGTATACCAGGGCTCTACTCTCACCACCAGTTGCAGGGCCAGCAGGGTGATGCTGAAAGAGGAGATGAACATGGACAGGGTGCCTATGCCCATGCCCCAGGGTCCGGTGAAGCGCCGCTGCTGGCGGGCCATTACCTCGTATCCGGCGACAACCAGCATGAACAGGCACAGCAGTCCGATCAGCCAGGGATTGGACTGGGCAAACAGGGTCTTGAGTACCAGTCCCAGAAGTCCCAGTTGGATTACGCTGCGCAGTGCTGCCAGCAGTAGTCTCTTCTCCACTCCCAGTTGCAGGCGCCAGGAGATAATGGCCAGGGCCAATACCAGTACGGCTGCAATAGATAGGTCCAGGGGGCTGAGGGTGATCAGGTCCATGCTTCCGGCTCCAGTCTATTGCCCTTGATTATGTATCCCCTCTCTCCCACTCGTTGGCGTTGCTCCAGGGTGTGGCTCACCCAGATTACACTGCAGCCACTATCCTGGCGGTATTGCTGGATTACCTGTTCCACCCGTTGCGCATTCTCGGCATCCAGATTGGCGGTTGGTTCATCCAGCAGCAGCACCTTTGGCTGGTTGGATAACAGGCGTGCCAGCGCCAGGCGTTGGCGTTCGCCACTGGAGAGGCGACTTACCTGCCACTCCAGACACTTATCTTCAAACCCAAGGTTATGCAGGATCGTTCCATCTATGGCCGGAATATGTGGTCCGATGGATTCATGCCACCAGTGGCTTTCAGTGGGCAGCAGACCTACCTGGCGGCGCCACTCCGGTGCCGGAATTCTATTTTGTGGTTGATCATCTAGCCGGACCTCGCCCTGATGTGGGTCCAGGTCGGCCAGGGCGCGTAGCAGCAGGGTCTTGCCGCTGCCGGATGGTCCGGACAGGGTAATGCACTCTCCACTACCCAATTCCATGTCGATGGGTTCGAGCTGATGACTCTGAAATTGGATAAGAGTGAGTGTGGTCATATCGGTTATAGACGCTGAAAGATGAGATCCCAGACCCCATGCCCCAGACGTTCACCGCGCTGCTCAAACTTGGTGATGGGGCGGTAATCCGGCCGGGGTGAGAAGTCACCTATCCCGGCGCTGTTCTCAAATAGTGTATCAGCATCACCCAATACCTCCAGCATCTGTTCGGCATAGTGTTCCCAGTCGGTGGCGGCGTGGAAAATTCCACCTGGCTTGATGACCTTTGCCAGTAGTTGTACCAGAGATGGTTGCAGAATGCGCCGTTTGTGGTGTTTCTTCTTGTGCCAGGGGTCGGGAAAGAACAGATAGACCCCGGATAGGGATGCAGGGCCAATGCTAGTTTCCAACAGCTCTACTGCATCATGTCGCATAACCCGCAGATTGCTCAGGCCGCGCTCTTCTATATCCAGCAGCAGTCGTCCTACTCCCGGACTGTGTACTTCAATACCCAGATAGTTCTGCTGTGGATTGCGGTTGGCCATCTCAGCCAGGGATGCCCCGTTGCCAAAGCCAATCTCAAGGATTACCGGATTATCGTTGCCAAAGATTGCTGGTAGATCCAGAACTTGGTTTGGTGTGAAGTCGATGCCGAATTCTGGCCACAGGGTTTCGAAGGCCCGTTGCTGGCCAGCCGTCAGACGCCCTTCGCGCAACACATAGCTGCGGATCTTGCGATGATGTCTATCGCTCTCTGTCATGGGCTGGGTCTGGTTGATGGATATCAGGCCCTTCACTTGAGTGAAGGGCCTGAGATAAATGTCTAGAAGAACATGCCTTCGATGGGTGATGAGGCAGAAGCAAAACGTTTGGCTGGCATACGTCCAGCCAGGTAGGCTTCACGTCCTGCTTCAATGGCCTTTCTCATGGCTGATGCCATCAGGATTGGGTTATCCGCTGCGGCAATTGCCGTATTCATCAATACCCCGTCACATCCCAGCTCCATGGCTTCGGCAGCATCTGATGCAGTACCAACGCCGGCGTCCACCAGGATGGGAACATTGGCGTTTTCCACGATGGTGCGGATATTGAGCTTGTTACGGATACCCAGACCAGAGCCGATGGGAGCGGCCAGGGGCATGACGGCGATGCAGCCGATTTTTTCCAGCTCCCGTGCCACGATGGGGTCATCGTTGGTGTAGACCATAACGTCAAACCCGTCCTTGATCAGCTCTTCGGCAGCAGTGATGGTCTGCATCACATCCGGGAACAGGGTCTTCTCGTCTCCCAATACCTCCAGCTTCACCAGGTTGTGGCCGTCTAGCATTTCACGGGCCAGCTTGCAGGTGCGCACCGCAGTCTTGGCATCATAGCAGCCGGCAGTGTTGGGTAGGATGGTGTACCGCTCAGGTGGCAGGACATCCAGAATGTTTGGTTCGTCCTTGTTCTGTCCCATGTTGGTGCGGCGCACGGCAACGGTAACAATCTCGGCCCCACTCTCCGCGATGGCCGCGCCGGTCTCTTCCATATCTTTGTACTTGCCGGTGCCTACCAGGAGGCGGGAGTTGTACACCTTGCCGGCGATGGTAAATGTGTCTGCTGTATTTTCTGACATCTCTCTCTACTTCCATCATTTTCAGGATTCAGTTCAGGTCTGCGGCCTTTGCCGCCTCGACCAAGGATAGCCTTGTTAGGCCATGGTTTGAAGGGTGGGGCTGTCAGCCTCCACCGATAGCCTGGACAACCTCCACCCTATCACCCGGTTGCAGGCGATGTTGGTCAAAGTTGCTGCGTGGTACCAGTTCCTCATTTACCTCCACTGCAAAGCGCTCTTCTCCCAGATCTAGTGTTTGCAGCAGTTCGCTCATAGTAGTGTCTTCGGAGATCTGCTGTTGTTCTCCGTTTAGATAGATTTGCATGGGGGACCTTCTTGATTGAGGATATCTGTATGCATTGGAAAGCTGCATATTAACAGAACTGTGTGACTAATTTACACACACCCGATATAAAGGAGCCTCTGATTAATTCGCTGATGAACCGAGTTTGTGTCCAAATGGCGATGATCGCAAGGCGTGGTGCGCAGGCCGCATGCCATAGCTATACGGCAAGCACCACAACACAGCGAGCGCGCCATTTGGCGCAAACCCATACGGGACGCGTCTTTGCGCCAGATCTACTGTGTTGGCTTGCTTGCTAAGGACTAGGGCCATTAGCTGCACAAGCCGCCTTGCATCTCAAGTCGCAAAGGCAACGTCTCGGCCATCATGGAATTAATTAGAGGCTCCCTGTAATAACGATAAAAGCGGAGACAACCCCTTGCAGCAGTGGAGTGAAGACCTGATTTCTGCGGATAGCGCAGTGACCCTGTATGGGCTGTTCCTGCAACGCCTGCGCCGCACCCCTGATCTGGTGGCTTACAGAAGTTACTCTCGCCGCTCTTCCAGCTGGGTTGAGTATACCTGGCAGGAGATGGCGCAGCAGATTGCCCGCTGGCAGTCGGCCCTGGCCAGAGAGGGGCTGAATCCTGGTGATCGGGTCGCACTGCAACTCAGGAATTCACCCCAGTGGGTGATGTTTGACCAGGCCTGCCAGGGGCTGGGGTTGGTGGTGGTGCCGTTGTATACCGATGATCGCCCGGAGAATACCTCCTATATCCTGGCAGATGCTGATGTAAAACTGTTGTTGGTGCAGGATGCGGGTCGCTGGGGAAAGCTTGCCCCTGAACTATTGGAAAACAATGAGTTACAGCGAATTCTGGTTCTGGATTCAGCTACGGACAACTCCGGAATTGAACAGTCTGATGCGCGTGTACAGTTGGTTGCAGACTGGTTACCGGAATCTGGTGATGAGCTGTGTCCTGTGGGAACGGATACCAACAGCCTGGCTTCCATTATCTATACCTCTGGAACCACCGGACGCCCCAAGGGGGTCATGCTCAGTCACTATAATATCCTTTCCGTGGCTCATGGGGCCCTGGCCCTGCTTGATTGCTATCGGGAAGACCTGTTTCTATCCTTTTTGCCACTGTCCCATACCCTGGAGCGTACTTGCGGTTACTATCTGCCTATCATGACCGGTTCCACCGTGGTCTATGCCAGGTCGGTGGCGCAGCTGGCAGAGGATCTGGTAACACAACGTCCTACTATTATTATTGCGGTGCCACGTATCTTTGAGCGCGTGTATAGACGTATCAGAGATCAGCTGAAAAAGGGGCCGCAAGTTGCCGCTAAGGTGTTTGATCTTACGGTTAAAGTTGGGTGGAGACGCTTTCTATGGCAGCAGGGGCGGGCTGCATGGCACCCATCACTGGTCCTGTGGCCGCTACTGCAAAAACGGGTGGCAGATAAGGTTAAAGCGAAGCTGGGTGGACAACTGCGGGTTGCAGTCAGTGGTGGGGCGCCGCTGGCACCGGAGATTGCTGAGACCTTCATCGGATTGGGGATCCCCATTCTACAGGGCTATGGCCTTACAGAAACCAGTCCCAACATCAGTGTAAATACCTTTGAGGATAATGTGCCGGCAAGTGTTGGGGTGCCACTGCGCAATATTGAGGTGTGTATCGGTGACAATGACGAACTGCTGGTGAAGAGTCCAGGGGTCATGCTGGGGTACTGGAATAATCACGCTGCTACCTCCAGGATGATAGATGCAGACGGCTGGCTGCATACCGGTGATCAGGCCAGGATCGAGAATAACCATATCTATATCACTGGCCGCATCAAGGATATCCTGGTGCTGTCCAACGGAGAGAAGGTTCCCCCTGGGGATATGGAGCTGGCCATAAGCCTGGATCCGGTTTTTGAGCAGGTTATGGTAATAGGAGAAGGCCGCCCATTCCTCAGTGCACTGGTGGTACTGAATCCTGATCTATGGCCGGGATTGGCACAGGAGTTTAATCTGGATCCTGAGGATCCAACAAGTGTGCAGGACGCAGGTCTGAATAGTATGCTGTTGGGGCGTATCAAAGATACGCTTAAGAATTTCCCAGGTTATGCCAAGATCCGTAGGGTTTCTGCCCAACTTGAACCATGGACTATTGATAATGGTCTCTTGACCCCTACTCTAAAAGTTAAACGAGCAGAGGTGATTGCGCATAATCAAGATGCAATCAATCAGATGTATGGGGTTGTGTCATCAACAGCTAAACGTAACTAAAATTGGTGGCAACTTGCGTCAAACCATGTGTGGGGCATAGAATCAAATCAGTTTCTAAGTGGCGGTAATTACTAACCATAAGCGCGGGTATCGTATATCGGTATTACCCTAGCTTCCCAAGCTAGTGAGGCGGGTTCGACTCCCGCTACCCGCTCCATTCGATCACTTCGTAACAAATCCCATGGCTTTCTACACAATTAAAAGAACGATGACGATATAAATAAATAGGAATCGGTCACTAGATAACAGTGATTATTGGTAAATACATGGGCTTTGGTTCATAACTAAGCAATCGAGTTTAATATTATCTTTGGCTGTGTGCTTAGGGAGTGTAGAGTATTAGTAATTAATGAGGGAATTGGTACGTGGAAACTGGCGGGACAAAAAAGGACGCTCATATCTCTATTACAACTGGGCACTATCCTCAACTGCTGAGAGTGTTGTTAGTGGTCTTGGTCGTTCAAGTATTGGGGTTGATACTTGAACAACAGAAAAATGACCTGTTTACTGGAGGTTTTCTGTAGCCCTTTTTTATCCCACCACCTTGCCATATATCTTCCGTTATTTTTTGCGCAGGTCCCCACCACTAATATTTGCTAGACTTCAACTGTGACGGATTTAGGTATTCTGTTAGAAAAAATATCGACTCTACCCCTGAACTAATCTGATTCAACATAATAATCAATGCTGCCACGGAGGTCGTAATGGCAAAGCTGTTTAAGATCCTTGGAATATTTATTGGTGTAGTGCTGTTACTGGTGGTTGCAGCCTCAGTAATTTTGCCACTAGTGGTGGATCCAAATGATTTCAAGGGTGAAATCGTCAAACAGGTAAAGGAGCATACTGGCCGTGATCTGAAGATAGCCGGTGATCTGGATCTTTCAGTATTTCCCTGGCTCGGGTTAAAAATAGATGGTGTGGAGCTAAGCAATGCCAAAGGCTTTGGCGATAAGCCATTTGCAGCAATCAAGCATGCTGCAGTCAGGGTTAAGCTTAAGCCGCTACTGGATAAGCGGCTGGAGGTGGATACCATAGGTCTGGATGGAGTTACTCTAAACCTGGCAAAAAATAAGGGTGGTCTTAGTAACTGGGATGATCTGGCAAAAGAGCAGGAGAAAAAAACCAAGACACCTGAGGAAATGGAGCCGAAGAAGCAGGATTCTTCTGTAGGTCTGTCCGGGTTCTCTATTGGCGGAGTAGAGATAAAGGATGCAAAGATTAGCTGGGATGACCGTCAGTCTGGACAAAAGTATGAAATCAGCGAACTAAATCTCAACAGTGGTGCAATAGTTCCAGGAGATCCTGTTGGTCTCGATATGGATATGCTGTTGCAAAGTAGGGAGCCAGCACTCAAGGCGCGGGTCAGCCTGAGTGGTACAGTTCTGATGGATGAGGTCAAAAAGCTACTGAGTGTGGCTGATCTGAAAATCTCCTTGGATGCTCAAGGGGATTCTCTGCCCAACGGAAAACTCAAGGCAGATCTTGCAACCAAATTATCCATGTCTCTGGATGGTAAATCACTCTCAGCTCAGAATTTGCGAGTCCAATCAGGTGCGATGGATCTGAAGGGTAATATTAAGGGCACAAATCTAGGTACTAAGTCTCAGGTGATTAATGGACAGGTAGAACTGGCTGAGTTTAATCTGCGTGAGTGGATGAAAAGCCAAGGAATGGATATTCCTGCCACTTCTGACCCCAAGGCCCTGGGGCGCCTGGCTGCCAGCTTAAGCCTCACCTCAAAGGGAACATCCACTAATCTTAATAAACTTCTGATCCGGCTGGATGATACCAAGATCACTGGTAATGCCATTCTGCGTGGAGCCGCAGCGGCCTTTAAGCTGAACGTCGATGCCATCAACCTTGACCGCTATATGTCCCAGGCTCAGGCTAAAAAGCCACAAGGAAAATCCACAGGGAAGACCAGGGGCGGCAAGGCATCAAAACAAGAGCAGCTGTTCCCTGTGGCTAGTCTGCGTAGCCTGAATCTAAATGGTTCGGTAAATATCGGTCGTGTGACGATAAATAAGATGTTGGCTCAAAAAGTACTCTTTACCATAAAGGCTAAAGGTGGGTTGGTGCAGACCGCACAGAAAATTGGTGGCTTCTACAAGGGAAGTTACAGTGGAAACGTGGATCTTAATCTGAAAGGGAAAACGCCTAGGGTCAAGATTAATAGTAACCTGTCAAAAGTACACATGGGGTCACTCATCAAGGCTGTTGCAGGTCAGGACCGTCTGACAGGTCAGGGTTACTATCGCGCCAATCTGTCTGCAAGCGGCAATAGTGTGGCTGCGCTGAAACGTACTCTGAATGGGAAAATGAATTTCAAATTCATGCGAGGGGCAATCAAAGGCATAAACCTGGCTGCTGAACTGCGTCGGGCCAAGGCGTTGCTTTCAGGTAAGTCTGCTCCCTCGTCCTCGGGTCCGGTGCAGACTGATTTCTCACAGATAACCGGTAGTGCAGTGGTGCGGAATGGTGTTCTGCATAACAGTGATTTAAAGGCGCTATCGCCATTTTTTCGGGTGAACGGAAAAGGTGCAGTAAATCTGGTTCGGGAGATTCTGGATTACACAACCCAGGTATTTATCGTTGAGACTTCCAAAGGGGAGGGAGGTCATGATCTTGCGGCTCTGGAGGAGTTGAAGCGTAAGAAGATTGGCGTTCCTGTACGCTTTACCGGTCCCTTGGCTGCGCCTAAGTGGAACGTAGAGTGGCAGAAGGTTCTCTTAGATCTGAAGAAAGATGAACTCAAATCTGCTTTAGAGAAAAAGTTGCTAGGTAAGGATGCTAAGAAGGATGGTGCAGAGGGGGATGATGATAGAGATTCGCCTAAGGACAGGTTGAAAAAGAAGCTGTTGGAGAAGCTTTTTTAATCAGGGTCTGGAATCAGGAATTGGTATTGGTGTCATATACAGTGTAGATTTTTCCTGCGGCGGTGTTATCCTGCCGCCTTCTTTCGAAGCGTTACTGGAGATGAGTGATGGGCAAGATGGTTCAGTGTGTAAAGCTTAATAAAGAGGCGGAAGGGCTGGATATGGCCCCGTATCCTGGTGAATTGGGGCAACGTATTCTGGAAAATGTCTCCAAAGAAGCCTGGCAGATGTGGTTTCAACACCAGACCATGCTGATCAACGAGTATAGACTGAATCCCATAGACCCCAAGGCCAGGACCTTTCTAGAGGAACAGATGGAACAGTTTTTCTTCGGTGGTGGCCCCAGCATACCGGTAGATTTTACCCCTCCCCAATAGCATTCCGATTAGGACAGGTGGGATAGTATGTGCTGTAGATGGGGAAATGCAGCAGTTTTCAAATTATGGGCCCAATCTCGACTTGACTCGCAGAGCCTGGGCCGCTTTAATACGCACCTCTCCATTCTTGGAGATTCCGATTATTTGCCCAGGTAGCTCAGTCGGTAGAGCAGGGGACTGAAAATCCCCGTGTCGGCAGTTCGATTCTGTCCCTGGGCACCATTTTCTCCCTAGCTGCTCTAAACTGTACCTACACTGGCTATTATCTTGGAATTGCTGAATCGAACTGCAGGCAGTTAGATTGTTCAGCGCACCCTTGTGATGTTCCTAAAAGTTTGAACTCCGGCTTCTTTTAGCTTGGTCTATGGAAAGTACTGACTAGTCAATCTGCTAGTGTGATCTGACCCCAAACACAACTACGTCACCCTCCATGCAGTTCAATGGGCTCCCCTGGGTCGTGTCATCGTCTTGAAGAATTTTTGGTTTACCTCCCTATATTTTCTGGGTAATACGAGTTAGCCGTTTCATATACCTCTTTCCACGTTCGTGGCAAAGTTTTAGGGTATTTACATCAGGCTTGCAGGTAACATCGATTCTGGCAGTAGTGGCGCGGTAACACTCCTGTTTATCCCAGGTAACCATTCGAGCCTTAAAAGGTGGTATACGGCCCAGTCGTGCTCTTTTCATGGCTTCGCGGTGTTTGCGAAAGCGTGTTAATAGTGAGTTTCTGTGTAATAAAAATGCGATCTCCTCAGCACTTTTATCACGGTGGTTGGCCAGATCAAGATCTGGCCATTGGTTTAGTAGTTTTTGTAGAATGCCCGGGTCATTCATGATAACTGCCACCATCAAAGAGGTGGTTCCATAGATGCTGGCTGTGTCTACATTCGCCCCGTATCTTAGTAGAGTTGAAACTGCCCTTTTTTTCCATACAGGGTGGCATAAAGCAGTGGGTTCCAACCATTTTTATCCTGGCTATTTAATAGTTGGTCTTCAGCAATGAGTCTATATGGTTTTGGCAGACGGCCTGTTGCAGCCTGGTAAAAAAGCGTGTCTTGGAGCAGGTTTTCTCGACCTGACAACAGAACTCTCAAAGTATCGCTGATCTGTCCGTCAACGGGCATATGTTTTTTTCTGGTACTTCTTTACTGCCTCAGACAAAGCTGCTTGTGCATCATTGTCGCTGGAATCTGTGAGCAGGCCAATATCCGTAAGGTTTTGTTGGATTTCATTAACCGCAGATGCACTGTCTAATGCCTCTACCTGTGTGGAATTTCCTGCGGTTTGTAGATCACAACCAGCCTGGATAGTGTCGGTGGCAAATAGAAAAATTAGAATAAAGATAATTCGAATTACTGCCATGCTGCCACTTGTCCATTTATTGATGTCATGTAGTGTGGTCTATGGTTTAAGCTGACCTATAACAATGACTAGATCTATATTGTACGTTCGTCCATGTACATCAATGTAAAGTTGTTTGCTGCTGAATGACGAAAGTCCATATGCTGGGGAGTAGAGTTGTCGGTAGTGAATAATTCCTCAATGATTTAATTTAGGCGCAGGATTGACACAAAATCAAGGTGGCTTCCTGTTCGCTTTTGGGGCTTTTTAGTGCAATTCTCAATTAGTCTTGGTTGTATTTCTGTCATAATAAGCCCTTTGTTAGCTGTTTATTTATCGAGATTGAATTGTGGATTACCCTCTGGTATTAGCCTTTGTAGTTGGATTCTTCAGCACTGCCCACTGTCTGAGCATGTGTGGAAGTATCATGGGGGCATTGACCCTGAGCCTACCCTCTGAGGTTCGGGGCGGTATGAGCAGGTTTTTGTTGTTTGTTCTGTTGTATAACCTTGGCCGCATATCAATATATGTGATCCTTGGAGTGGCTGTAGGATTTACTGGTCAGCTGCTAGGTGATGGATTGGATGGTACTGCCTGGAGGCAAGTGGCAAGTATCATTGCTGCTGTAACTATAATCTTGATTGGCTTGTATCTGACCGGTTGGGTGCCATGGTTGAGGAATATGGATCGCCTGGGTGGAGGACTGTGGCGGTTGATAGAGCCTGTTGGGCGCCGTCTGCTTCCGGTTAGAACTCCCACGGCCGCGCTTCTTGCGGGCCTGGTTTGGGGTTGGCTGCCTTGTGGTCTGGTCTATTACGCCCTGATTCTGGCCTTACCTATGAGTGACCCGGTTATGAGTGGGCTTTTTATGCTCGCTTTCGGTCTTGGAACCGTGCCAGTAATGGTTGCTACTGGTGTTTTTGCCGGTGTTTTGTCGCGTCTGGGTAGAAATGTTCGACTTAGGCAGGTGGCAGGGGTGTTGGTCATACTGATGGGTATTTCCGGGCTGATTTTCGGTGCAGATGTATTTTTGGTACCATTAGATAGATAACCCTTAACTAAAACTAGCAGATTGCAGGTGTTGATATGATTCTAGGCAAGAATCCATCTCTGTTGGAAGTCAATAATGCCGCCAGGATTGTGGCGGCTACTGGTGTTAATACCATGCTGTTTGGTGAGAGCGGCAGTGGCAAAGAGTTGTTGGCTAGATTCATACATGCCCACAGCCCTAGGTCCCAGCAGCCGTTCGTTGTGGTGAATTGTGCCTCTATGCCTGCAGATCTGGCCGAGTCTCTGCTGTTTGGACATCAAAAGGGCGCTTTCGCAGGCGCTACCGACGAGCACATAGGTCATCTTGAGTCTGCCGCTAATGGAACCATATTTCTGAATGGGGTGGCAGAGTTGTCGCTCGATGTGCAGGCCAAGCTACAGCACTTCCTGGAGTCTGGTGAGATCTTACCTATGGGATCTACCAAGTCTATTAAGGTGGATGTTCGACTGATTGCTTCCAGCGTTGATGACCTTGGGGGGTTGGTAGACCAGGGCTCTTTTCGTCAGGATCTCTATTATCGTTTGAATGTAGTGCCTTTGGAGATTCCACCTCTGCGCAAACGGCAGGGGGATATCTCCATCCTGCTGACCTATTTCGTCAACATGTTCTCCAAGCGACATGGGTTGAAGTCACCCCGTTTTACCAAGGCTGCCCTGGAATGTATGCGACAGTATCGCTGGCCGGGTAATGTACGTGAGTTGAAGAATCTGTGTGAACGCCTGTTAATCCTGTTGCCTGGCCAGGAGGTTGGAGTGCAGAATCTTCCTCAGGAGTTCCGTGCTGCACCTGCGTCTGAACAGGCAGTGGATTCCATGGTGCGACTGCCGCCAGAGGGAATAGTCCTCTCCAATGTGGAGGAAAGCCTGATTCGACAGGCCCTGGAATTGGCGCGGGGTAATCGGAGTAAGGCGGCTAGGTTGCTTGGTATTAGTCGCGACACCTTGCTCTATCGACTGAAAAAATTTGCCATTTCCTAACTTGAATAGTCTGGCTGCATCCTGCCTCCAGTTGCAGCATAGCCTGTTTTGTCATGCAAGATAGAAAAGGCCTCCATACCTATCTGCGGTTGTTGACCTATGTGCGACCCTACGTGCCGGCATTCATTGTCAGTGTATTGGGTTATATGCTGTTTGCCTGGACTATGCCGGCCTTTGCCAAGCTGATTGAGCTGTTCATTGAGGGGTTACAGGAAGGGACAGATAAATATCTCTACTATGTGCCAATGCTGGCTATTGGTATTGCAATAGTGCGAGGTATCGGGTTTTTTCTGGGTAATTACTATCTGGCTAAGGTCTCATTTGGTGTAGTACACGATCTGCGCGTGGCCCTGTTCAATAAGCTGCTGGAGCTTCCCAACAGCTACTATGATAGCAATAACTCCGGGCATCTCATCTCCAGAATCACCTATAACGTGACCATGGTTACTGAGGCTGCCACCAGCTCCATAAAGACAGTGATCAGGGAAGGCCTGACCGTAATCGTTCTACTCATATATCTGCTGTGGGAAAACTGGAAGCTGACCTTGGTGTTTCTGGTGGTGATGGTGGTGATGTCGTTTATTGTCTCCCATGTGGGTAAGCGTCTGCGCAAGCTGAGCCACAAGATTCAGACTGCTATGGGTCAGGTAACTCACGTAAGTTCCGAGACCATTAATGGTTATCAGGTGGTACGCAGTTACGGTGGTGAAGAGTATGAAAAGGATCGCTTCATGCATGCCAGTAAGAACAATCTTCGGCAGAATATGAAGATGACCAGGGTGAGTGCCATAAATACCCCGGTTTTACAGTTCCTGGTGCTCTCCGCAATGGCGGTCATCATGTTCATGGTGCTGTATATGCGCTTCACTGACAGTGTGGCTGCGCTGGTTGCCTTTGTCCTAGCGTCCTCCATGATGCCCAAGCCACTGCGCCAGTTAAGTGAGGTCTATGGCAATATCCAGAAGGGTATAGCAGCTTGTGACACCATATTTGATCAGCTGGATGAGAAGACGGAAGAAGATACCGGCACCACCGAAGTGGAGCGTGTGGCCGGTAGAATTCAATTTAAGGGAGTGGGGTTCAGTTATCCAGGAGTTGCCAGCAAGGTACTCATGGGAATTGACCTTACAATAGAGCCGGGTGAGACCGTGGCGTTTGTAGGGCGTTCCGGTAGTGGTAAGACCACTATCACCAGCCTGTTATTAAGGTTTTATAATCCAACTGCAGGGTCAATTCTGATGGATGGTATTCCGATACAGGAGTACAAGCTGCACAATCTGCGTGAACAGATAGCCCTGGTGGGCCAGAATACAACCCTGTTTAACGATACCGTGTACAGAAACATCGCCTATGGGTCATTGGGGCGTAAGAGTGAAGATGAAATAGTACAGGCGGCTGAGGCAGCCTACGCCATGGAATTTATCCGGAAGATGGAAGATGGGATCAATACCCTGATTGGTGAAGACGGTGTCCTCCTGTCTGGTGGCCAGCGTCAGCGCCTGGCTATCGCCAGGGCATTCCTGAAGGACGCCCCTGTTCTGATACTGGATGAGGCTACCTCTGCACTGGATACTGAGTCGGAGAGGAGTATTCAGGAGGCACTGAAAGAACTGACCCGGGGTCGTACCACTCTGGTGGTGGCACACCGTCTTTCCACTATTGAGGGGGCGGACAGGATCGTGGTACTCAAGGACGGCAATATTGTGGAGAGTGGCAGGCATGAAGAACTGCTGGCGCTGGGTGGCGAATATACCTCTCTCTACCAGACCCAATTTGAGTCGCAGGAATCTGGCGAAGCAGTTTGACCTGTAACTGAATTAGGCCAGGTATCTTGACCAGTCCTCGTCCAGATTTCCAAATACAAAAAAGTTCGGGTTCAGTAGCGAGTCTTTACTGTTATAACGTAGGGGTTGCATATTGGTATCGGTGATTTTGCCACCTGCAGCCTCAACTACCGCCTGGGCAGCTGCTGTATCCCATTCTGATGTAGGTCCCAGGCGTGGGTAGATGTCCGCCTTGCCCTCAGCTACCAGGCAGGATTTCAAGGAACTACCCATACTGATGATGTCGTATTCCCCCAGGTTCTCCAGATAGCGCTTCAGACTCTCTCCGGCATGCGACCTGCTGCCAGCCACCTTGATAGGTGTGCCATGCATAGCGCGGGCCTTTATCGGTTCCGGTTTTTTTCCTGGAAGTTGTTTGAAGGCTCCGCCGTCAGTAGAACCGTAGTAGCTAACTTTTGATACCGGTACATAGATCACCCCAAGGATAGGGCGCATGTTATCGATCAGGGCGATGTTAACGGTAAATTCGCCATTGCGTTTAACGAACTCCTTGGTTCCATCCAGTGGATCAATCAGCCAGTAACGGGTCCAGGTGCTGCGTAGGGAGTAGGGTATCTTGGCAGACTCCTCTGACAGGATTGGTATTTCCGGAGTGAGTTCCATCAGGCTGTTTGCTATCACCCTGTGTGCTGCCAGATCGGCCTCAGTCAGGGGGGATTGATCAGATTTTTCATATACCGAAAAATCTGTGTCGTAGACCTTCAGAATTGCAGCACCAGCCTGTTGTGCAATTGTAATTATTTTTCCGATTTCAATCTGATTACTGTTCATGATGTGAGCAGTCTTATATATATATCAAGAGAAGTCCAACCCTTTGCGGAGGATAAAATGGATTCTAGGTCCCTGGTTCTGCCTGCAGCAGATCTCGAACCAGAAACAGTGCAGCAATGGAGCGGGCCTCAGTGAAGTCGTGGCAGCGTAGCAGTTGATCCATATCTGCAATCTTCCATGGCACCACCTCGATCTCCTCTGGTTCATCGCCGGGCAGCCTTTGCGGATACAGCTCGCTGGCCAGCACTATGTGGGTGGTATGGCTCATGTAGCCTGGGGCTATGGTAAAGGAGTGTATATGTTCCAGTTTGCGTGCTCCATAGCCCACCTCTTCCTGAATTTCCCGATCCGCTGCCACCAGCATATCTTCGCCGTCCTCTATGTGGCCTTTGGGGAATGCCAGCTCATAGCGGTCGGTACCGGCGGCATACTCACGGATCAAAAGCACGGTATCCCTATCCAGTAATGGAACTGCCAACACGGCCCCCTGCTCTGAGCCGACCACGCATTGATACTTGCGTTGTTCACCATTGGTGAACTCCAGATCCATCTCCTCAATATTGAATACACCGGTATGGATAATGCGGCGGCGGGCGCTGATGGTTGGCTTTTTACTCATATTACTTCCGAAACATGCTTGATTGAGTATAGTGTACTCGTAATGACGACATCTAATACCATATGGATAACATGGCTATGATTGATTGGCAGCAGATAGACAAAGTATTCCTGGATATGGACGGAACCTTGCTAGATCTGCATTTTGATAACCACTTCTGGCTGGAGCATGTTCCGCAGCGCTATGCCGAGGCCAGGGGTATCAGCCTGGAACAGGCTAAACAGGAGCTGTTTGCCCGCTATAAAGATGTGGAGGGTACCCTAGAGTGGTACTGTGTGGATCACTGGAGTAGGGAACTGGAGCTGGACATTGTCCTTTTGAAACAGGAGGTGGATCACCTTATCTCAGTACACCCCCATGTAGTGGATTTCCTGGATGCCATGCGCAGGTTGGGAAAAAAGACCCTGCTGGTAACCAATGCCCATCAAAAATCCCTGGCCCTGAAGATGGAACGTACCAGGTTGGTGGGGTATCTGGATGGAGTGGTCTGTTCCCATGATCTGGGGTATCCCAAGGAATCAGAAGAGTTCTGGAAACGCCTGCAACAGGTTGAGCCATTTGATAACAGCAGGACGCTGTTTGTGGACGATAGCCCTGCAGTGCTGCATTCAGCGCAACGTTATGGCATAGAGTGGTTGTTGATGGTGTTGCGACCGGATACCAATGGGCCGGTAAGGACCACTGAGGATTTTTTAGCCATCCATGACTTCTCTGAGATCATGCCTAGGCTGGATACTTCCCCCACTTTTTAAAGCGTGTTTTACAGTAGTCCAATAGCTCAGCATGGTTTTTGAAATGTAGCTCGAAACCATCTTCTGCCGGTGCGTCATATTCACACCAGTGGTTCTCATAATCACGACAGATCTGCGGTCTGATCTCATAGATGCCACAGGCCCCATCCGGCAGGATGTGTTCACAACTGCCGCGAAACATCAGGTACCAGTCACCCTCATCCTTATAGATCTCTACCCCTTGGTGCGAGATCTGCCATAGCAGGTGATCGAAGTCAGCCTTGGAGCGGGGAGCAACGCCCAGGGCTTCGGTGGTGTAAGTGCAACATCTGGTGCCGGGGCAGCGAAAACACTTGATCTCGGTTTTTATATCCATAGGCCTATGGGGTATCTACTATCTGCGCCGGGAACCACCGCTCCTACGTCTGCCGCCTGATCTGTTTTGATGTGGTTTACCCCCACCGCGTCTAGGGGCGTTACGGCTTCCCCGTTCCGGGTATTTCCTACTCTTGGGATCAATCTCAGCCAGAAGATCACCGGATACTGGTTGCATCTCAATGCGGTGCCCAATGTAGGCCTCGATCTCAGGCAGTGAAAAGGAGTAGGTCTCGCAGGCAAAGCTGATGGCATCACCACTGGCGCCGGCCCTGGCGGTACGTCCGATTCGATGCACATAATCTTCTGCGTCTTCCGGAAGATCATAGTTGATAACATGGCTGACATCCGGAATGTGCAGGCCCCGTGCCGCTACATCGGTTGCCACCAGCACTGGCAAGTTGCCAGACTGGAACTCCTTGAGCAGGCTCATGCGTTTCTTCTGTGGAACATCACCAGAGAGTATGGCGGTCTTGAAGCCGTTACCTTCCAGAAAACCCCATACACGGTCAGCAGTGCGTTTGGTGTTTACGAATACGATAGTTCGTCTCGGGTCCATATGCCGTAATAGTCCAATGAGTAGAGAAATCTTTTCGTCATTGGCGGTCATGTAACAGGTCTGAACCACCTTGTCTGCAGTTACCTTGTCGGTCTCTATCTTTACCTCTTCCGGGTTTTCCATATGCTCGTAGGCCAGTTCGGTAACCCGGTAGGAGAGGGTGGCCGAGAACAGCATGCTCAGACGCTGGTCTGGTTTGGGCATACGTCGCATCAGGTAGCGAATGTCTTTAATGAAGCCGAGATCAAACATGCGGTCGGCTTCATCCAGCACCATTACCTGAATGGCCTTGAGATCGAATATCTTCTGTTTGAAGTAGTCTATAAGTCGGCCGGGAGTGCCGATCAGAATATCCACGCCACTCTCAAGTTGTTTGCGCTGCTTGTCATATCCAGTGCCGCCAAACACCAGGCCCAGTTTGAAGCCGGTATGTTTACCTAACACCTCAGCGTCCTTGTGGATCTGGATGGCCAGCTCTCTGGTTGGGGCCAGCATGATGGCTCGAGGCTGGGTGTTCTTTCTTCTTTCGTCAGCCGGGTTGTCCAGTAGATATTGGAAGCATGCCAGCAGAAATGCAGCGGTCTTTCCGGTGCCGGTCTGGGCTTGGCCTGCCACATCCTTGCCCTTAATGGCAACCGGTATGGTTTTGGCCTGGATGGGGGTGCATAAAGAAAATCCAGCTTCTTCAATGCCTTGCATGATTTCATCGGCCAGCTCAAAGCTGCTGAATGGTATGTCTGTTAAGTGTTTGTCTGTCATGGTGCGCTAGGATACAGTAATTTCCGTGTGGTTGGGACTTGCAATGCGTATTAGATTGATATGAAATAAGTCCTCAGGCGCTTGGGGGAGAGCGCGTTTTGGAAATACATTTTGCAGATACCCCTAAAGTTTATTGACATTACGTTATGGAAACGCTGGTGCGGACCCGCACATTCCGGCGAGATTACCCAACTGAATTGGAGATATATCTAGTGAGTGAGCAGATTGTTCATGTGACGGACGACTCTTTTGATAATGAAGTACTTCAGTCAGGCGAACCTGTACTGGTGGATTATTGGGCTGAGTGGTGTGGCCCATGCAAGATGATCGCACCGGTACTGGAAGAGATCGCCGGTAAATACTCAGGCCGCGTCAAGATCGCCAAGCTAAATATTGACGACAACCCTAATACGCCACCTCGTTATGGTATCCGTGGTATCCCTACTTTGATGTTGTTTAAGAATGGTGAAGTAGAAGCCACCAAGGTTGGCGCTGTATCTTTGTCACAACTGACAGCATTTATTGATAGCAATATCTGAGTTTTGTTCTAGACTTCTAACTAATAGTTGGCCGCACTCCAGGAGAGTGTTAGAATCCAGTCATTCGAAACACTCCTGTGAGTGCTGTTAAGAAAACAGTAACCATCCCAAACCGAACGTTTCCCAGAACCTGATTGCGTACTCTTTCCGAGGCGTACCTGTCCAACCTTCCTGTATCAAGACCAACATAATATCGAATAAACCATGAATCTTACCGAATTAAAGAAAATGCCGGTTTCTGAACTGGCCGAACTATCCCGTACCATGAAAATCGAGGGGCTTGGGCGCTCCCGTAAACAGGACCTGATCTTCGCTATTCTCAAGGCCCATGCCAAGAAAGGGGAGGATATCTACGGTGACGGGGTGCTGGAGATTCTACAGGATGGCTTTGGTTTTCTACGTTCTGCAGACAGTTCCTATCTGGCTGGCCCAGACGATATATATGTGTCTCCAAGTCAGATCAGACGTTTCAGCCTGCGTACTGGCGATACCATTGAAGGAAAGATACGCCCTCCCAAGGATGGTGAACGTTACTTTGCCCTGCTTAAGGTTGCTCAGATCAATTTCGACAAACCGGAGAATGCCAAAAACAAGATCCTGTTTGAGAACTTTACCCCTCTGTTTGCCAATGAGAAATTCAACCTGGAGATCGGTAATGGCAGTACCGAGGATATAACCGCCCGTACCATTGAGCTTTGTGCTCCCATAGGTAAGGGGCAGCGTGGTTTGATCGTGTCGCCGCCCAAGGCGGGCAAGACCATGCTGATGCAGAATATTGCCCAGTCCATCGGCCATAATCATCCTGAAAGTCACCTGATCGTCTTGCTCATTGATGAGCGTCCTGAGGAAGTGACCGAGATGGCCCGCTCAGTACGTGGTGAGGTGATCTCATCTACATTTGATGAGCCAGCAGCGCGTCATGTACAGGTAGCCGAGATGGTGATTGAAAAGGCCAAGCGCCTGGTTGAGCACAAGAAGGATGTGGTGATCCTGCTGGACTCCATTACCCGTCTGGCGCGAGCCTACAATACTGTGATTCCATCCTCTGGTAAGGTATTGACCGGTGGTGTGGATGCCAACGCCCTGCACCGTCCCAAGCGTTTCTTCGGTGCAGCCCGTAATGTAGAGGAGGGCGGCAGCCTGACCATTATTGCCACCGCCCTGGTGGAGACCGGATCCCGCATGGATGATGTTATCTACGAAGAGTTCAAGGGCACGGGTAACATGGAGGTACACCTGGATCGACGTATCGCCGAGAAGCGCATATTCCCAGCTATCAATATCAATCGTTCTGGCACCCGCCGTGAGGATCTGTTGATGAAGCCGGATGATCTGCAGAAAATGTGGATCCTGCGTAAGATTCTGCATCCAATGGATGAATTGGCTGCCATGGAGTTCTTGTTTGATAAGCTGAAGGTTACCAAGACCAACAATGAGTTCTTTGATGCTATGAAGCGCTGATTGTTAGGGAGTCATGCCATGTAACAAAGGTCGATGGCGCAAGGCGCTACATCAGCTGAAAGAAAAATCTTATCCCTAGTTTTTATAGAACTATTCAGATAGGCTGAACAGGCTCCAACTAGAGTGTAGGAGGTGAAAATTATAAGTGGACACCTAACCATTTTTCTAGCACGCATATTACTCAAAGTGAGCAGTATTACTGGCACTGCCAGTGCAGTCAGTAAGTTGAATAACCTATTGTTTCCGCAGCATATATATCTATCCTGGCTTTAATGCGTTCCAATATGATCATGAATTTCCCAGTACGCCTTATTGTAATATACGTACTAGTTTAAAGCATGGAATAAAACCTCTTCTGGTTCATCAAAATCTAGCAACTGGTCTAACTTTGACTTTGATGCACCCAGGCATACCAATGTATCAAGGAGTAACCGGGAAGGAGTCGCATGTTTTTGAGTGTATGTCTTAATTGGTAAGTTTGAGCATGGATTTTTTGTTTTCATACTGGCCACAAGGATACGGTGGCGGTCTTGATAGAAGAATCTTGGGTCTGTATCTGGATCCAGCCCTCTGCTAACAAAAGTACCGTGATCACCAAATATGATAACTATAGCTGTGGGATCCTCTACTCTGATCAGTTGAGAAAGTTCCTCAAGTTGCTGATTTAATTCCTGTGCAGCTGTTTTAAAATATTCGCGATAACTCTCTCTTTTAATTGGGTCATCATGACGATAGGTAAGATTAGTATGGCCAATGGGGTAATACGTGTAAAAAAAGGACAGACTGGGTTGGGACCCTGAGCCTGTTTGACGTATTGCATCCATCATCACCTCCTTCCATGACATCTTCATCCCAGCCTGCCCTGAAAATTCTCCAGGAAAAAGCATATTCGCTATACTGCTACCCGGGAGCCTGGAGCCAATAAGATTGTAAACAGGACAGATAAAGAGCATTCTTGCTTGTAATCTCGGGTTATTGGTTGACTCAACACAAAGTAGCATTTCATTAAGGCGTATTCTTTGCTCAGTGCTAATATAGCTATCTATATATGGCCCCTGTTTTCCAAAGAAATGTGAGGTAAAACCGGTTGTTACCTTATACCCGTTGCTACGCATCATTTCACTTAAAATAGATGGCTTTCTGCCTGAAAACAGAACATAAGAGAGGTTTTGTATATTTTGATCCAATCGCATGATGGAGTTTATTGACCCCATGGTTGGAACCCATGGTGACAAGGCACGCGGCACTTCACTAAAGTACTTATCTATTACGGCCTGATATGGAAGTTCACCCATATCTAGAAATTTTATGGCGCTATCCCTAGCTATCAAGGTGTCATAGCCCAACAGGTATATATTTGGCTTACTGCTGATTTTTACTTCACCCCATTCAGATAGTGTATCGCCTGATATCACCTCGCTTTTAGTTTTCCCTTGAATAAGATGTTGTGCTAGTGGTGAGATAAAGACGATTGCCGGCAAGAGAAACAGGAGGAGGTGCGGCCTTGCATTTTGTACAAGCATCTTCCTAAGGGTGTACCATAAGATTGTGATTATAGTAATAATTACCACAACATATAGGCTTAAGCGTAAGCCTGATACAACAGCGTAAAAATTTAATTTTAAACAAAACAGTGTAGTTGTGAAGGCAAGGGAAAGTGCTGCAGCAAAAACCCGATTACCAAGATATGCAGAGCCTAGCAGCAATACTGATCCAAGAAGAAGAAGTACTGATATGTACCACAATGTGATTAGTGCCCCCTTAGCAGACTCATCACTTTTAATCAGAAATAGGGGCTCAATAGCAAGGCACAACGATAGAATAAGAAACAGTAGTACCCAGGCGGCCTTAGCTGGAAAACTCATATAACACCCTGCCAGTTTTTGAGACTATATTTGTTTGCTCAATCTTTGCATGGTTACTTAGCAAGTTTTCAAAGATCTCCTTGTTGTACTCTTTAAAAATATCTTCACGTCTTGAAAGCATTACTTGTACAGTCGGATCGCTTTTAGGAATAAACTCGATAAGCCCTCTCGGAGCTAAGCTAACCAGCCAGGAGATTACTTGTTCAAGTGGTATATTTTTTCCAATTGCTAGGTGGTGTTCAAAAGCCAGCGCCAGGATGCCGTCAGCGCACTTGCGGCTTATGAAAGAATCGCGCTCTGTATGTTGCCAGCCTTGTCCTGGGCTTGGATTTGATGCATCCAGCCATATTGGCAGAAAGTTCAAATCCTTATCGATAGAACGTTGCTCAGCTTTTTCCAAAGCCTGATGGTCAAAATCAAAACCTACAACATACTTTGCGTTTCCCATTATGGATGCTTCGCTATAGGCACCAGAGTTGCAGCCAATATCAAATATTGTTTCAAGCTTATTCTTATTAACAAATTCCTTTACAATACTTTGTTTTTTTGCATTCTCTTCAGCATCGTAGGTATTTTTATTCGCATAGTTATGCCAGACTGAATCTGTCTCCATCAGAGAGAGTGTTGAGATCCACCTGTGCAACTGACGTAGCATGGCAGTCAGTCGCTTTAATGGGATTTGTTTTTGCTGATCAATCCGTAAGCCTTCTGTCTGGTTTGCAGCTGCAATTACTTTGCGTTCAGCACGCGCATGGAGATTCAAGAAGGTAAATATTCTCCAGTTTAACTTGTCTTTAAGACTTAAGGTTCTCAACAAGTCAGAAGTGGGGATCCCATCAAGTGAGCCACGATACCAGCTGTTAAACGGGATCCCTTTCTTGGCAGTCAATAACAATGGATTTAGAAATTGTGCACAGAATTGCTGGTAACCGTTCCATATGCTCTCATCTGTGTATGGAATAATAGATAGAGCATCAATAAATACAGGCTTTGTCCCAAAAAACTGGATGTTATATGCAGTTGCATCACTTAGGCTAAAACCATGCTTAAGTAGAAATAGATGGAATTTGAGATGATGGAGAGCCGCACGCTTTAAGCTACTAAAAGTCCACTCATAAGGATAGCTGACATATGGTACTGATTCATGCTCCAGTAAATAGGCAGCGTTATCATCCAGGCCAGCAACATCGCTAACTGAAATCTCCTGTGTGCCAATTAAGTATCCAGCGGCAATTGCCTTCTCAAATATCTGTTCCGCCTTTATTTTCTTATAGGCATCTGCATAACATTGATTGACTGTCCGAATGATACGGCCGTTATCAACAAACACTTGTCCATTGGGATCACGGTAAGATCCTGAAATACGTTTCGCCAAAATCCTATCCAGCCAGTGAGATATGTAGTTTACTTGTGAGTAGTCGACGAGTCTGCCTTATCCAGTTCCTCGTCAGATAACTCATCGATGTTATCCCTCATTCCAAACATCTTTTTTATCTTATGCCAAAATAGGCCTATTCCGGTAGCTACTGAAGCAATGGCGGCTATCAATCCCTGAATAATCAAACTGGATGTACCAGGGTCTAAATATGCAAATGCATTTAATGGCAATACAAGCAGAACTATAGCAATAAAATAACGCACACTATCCCCCGCATGACTTATTACTCAAAGAGTTATACTACATTTTTTGATTGTATTAAGCACTATTAATCAGAGCTAACATCAGGCTGCAAGAGCCAAACAGGTGGAGGCCAGATATAGATGTTATACCGCTCAATGTGGTTTATCATCATAAAACTGCCATCATAATTATGGAGTACAGATGAGCAACTATATAAAACCAGAACGCGTGATGATCCTGGCCGCTGGTCGTGGTGAGCGCCTGCGTCCCTACACCGATAGTATTCCCAAACCCATGCTAAAGGTCGGAGACAAGCCGCTGATTCAATATCATGTGGAGGCTCTGGCTCGTGCTGGATTCAAACAGTTGGTGATAAATCACGCCTATCTGGGTGAACAGATAGAGATGTATCTGCACGATGGCCACAACTGGGGAATGGAGATCGCTTATTCATCTGAAGGTATCGCTCCACTGGAGACAGGTGGTGGTATCTATAAGGCCCTACCGCTTTTGGGGGATAAACCGTTTCTGGTGGTGAATGCGGATGTCTGGGCCGATTATGACTACTCCGATGTAAAGATCAGGGAAGATATGCTGGCGCATCTGGTTCTGGTTCCAAATCCACCTCACAATAAGAGTGGAGACTTTGCCCTGCAGGAAAGTATGGTGTCAGAGGAAGATGGAGAGCGTCACACCTTCGGCGGCATAGGGATCTACCATCCTGACCTGTTTGGTAATTGTACTCCAGGCAGATTCCCCCTGGCCCCACTGCTCTATTCTCAGTCCAGGAAAGGGTTGGTTAGTGGGGAATTGCATGACGGGCTGTGGGTGGATGTGGGTACCCCAAGGAGACTCCAAGCGCTGGATGCGGCAGTCAAAGGCGGTCTTATGAACAAGATCAAGCGAGCATAGAATCGTATCTGGTATGGATGGTAGGTATTGTTGTGCAGGCCAGATGTTTTGATTTGTTATGAGCCTCACATCATCTTCCTGAACCCCTCCATCTTTTGTCAGCATGGATTAGAATTAGAAGAATGGGACAAGAGATAACAGACAGTCATTTTGAACCAGAAGACTTTGTGGAATTTGAAGAGCGTCTGGGACAAGAGACGCTGTTGCTATGTCGTTGGCTGGAAGAGGGCCATTTGAAATCTGGTCCTAACGTTGGCGGCTTTGAGCTGGAGGCATGGCTGGTGGGTAATGATGCCAGGCCTGCAGGGATTGTGGAGCCATACCTGCAGCGCCTGGGTGATCCACTGGCAGTACCAGAGCTTGCCACCTTTAACGTCGAACTTAATGGCAGTCCACAACAACTACAGGGTGCAGCACTCAGTTCTATGTACGATGAGTTGCGCAATACCTGGGAGCGGTGTAATGGCGTGGCTGGAGAGTTGGATGCAAGATTGGCCATGATTGGTATCCTGCCTACTGCACGTGCACCTGATTTTACCCTGGCCAATATGTCACCTCTGCATCGCTACCATGCATTGAATGAACAGGTGCTGATTCAACGTGGTGGAGAACCACTGCGTCTGGATGTAGAAGGACGAGACGAGTTGCTGTTGGAGCAGAGCGATGTGATGCTGGAGGCCGCTGCCACTTCTTTTCAGATTCACCTCAAAATAGATGCGGATGAGGGCGTGAGGTTTTATAACGCCTCCAAGATCATAGCTGCACCCATGGTGGCTCTGAGTGCCAACTCCCCATATCTGTTTGGGGCCGATCTCTGGGATGAGACCAGGATACCGCTGTTCGAGCAGTCTGTGGCAGTGGGTGATTCACCTCAAACTCAGCGGGTTACCTTTGGTGTGCGTTATATGGAGAAATCCATTGCTGAATGTTTCATGGCCAATTGGAAGCGGTACCCGGTATTGTTACCACGACTCATGGATGAACCCGAAGAGAGCCTGGCCCATCTGCGTCTGCAGAATGGCACCATTTGGCGCTGGAATCGTCCTCTTATAGGTTTTGATGCTGAGGGTAGACCGCATCTGCGTATAGAACATAGGGTGGTTCCTTCCGGGCCAACCGTGGCTGACTCTATCGCCAATGCGGCATTCTACTTTGGTCTGGTCTCGACCTTGGCCCGGCAGCAGGTAGCGCCAGAGACCCTGCTCTCTTTTGAGCAGGCGCGGGATAATTTTTATACCGCGGCGAAAAATGGATTAAGGGCTGAGATTTACTGGACGAATGGAAAGCTAATAGGCCTGCAACAACTGTGTTGTGAGGTGTTGCTGCCTATGGCCCGAGATGGGCTTTTATCCCTGGGTATAGATGTACCTGAGGTGGAGCATTGGCTGGGGATAGTTGAGGCTAGGCTCAACAGCATGCAGAATGGTGCCGCTTGGCAACGGGCCTGGGTGGCAAAAAATGGATCAGATATGCAGGGACTGACCGAGACCTATCTGCAACACCAGGCCAGTGGCCGACCGGTGCATGAGTGGAGTGTATGAACAGTATCTTAAACCTGAATCAATCAATATGTTGTCGCTGTTAGATCATTTACCTGCAGGTCTGTTGGATCTGGATGCCACTCAAGTTGAGGAGGTTCTGGATGGGCCTACCCTGATTCATATGTCTGGCCGTAAATCTCCGGATCTGTTTGTCTCTGTACTGATGCATGGCAATGAGACCACAGGCTGGGATGCAGTGCGACAATTGTTGAAAAAGTATAGGCCTGGGGGTGGCGAACAAGAACTCCCACGGGGACTGACCCTGTTTATAGGTAACATAAGTGCCGCTACTGTTGGTCTGAGACACCTGGATGATCAGCCGGATTACAATCGGGTCTGGCCAGGGTGTGGATTACCAGAGACCCCGGAACTAAGAATGATGCATCAGGTGGTTGAGATTATGCGCGAGCGCGGGGTCTTTGCCAGTGTGGATGTACACAACAATACCGGATTCAATCCCCACTATGCCTGCGTGAACGTTCTGGATAACAGGTTTCTGCATCTTGCAACCATGTTCAGTCGCACCGTGGTCTATTTCATTCGTCCCCGCGGCGTACAGTCCATGGCCATGGCCAAGCTCTGTCCGGCGGTAACCCTGGAGTGTGGCCAAGTGGGGCAGGCCTATAGCGTGGAGCACGCTCATGACTATCTGGATGCCTGTCTGCATCTGTCAGAGCACCCCAGTCATGCCGTAGCACACCATGATATTGAGCTGTTTCACACCGTGGCTATTGTTAAGGTTCCGGAGCACTTCAGCTTTGGACACTGTGTGTCGGATGTGGATATACGCTTTGCCGATGATCTGGACCACTTTAACTTTCGTGAACTACCAAGAGGTTCAGTGCTCGGTTGCCTGCGTCCTGGGATCGGTTTGGGGCTAGAGGCAACGGATGAGAGCGGGAATGATGTATCTGAGCGCTATTTTGAACTAGAGGATGATGAGCTCAAACTGCGCATCCCGGTGATGCCATCCATGTTGACTCTGGATCACCGGGTGATAGAGCAGGACTGCCTGTGCTATTTGATGGAGCGCTATGATGACCATCTGGAGTGATCATACAATCTCAGGTCAATTAGAGTATCAGCAAGCCTGGGCCAATTTGCATTGGCCGGGTGGATGGGCTGCCTCATATCTTGCCGCGCGCAGCTGCTGAAAGAAATGAGACTTGCGCCGTTGGGTTTCTTCATCGCTGTACAGTTCACTCACCAACCAGCGAAAATTGCTCTCCAGTTCCTCCACGCTCATGCTGTCCGGTACAAAATTCACATCAAACAGGGTGCATAGTTCCCAGGCCTGTTCATGTATCAAGCGGCCTGACTGCTGCAGGCGTGTGTAAAGAGGTGTATTGGGAAACGCAGTCTGTACCGTTACCTGCACCTCATGCAGTCCACTGTGCCTTACAAAATCACGCACATTCTTGAAGCTGTCGATGCCGGTACCATCCAGCCCCAGCACAAAACAGCCATTAACACTGATCCCATGGCTCTGGATGCGATCAATGGCATCCAGGTACTGATCATATTGCCTGGCCTTCCAGTCATTCCTCCTCTCCACGCCATGCAGTACTGCAGGTGAAGGGCTTTCGAACCCGATCAGCACCTGGGCACAGCCACTGTCACGCATCAGGGCCAGCAGTTCATCATCCTTGGCAATGGCCAGGTCTGACTCGGTAAACCAGCGCACATCCTCCTTTGCCAGCTCCCGTAACAGTGCCTTGGAATGGTGTTTGTTCACAAAGCTATTGTCGTCAGCAAACTCTATGAACGGTTTCTGCCAGGCTGATTTGATCTGTCTGATCTCATCTATCACCTTGGGTATAGGTTTGACACGATACTTGGGTGACAGGCGAATGGATGCAGCGCAAAACTCACAGTCGAACGGGCAGCCGCGTGAAGTTTGCACGGTGATGCGGTTATAGCGCTCGTGGTCCAGCAGATCAAAACGTGGCATGGGTGCCTGTGCCAGATCAAAGGTATTACCACGTGCGTCATAGCGTGGCTTTAGATCGCCATGTTGCAGGTCATGCATCACCCTTGGCCATACTGGCTCTCCTTCGCCAATCACAACAGAGTCGGCATGTTGCAGGGCCTCATCCGGGCAAGCGGTTACATGCAAGCCGCCTAGTAGCACAGTGGTCCCAGCGGTGCGATATCTGTCTGCAAGTTCGTAGGCCTCCTTAATCTGGGCGGAGAAAGAAGAGATGGCTACGGCATCAAACTCACCTGGCAACCCCTCCAATTGTGTGATGTCCTCTACCTCCAAATACTCTATTTCAATAGATTTCGGAGTAAGGCTAGCCAGGGTCAGTAAACCCAGACTGGGCAGTGAGGCGATGGTCTTATTGCGTTCCACAAAGCCAGGCAGGGTCAGGCCCATCCTGGTCAGCTCTTCGTTGTGGGCGCGTACCCCACTCATTGCAATCAGTCCAAGTTTCATTCTCAGATCCCTCCCATAACAATTGGTACGATACCTGCCATCACCGCAAGAACCGGAATAGGAAACATGTGGCGGAACGGTTTACGCCAGGCGGAAAGGAAACAGCACAGAGGCATGGCTACCACGGCCAGCATAAATCCGATAGATGCAATAGTGAGATAAGTTTCAGGTAGCGTTATGGCCTGGGTGGTGAGGCCAAACAGCAGATTCAGAATGCCCAGGCCAAAAAAGGCGATATGACCCAGTCTCAGCATACGGCGGCGGAATGAGCCGTAACCACCAGCCCACTCATCACGGTGAAAAAACAGACCAATAATGGCCCCGGACAGGGCTCCCATAATCATGGAACTCCAGCCAATAAAGATGTGCAGTTGTGAAACGTCCATTTTGCTACCTCCAGTCAGGCTCTAGTTGATGTTGAATGTGATGCTTGAGCTAAGATTGGCTGCAGGTAGCAAATAGTGCAATGTAAATACGAATAGTGCCAAAGCGTGCTACATAAAGTAGCAAATAATGATGCTATTCGGTGCGATTGGATAATTATTAAACAGAATCACTTATAGCCAAGTGAAAGATGTCTACTGCAGATGTGTGGCAGTCAGATAGGTAGGCAGTTTTTGATAGATGGCTGTTTAAAAGGCCAATAAGGTCTTATATATACAGTGAATACGCCGGATTTAGGCCAATTCTGGGTTTTTTCACCCTACTGCCCTTGACTACCGAAAGTTTGCCCCTATTATTAGCACTCACTAGGGGAGAGTGCTAACAAGTGCTGCGCCCGGCTATTAATCATTAATAAACATATTAAAGGAGAACTCAGTAGATGAATATTCGTCCGCTGCACGATCGCGTGATAGTACGTCGTATGGAAGAGGAGCGCACCAGCCCGGGTGGTATTGTGCTTCCGGATTCCGCCACCGAGAAGCCTGATCAGGGTGAGGTTCTGGCTGTAGGTAAAGGCAGGATTCTGGATAACGGCGAGGTACGCCCCTTGGACCTGCAGGTGGGTGATAAAGTCCTGTTCGGCAAATACTCCGGTACCGCTGTAAAGATTAGTGGTAATGAGGTGCTGGTGATGCGTGAAGAGGACATCATGGGTGTAATCGAGGGCTGATTTCGATAGTCGCCGCATGATCTGGATGGCACAAGAACCCTCCATGGATCTGGCGACCACTGTAGTACCTTCCAACATATACTGAATTTTCTAAGGAATATTGCAATGAGCGCAAAAGAAGTGAAATTTTCCGAAAACGCCCGCACCAAGATGATGGACGGCGTTAATGTATTGGCTAATGCGGTTAAGGTTACCCTGGGTCCAAAGGGTCGTAACGTAGTTCTGGAGAAGAGCTTTGGTGCTCCAACCGTCACCAAAGACGGCGTCTCCGTGGCCAAAGAGATCGAACTGGCCGACAAGTTTGAGAACATGGGTGCCCAGATGGTGAAAGAGGTCGCCTCTCACACCTCAGATATCGCCGGTGACGGTACTACAACTGCTACCGTACTGGCCCAGGCCATGGTACGTGAAGGCCTGAAGGCTGTTGCCGCCGGCATGAATCCAATGGATTTGAAGCGTGGTATCGATAAGGCAGTTGACGTGGCTGTGAGTGAGCTCCAGTCTCTATCCCGTCCCTGCTCAGACGACAAAGAGATTGCCCAGGTAGGTACTATCTCCGCCAACAGCGACTCTAATATCGGTGACATCATCGCCGAGGCTATGCAGAAGGTAGGTAAAGAGGGTGTTATCACCGTAGAAGAGGGTTCCGCTCTGGATAACGAGCTGGACGTGGTTGAAGGTATGCAGTTTGATCGTGGCTACCTCTCTCCTTACTTTGCCACCAACCAGCAGAACATGAGTGCCGAGCTGGAAGAGCCATTCATCCTGCTGCACGACAAGAAGATATCCAACATCCGTGACATGCTCCCGGTACTGGAGGCTGTAGCCAAATCCGGCAAGTCCCTGCTGGTCATTGCCGAAGATGTAGACGGTGAGGCCCTGGCCACTCTGGTGGTTAATACCATTCGCGGCATCGTAAAGGTTTGCGCAGTCAAGGCTCCAGGCTTTGGTGATCGTCGCAAGGCCATGCTGCAGGATATCGCTATTCTGACTGGTGCCACCGTGGTTTCTGATGAGGTTGGCTTGACCCTGGATAAGGCTGGTCTGGAAGAGCTGGGTACCGCCAAGAAGGTGCAGATCACCAAGGACGAGACTACCATCATCGACGGTGCTGGTGCCGAGAATGAAATCCAGTCTCGCGTAGAACAGGTTCGCGCCCAGATCGAAGTAACCACCTCTGACTATGATCGTGAGAAGCTGCAGGAGCGTGTTGCCAAGCTGGCCGGCGGTGTTGCCGTAATCAAGGTTGGTGCTGCCACCGAGGTGGAGATGAAAGAGAAGAAGGCCCGGGTGGAAGACGCCCTGCATGCCACCCGCGCTGCGGTGGAAGAGGGTGTGGTACCAGGCGGTGGTGTAGCCCTTATTCGTGCTCTGGGTGCTGTAAAAGAGGTTAAAGGCGCAAACCATGATCAGGACGTCGGTATCACCATGGCATGCCGTGCCATGGAAGAGCCTCTGCGTCAGATCGTTGCCAATGCCGGTGAAGAATCATCTGTAGTGGTAAACAAGGTTGAGGAAGGTCAGGGCAACTTTGGATACAACGCCGGGACCGGTGAGTATGGCGACATGATCGATATGGGTATCCTGGATCCAACCAAGGTAACCCGTACCGCGCTGCAGAACGCAGCATCTGTATCTGGTCTCATGATCACCACCGAGGCTATGGTGGGTGATGCTCCATCTGATGACTCTGCTGGTGGTGGCGCAATGCCAGACATGGGCGGCATGGGTGGTATGGGCGGTATGGGCGGCATGGGTGGCATGATGTAAACGCCCGCTGCTTAGTCCAGCAAACAGAAAGCCCCGCATCACTGCGGGGCTTTTTTTGTTCCGTTCAATAATATTGTCTGTGTTATGAACTAAGACGCTATGGTGTGCCTGGGGAGTTGTATCTGACGTTCTCCAATTCAGGCTTTTCAGCTGTATTGGTATCTGGCTATGGATCTGTGCCTAACGACTTGTTCTGATGGTATTGCATGACGCCATCACGAATCCGGATCAGGTCGCCATCCAGCGCAGGTTGACCGTGCCACCACTGATAGTCAGGGGATTGATGGCCTGCTCCAAGGAGAACATTCTGCCGATGGTAGAGCAGGTTGTGGCGTAGCTTTGGCAGTAGGTTGCTTTTCCCATCAGGTATAGAGGCGATAAGTTCTTCCCCTTCTTGCACTTTTAAGTCGGCTATTTTCAACAGGCGTTTTCCACTGGCAAGCTGTTCACGCACATAGCGGGGACTGTGGCAGCCGGAACAGATCCACATGCGTAGCTCCGGGCCGCGATTTGGTGCCATGGTATCGCCGTGGTCGTTGTCATGCAGGTGGCAGTAACTGCAACTGGGAGCGCGGTAGTTGCCACGTTGCAGGGGATGTTTCCAATCCTGTTTGGGCTGTTCCAGCTGGTTTATGACTCCATGTTTAGAGGTGGAGTAACTGTGGCTCGCGGGTCCTGTATGACAGCCAATGCAACTGTAGTCTTTTCTGGCCCTGGGGTTTGAGTCCTGATGGATATCACCATGACAGCTACTGCACCCGACTCCGGATATAGTTGCATGAGGTCCCTCACGCCACTGTCTCATCAGGATGGGGTCTCGCTCTGTATGGCAGTCGATGCACTCTTCATCAGTAAAGGGGCCGGGCGCGACTGCTTCTTCCGACCAGGCATGGGAGCTAGTCAGGATAAGGATGCCTAGTATCCAGGCTGGAACCTTCATCTCAGTGGAGACCGCCAACTCCATCAATTGTGCTCCCGGTTGTAGTCGGTGTAAGCACCTTTCATCCAGAGTTCAGAAGGTGTTGGAGCGTTTTTCTTGTTCTGATCTGCTTCAGAGAGAGTACGCAGTTTGCTAGCCTTGGTCTTGATTCGGTCCAGTGAGGTAGCCAGTTTTTTGTGCCCAACCTTGACTCGTTTCATATCTCCGTGAGCAGCTGCTTTATACGAACTAAGATTGTCAAAGTACCACATCTCGAAGTAGTCACGTTCAATGGCCGAGACGTTGTAGAAGGCAGAGGCCTGGCCTTCAAAGAAACCTATACGCTCTCTGTCCCAGAAGGCATGTTGTTCCAGCGGATATGGTGGCCGCTCATCGATGGCTGGTGTGAGCAGGTCGTCACTGCGCAGATCTTTCAAGATATCCTCTGCGGCGTAGAGTTTATCCCAGGCCTGTTTGCGTTCCTGATCCATTTCAGTCAACCACCGCCTGGCTTGATCCTCTTTGTGACAATCACTGCACAGTTTGATCCACTCATTGCGCAGTACCTTGTTCTTTGAAGTGTGGGGATTTATCTCACGCAGACCAAATTTCCACATGGATTTGTTGGCTACCTGATGACGCCCGCTATCCATGTGGCAGTAGGCGCAGGTGGGTGCCTTATAGTTGCCCTTGGTCAGTGGCTTAGACCAGTCCCACTCTTTGCCTTCTGTCAGATAGAGTTGACCATGGGCGGAGGCAAAATAGGTTGCATCATCTGGGTGTGGTGGGCCAGAGTGGCAGGTTATACAGGCCTCTGGCCGGCGTGCCTCGGCGGCGCTGAAAAGATGGCGGCTGTGGCAGGAGTCGCATTTGGTGGCCACCGAGTGACACTGTATGCAGGACTGTACTTCAGCCTTGGGTTTGTCCACAAAGTGGGGCGCATTCACTGCCCGTTCCATTGCCAATACATGACTGGGGAAACCATAGCGGGCCTCATCCTGGAATTCACCATGTTGTTTTTCGTGGCAACTGCCACAGACATCTGGAGTCGGCAGGTACAGTTTCTGATGATCCTCTCCATGACAGGCGCTGCAGTAGACCGTTTGTTCTGTCTGCGCATGGCGACTGGCGCGCCAGTCAGAGACCACTCCAGGGGTGATTCCCTCATGGCACTGGACACACTGCTCTCCCTTGAATACACCTTGTATGCTGTCTGGTGATTGGTAGAAATTAGCCGGATCCCAGTACCCCTGTACGGGATCAGGTTCCCAGTGTTGGGAATAGAGGCCGGTGCCGGGACCACTCTTGCTCCAGTGGATGTATGCAAAGCCGACTGAAACTGCCAGGAGAACCAGGATGACAGGGATCAGTGGGTAGCGCATGATCTGTTTTCTCTAGTACTTCCCCACCATCTAACCAGGCCTAGTCCCAACAGGAATAGGAGCGGGCCTATGACAAGAAGGTGGGTAACCCATTGATCTGGTCCTGCCTGGGTATCATTTTTTGGTATGGTTTGGGTTGAAGCGTACTTCTCTAGATATATGGTTAATGCCTCCTGCTGTGATTTATCCATGATCTCCACCTGTCCAGTGACTCCACCAAAACGTTTAGAGACCTCCATAAGCATGAACATTCTTGCTGTTACCTCGCGCCATTCGGCTGCCGTATGCCGGTCCGGGCCTGGCAGGTTGTGGCACTGGGTGCAGTATTGTTGCAGCAGTCCTGCACCTTTTGAATCTGACTCTGGGAGTGATTCGATTGTGAGTCCCGGCGGCAGTCTGTCCTCATACACTTCACACAGGTCGATACCGGCCCACTGGTGACTGGCAACCACTGGTAAAGGTATGCACAGAGTGATTAGCAATAACAGCCAGGATCTCATTGGAGCCTCCCGGTGCTGCCGCCGTTAATACTCTCCAGAATTCCTTGCGCCGCCTGCTGGCCGGCCGCCATGGCAGTGACCGCCAGGTCTGGGCCGTGGGTGTTGTCACCGCCGGCCCAGATTTTGGGGTTGGAGGTGCGGCCCTGATCATCCACCCAGATGCGGCCATCCTTCTCTATTGTGATATCAAACTCAGCCAGCCAGGCAGGAGGGGATGGCTGCTGGCCGAAGGCTAGAATCACCAGGTTGCTATCAAATATCCTTGCCCCCTGGGATGAAGCAAAGAGTGTCCGAACCTTTTGGCTATCTCCTTCAAAGTGTGTCGGAACATATTCAAATAGAAAGTTGACGCCCTCTTCTTGAGCCAGCTCGACCTCCTTGGGTGAAGCGCGCAGGCAATCCTTCGGCCCCCGGTAGGCGATGGTAACTTCGGCCCCCAAGCGCAGTGCGCTGCGGGCGCAGTCCATGGCGGTATCTCCGCCACCCAACACCAGCAGCTGTTTTCCTTCCAGAACAGGGCGAGTGCCATTGTTTATTTCTGACAACCAGTTGAGGGCCTGGCGTACGTTTTGATGTTCCTGTCCTGGCAGGTCAACCCGGTGTGGTTTTTGCGCGCCCAGACCGAGGAAAACTGCATGGTGACTGGTAAGTAGTTCACCAACAGCGTCCCCATCGATATTGGTCCCAAGCTGAAAGCTGATACCTGCCTGTTCTAATAGATCACGGCGGCGGTTAAGCAGCTCTTTGTCCAGTTTGAAGGAGGGGACACCGGACTGGAGTAGCCCGCCGATCTTGGATTCGCGCTCATAAACGGTTACTTCAATACCGGTCCGGTTTAGCTGTTCGGCACAGGCCAGCCCTGCTGGCCCTGCTCCGATTACAGCGACCTTTCGACCGTTGCGGTTTACTGGTGTTTTGGGATGCCAGCCAGATTCAAGGGCTCGTTCTGCTGCCAGCCACTCAACCGCACCGATATTCACCGCTCCCTCCATATGGCTGCGGGTGCAGGCACTCTCGCACAGCAGGTGTTGGGGGCAGATGCGGCCGCACACTTCAGGTAGAGGAGAGATGGCATGCACCAGGTCACCGGCCCGTTGCCACTCACCACGGGCGGCGGATGCCAGCCAGTCCGGTATATGGTTGCCCAGTGGGCAGGCGCTGCGGCAGCCGGGCTGACCGCAATCCAGGCAGCGTGCAGCTAGGGCCTGAAGATGTTCAGAGTGTAGTGGTTTTTCTGTTTCATTCCAGTCCTGCAGACGCAGTGCAGTGGGGCGTTGTTCCAGCTCCTGTCTGGGCAGAGAAATGGGCTGCTTCCGCTTCAGTAGATAACTTGCATCCTGTCGCATGGACGGGCGCAGCAGATTACGGAAGTCGCGGATCTCCAGGGCGTCGGTGGGGCAGGAGAGTACACAGCGTGCGCAGCCCATACAGTCCTCCAGCCCGGTCACCCGGCCATCTGATTGACCCTGTCGATAGACTGGTATGCCCATGTCACAGGCCTGTTCACAGCGGCGGCAGTCTATGCAACTCTCCTTCTCCATCTCGATGCTGTAGAAGCCAGCATGATTCAACAGGCCAAAGGTGGCGCCATAAGGGCAGAGGTACCGGCAGTAGAAGCGGTTGCCAGTAATGGGGATGATAAAAAAGCTGCCGAAGTAGGTAAGCCCTATTACCAGGCCGAATGCACCTACCAGGGTTGCAGTCCAGGCGTTGGGGGGGAACTGGGTGGAGACCATTACCCCCACATACCAGATGAGAAAAAACCATTTGGTATGACGCAGGCGCCAGGCCCAGTCACCGCGTGGGGTGGCATGGCGGAAGGGGAATCCAACTGTCTCACGGATGCCAACACAGGGGCAGCCAAATCCGCAGATGATGCGGCGTCCGAACAGGAACACCAGCAGCAGGGTGAGGAAGAATGTCAGGGTGCCGGGCGTATGCAGGGCGGGGAATACCGGCTGGCTCCAGACATATCCCACATAGGGTTCGAATACCGGCAGCAGCCAGGGTATCAGCCACCAGAATCCGGTTACTACCGAAACCAGGATGATAAGGCGTTTACGGGTATATGGATTCTGTTCAGATCGGATACGCCAGAGACCAAAGGCAAGGATGATGGCATATTCCGTATATCGGTTGAGCCAGATAGGGCTTTCAAACATATAGAGCCAGGATTCATTCAGCCAGGCAATAAAGGCCAGGGAGAAGGCGGCCATGGTGAGCAGCATAGTCCACCAGGGGTAACGGCCGGGCAGGAGTCCCTGCAGAGAGGCAGCAGCCGGGCGGGCCTCATAGTTGAATTCAATGCGCTGTTCGATGACCTGGCTCATATATCAGTGTCGTCTTTAGGTTCAGCTGGCCCTATGCCGCCGTTCCGGTGAAGATCCAGAAGAGTAAATTCAAGCCAATAGGAAGCTGATTCCGGGAGCTCGCAGGTTCCAGCGCGTGCTTATCTTTCCTCCTATGGGAATTCTGCTATACTTTTCTTTTAATCACTAATTCAATAGATCTCTTGAATAATTGAAGTTCAAAAGAGGCAATATGTCAACTGGCAATTTCAAACATGAGCTATTCAGCCAATTTGCCCGGGTCGCCAAGGCAATGAGTAACGGCTATCGATTGGAACTTCTGGAGTTTCTGGCCCAGGGAGAGCGAAGTGTGGATGCCCTGGCACAGGTTTCTGGGCTGACCGTCGCCAATACCTCCCAACATCTCCAACAGCTTAGGCAGGCTGGGCTGGTAGCTAACCGGAAAGAGGGGCACAAGGTCTTCTATCGGCTGAATGGTAATGATGTCTTGGGGCTTATGAGTTCATTGCGAGGGGTTGCGGAACGGCGCCTGGCCGATGTGGATCGATTGGTGGATGACTATCTAAAGGTGAAAGACAGCCTGGAACCGATTCCTGCCAGTGAATTGCTGGAGAGAGCCAGAGAGGGTCTGGTCACAGTGCTGGATGTGCGGCCGCCTGAGGAGTATGCATCAGGGCATCTGCCAGGGGCGATTAATATCCCACTGAGTGAACTGGAAAAACACCTGGATGAACTGGATCCTGCTCATGAGGTGGTTGCTTACTGTCGTGGTCCGCACTGCGTGCTGGCATTTGATGCGGTATCTAAATTACGCGAGAAGGGAGTTAATGCAAGGCGTCTGGATGGCGGGCTTCCAGAATGGAGATTGGAAGGGTTCCCAGTTGAGCATAACTAGAATACTAATACTCTGAGTGGTAAATAATCAGGCCAAGAAATGGCAATCGCTGCTAGGTTTATTTATACTCCGCTTCGATTTAGGGGGTATGTAATCTATACCAAATAAGAAAGATCACAGAGAGCTGGCGATAAGCGTCAGGCTTCCCGCAATGACTATGAACCATAATATAAGTAGTTCGACGCAGGATATACATCCTGCTCTCTGGCTGTGGTTGCCGATAGCTACCTTCGTGGCACAGTTTTTGGTGCCGCTTTTCCTTGAGTATCCAGCCTGGCGAGTGGCATGGGAAGATGAGTATGGTTATATTGAGAATATGACCGTTGTTTTTGCCTTGGTCGCTATGGTCTATACCATAAAAATATATCGGTTAGATGTATCCTTCCCGAAAGGTATAAAGCCATTTGTGCTGCTAAGTGGAGTGGCTATGTTCTTTTTTGCCGGCGAAGAGCTGAGCTGGGGACAGTGGTTTTTTCTCTGGGATACGCCTGAGGCATGGAGAGAGATAAACCTGCAAGGTGAAACCAACATCCATAATCTGTCACGGGTGCTCTCAAAATATCCCCGGCATGTCATAACCCTGGTATGTTTTGTGGTTGGGGTAATTATGCCGTTCATGTTGATAAGACGGCAGAAGCAGGGCAGGGTTGTTAGTGACTATTGGCATTGGTTAGTGCCTACAGTGCGTCTGGTGCTGATCTGTTTGATAGTTTCATTCGCCACCACGCCGGCAAGGATTCTAAACCACTATGATTTGATTGAGAGTAAGTCATATTGGGATATGGCCCTTCCCAGTTCTGAATGCCGGGAGTATTTCATAGCCATGTTCTTCATGACCTATTTCATTTCCCTGTACACCAGAATCAACCACAGTAGAAAAAGCACCCAGGCCGACTGATACAAAAAAATGGGCTCTGACCATAGTCTCAGTTGCGGTTCAGGTTAAGTATTTCCCCATTAATGTCGGGTTCTGCATTGGTTGAAAACCGGATACTATAACTGTTTGGCAGGGCTTCAATAGCTGTCGCGGATTAATCCAAAGTCCCCTTTGTATTGATGTATTGGAGGCGTGATGCAGGAAACCTGTGATCAGGAATTATTAGAAGATCTCACTGCGCAGGTTGAGAAACACTGGCAGGACTGGGGTGGTTCCCTGGAGCCGGATGAGCTTTCGAAATTGACCGCTCAGTCTGATTTCATCGATGAGATGAAACAGGTTTGGGAAGCAAGTGATTACGTCATCCAGAGCTGTACCCGGATCCCCGGATTGTTATCCAATCTACAGGAAGCAGGCGACCTGCACTCCAGCTATTCGCAAGGGGAGATGGAGCGACGCCTGCGGCAGGAACTGGAACCGGTTCAGGACGAAGAGGCCCTGCATCGGGTGCTGCGCCAGTTCCGGCGCATCCAGATGGTACGTATTATCTGGCGTGATCTGGCTGGAACTGCCCCCCTGTCTGAGACCCTGGAGGATCTTTCTGCCCTGGCAGATAGCTGTGTGGATCAGGCCTTGGGGCTGTTGTATGAGTGGGCAGTTGCTAAACACGGCACACCGGTGGATGAGGAGGGTAATCAACAGCACATGGTGGTGCTGGGCATGGGCAAACTGGGCGCCCGGGAGTTGAACCTTTCCTCTGATATTGACCTGATCTTTGCCTATCCCCGTGCGGGTGAAGTGAAAGGTGGGCGTTACCTGTCCAATGAGCAGTTCTTTACCCGTCTGGGACAGCAACTGATCAAGGCCATTGGGACCCAGACCGTGGATGGGTTTGTGTTTCGGGTAGATGCCCGGCTGCGACCATTCGGAGATTCCGGGCCCCTGGCCATGAGCTTTGATGCCATGGAAGAGTACTACCACAGCCAGGCCCGGGAGTGGGAGCGCTATGCCATGATCAAGGCGCGAATCTTGTCCGGGAAATCCGAAGCAGTTGAAGAGCTGTATGCCATGTTGCGTCCCTTTGTCTATCGTCGCTATCTGGACTACGGGGCTATAGAATCCCTGCGCGATATTAAGCGCATGATCAGCGGAGAAATGTACAAGCGTGGCATGGATGCAAATATCAAACTGGGTCCTGGTGGTATCCGGGAGATAGAGTTTATCGGTCAGGCCTTCCAGCTGATCCGTGGGGGACGGGATCCTGATCTGCAGATCAGGCCTATCCTGCAGGTGCTAAAAGTGCTGGCTGACAAGGACCTGCTGCCAGAGTACGTGGTGCAGGAGTTGACCCAGGCCTATGAATTTCTGCGTCTGGTGGAGAATCGTCTCCAGGCCTGGCAGGATCGCCAGACCCATCTATTACCAGATGATGGACTGGCTCGCCTGCGTCTGGCCCGCTCCATGGGTTTTGATGGCTGGGATAGCTTTTACACGGTATTGGAGCAGCACAGGGCGCGGGTTCAGGGGCACTTCGATAAGGTGTTTGCCGCACCCCAGACCGAGGAGGAGCCAGAGGAGAAGCCACTGCAGGCGCTGTGGCGGCAGCATCTGGATGAGGATCGTTCCATTGCGGTTCTGGCGGAGTCCGGATTTGAAGACACAGCAGCAGATGCCCTGCAGATGCTGGAACAGTTCCGCTCCAGTCACGCCTTCCGCGGTCAGGGGGAGCGCGGACAACAGCGTATGGATCAACTGATGCCACTGCTGCTGGAGGCAGTGGCGGCAACTGATGATCCGATTGTGGTCCTGGGGCGGGTGCAAAAACTGCTGGAGTCTATCGCCCGGCGTACTGCCTATCTGGCGCTGCTGGTAGAGAGCCCCCTGGCCCTGTCGCAACTGGTGCGTCTGGAGAGTGCCAGTCCCTGGATTGCCTCCCAACTGACCCGTCATCCCATCCTGTTGGATGGGCTACTGGATCCGCGTCAGCTCTACTCACCACTTATGCGGGAGGAACTGGAGAGCGAACTGGATACCCTGATGTCTGCAGTGGACCCGGATGATACCGAGGAGCAGATGGAGCGGCTGCGACAGTTCCTGCAGAGCAACAAACTGCGGGTGGCGGCTGCTGATGTTACAGATGTGATCCCGCTGATGGTGGTGAGTGATTACCTTACCGAGATCGCTGAGACCATTACTGCCCAAGTTCTGGAGCAGGTGTGGTCCTACCTGGTGGCCCGCCATGGCCGCCCCGGTGGCAATGCTGATTTCGAGACTGGTTTCGCTGTGATTGCCTACGGCAAGATGGGTGGTATTGAGCTGGGGTATGGCTCAGATCTGGATCTGGTGTTCATACATGGCAACTCTGACCCCAATGCCGTGACCGATGGAGAGCGTCAGATCGCCAATGACCTGTTCTTTGCCCGCCTTGGTCAGCGCCTGATACATATGCTTACAGCCCGCACTGCATCTGGGATTCTATACGAGGTAGATATGCGACTGCGTCCCAGTGGCAACTCCGGGATGCTGGTAAGTTCCCTGGATGCCTTTGATGAGTACCAGAATAAAATGGCCTGGACCTGGGAACATCAGGCCCTACTGCGGGCCAGACCTATTGCGGGTGACCCGGTGGTCACAGAGCGGTTTCAGCAGATTCGACGTGCGGTTCTGTCCCAGGAGCGTGATCCATATAGTCTGTGCCGCGAAGTAGTAGAGATGCGTGAGAAGATGCGCAGCTCATTGGATAAGAGTAATCAGGAGCAGTTTGATCTGAAGCAGGGTCCTGGTGGTATCGCAGACATTGAATTTATGGTTCAATACGCGGTTCTGAGGTGGGCTCACAGTTATCCTGATCTGCTTGATTGGACAGACAATATCAGGTTACTGGAAGGGTTGGCGAAACATGAGTTGTTCGCCCAGGCAGAGGTGGACTCTTTATCAGATGCTTACAGGAGTTTCCGCTCTGCCTCGCATCGATTGATATTACAAGAGAAGGCAGCGCTGATATCCCAGGATGAACTGGTGGCAGAGCGGCAGAAGGTGAAGGAGATCTGGAGCAAAGTAATGCTTGCAGATATCTAGCTGGAAACTGTGAGTCCCTGTCCCTAGCACCAAGTGGCAACAGACTTCTGGGCAGATATTTCTGTCAATGGATCCACTGTGGACTTGCGGGTGGCTTTAGGTTGGATGTGCTGAGTTAACCAGGATAGTGAATACGATTGTCCTGGCGTGAAATTGAGGAACAACAGATGCAGACAATGGCAGACCAGGATGGGGTGATATGGCTGGATGGGGAGATGGTCCCCTGGCGCGAGGCCAAGACCCATGTACTTACCCATACCCTTCACTATGGCATGGGGGTGTTTGAGGGCGTGCGTGCCTATCAGACCGATAAGGGTGCTGCTATCTTCCGCCTGCAGGATCATACCGATCGCCTGTTTCGCTCAGCACATATCCTGGGAATGCCCATGCCCTTTGACACCGATACCATTAATGAGGCGCAACGGGCAGCGGTACGCGAGAACGGACTGGATTCGGCCTACATTCGCCCCATGTGTTTTTATGGATCAGAAGGCATGGGTCTGCGGGCAGACAACCTGAGAGTACATGTGATGGTTGCTGCCTGGGACTGGGGTGCCTACCTGGGCGAAGAGGAGTTGGAAAAGGGTATCCGTATCCGGGTTTCATCCTTTACCCGTCATCATGTGAACATCACCATGTGTCGGGCCAAGGCCAATGGCAACTACATGAACTCCATGATGGCCCTGAAAGAGGCCATGGAGTGTGGCTATGATGAGGCCCTGTTGCTGGATGCCGAGGGTTATGTAATGGAGGGCTCGGGTGAAAATATCTTCATCATCCGCGATGGCGTCATCTACACTCCAGATCTAACCTCGGCCCTGGATGGAATTACCCGCAAAACAGTAATGAGCCTGGCAGATGAGCTGGGTATACCGGTGGTGGAGAAGCGCATTACCCGGGATGAGGTATATATCGCAGATGAGGCCTTCTTCACCGGCACTGCTGCCGAGGTCACACCTATCCGTGAGGTGGATAACCGCCCCATAGGCAACCATGGGCGTGGTCCAATTACTGAACGTCTGCAGAGCCTCTATTTTGATCAGGTGCATGGACGCCGGGACGAGAATCCTGAGTGGCTGACCCTGGTCTGATTTATACCTGGCCTAACTTGAAAAGCTGAAAACTCGCTTTGAGTGATGAAAGTCGCATACTGGTAGTTGGCCCATCCTGGGTGGGCGACATGGTGATGGCCCAGAGCCTGTTCAAGGTGTTGCACCAGCAACAGCCGGATGTGCAGATAGATGTCTTGGCGCCTGGTTGGAGTCTGCCGCTTATGGAGCGCATGCCGGAGGTGACAGATGCCATTGATATGCCGTTGGGGCATGGTCGTTTGGGTCTCAGGCAGCGTTATCATCTGGGACGTTCTTTGGAGAGTCGTGGATATACCCAGGCCATTCTCCTGCCCAACTCCCTGAAGTCGGCGCTGGTTCCTTTCTGGGCCAAAATACCCAAACGCACCGGCTGGGTGGGGGAGATGCGTTACGGCCTTCTGAATGATATCCGCAAGCTGGACAAGTCACGGCTTACTATGACGGTACAGCGATTTGTGGCCTTGGCTCAGCCTGCTGATTCAGCACAAATTGCAGATATTCCGGCACCACGGCTCCAGGTTTCCAGCAGTGATGTTATTGCGGCTATGAGAGATCTGCACTTGGCCAAGGGGGGAGAGAGGTTACTGGTGCTCTGTCCCGGTGCCGAGTACGGCTCTGCCAAGTGCTGGCCCCAGGAATACTATGGAGAACTGGCAGCAGGTCTGATCAAGCAAGGTTGGGCAGTATGGCTGTTTGGTTCGGAAAAGGACCGGCAGGTGTGCTCAGCGGTAAATACGGTAACCGGAGGACGGTGTGAGGATCTGAGTGGACGCACCAGCCTGGCGCAAGCAGTGGATCTGATGTCGCTGGCAGATGCCGTGGTGAGTAACGATTCCGGGCTAATGCATGTGGCAGCAGCCTTGGATCGACCACTGGTGGCTATATATGGATCATCTGACCCAGGCTTTACACCGCCACTGAACCGGAACAGCCGGGTGTTGCACCTGGGGCTGGATTGTGGCCCCTGCTTTAAGCGTGAATGTCCGGAAGGACATCTGAAATGCCTTAGAGGGATCGATGTGGATGTGGTTGCTGCCATGGTGCAGCAGGTTGTACAAGGAAAACAGGTTAATGACGAAGAGTGAAAATGTAGTGTGGGAAAAGCCGGCAGTCAGTCGTGACCAGCGACAGACGCAAAACGGGCACCGGAGTTTTGTGGTCTGGTTTACCGGACTCTCTGGTTCGGGGAAGTCTACCCTGGCCAATGCCGTGGAGTCACAACTACATGCGATGGGTTGCCGTACATTTGTGTTTGACGGGGATAACGTGCGCCATGGGCTTTGTGGTGACCTGGGGTTCAGCGAAGAGGATCGCAAGGAGAATATCCGGCGTATTGCTGAGATGACCCGCCTGTTCATAGAGGCCGGGGTTATAGCGCTGACTGCATTTATCTCCCCCTATCGTGCGGACCGGCAGAAAGTACGGGACCTGATACCTGAGGGTGAGCTGGTGGAGGTCTACTGTGACTGTAGCCTGGAGACCTGTGAGCAACGTGATGTAAAAGGTCTGTATAAAAAGGCGCGGGCCGGACTCATCAAGAACTACACCGGCGTTTCCTCACCCTACGAAGTCCCAGAAAATCCGGAAGTTGTGGTGGATACGGATGTCCTCAGCATCGAGGAGGGGGCCGCTACGATTCTTGGTTATCTCAAGGAGCGTGGTTTTATCCAGAGTTCGTAACATCAGATAAGTACCCTGTTTGCGGGCCAAGGTTAGGCCATATTTGAACAATCCCATATGAACTGGAACAGATATCTACATTGAAAGTCCTGATCATAAAAACATCCTCGATGGGGGACCTGATCCATACCCTGCCTGCGCTCACGGATGCGACGGCGGCAATACCAGGTGTGCGGTTTGATTGGGTGGCTGAAGAGTCCTTTAGCGAGATTCCTGGATGGCATCCGGCGGTGGAGAGGGTAATACCTGTCGCAATCAGGCGTTGGCGCAAAGGTTGGATCAGGTCCTGGCGTAGGGGAGAGATCAGTGATTTTCGCCGTGACTTGCAGCGTCAGCCGTATGACCTGATTCTGGATGCCCAGGGTCTATACAAGAGTGCACTGATAGCACGTATGGCGGTTGGAGATGTTACCGGTCTGGATGCCAGTTCCGCGCGCGAGTCGGGTGCGGCACTGTTTTACCAGAACAGGGTTGCAGTGGAGCGGGAGATGCATGCCATTGAGCGGGTGCGTGCATTGTTTGCCCAGGCCCTTGGTTATACCAAGCCTGATATTGAATTGGATTATGGTATTTCAGTAGCCAGTCACAACACTGCTGATACTCCCTATCTGGTGTTTCTACATGGTACTACCTGGGCCACCAAGCTGTGGCCAGTGGAGTATTGGGTTGAGTTGGCTAAGATTGTTTCAGCCCAAGGTTATGCTATCTATCTGCCATGGGGTAGTGTTGCGGAACAGCAGGTTGCAGAACAGATAGTGCAACAGTCCGGGGCTGGTGAACTCCTGCCCAGATCAACTCTTTCTGAGATGGCGCAGCACCTGGCTGGGGCCTCTGGAGTGGTGGGGGTTGATTCTGGCCTAGCCCATCTCGCTGCAGCCCTCTCCATCCCGGCAGTAACCCTGTATGGTCCTACCAGAACGGATCTCACCGGGGCCAGAGGTAAGCTGCAGACCAATCTGCAGGCAGAGTTTGAGTGTGCTCCCTGTATGAACAGGGAGTGTGTCTATACCGGGCCAGCCAAGGTGACTCCGGCCTGTTTTGGTACACTGCCACCGACAGATGTATGGTCTGCTCTCAAAATGCGTATGTCTGAGGTGAGTGGATGAAGTTTGCCTTCGTTGTCTCTCTCTGGTTTCCTTTTGGTGGCATGCAGCGCTCTCTGTTGCGCATTGCCCAGGCCTGTGTGGCCCGAGGGCATGAGGTGGATATCTACACCGGTGAGTGGCAGGGTGAGAAGCCGGATTATATCGGTGTGATAGAGCTGGATACCAAGGCATCTACCAACCATCGTAGCAATGATCTGCTAGCAGAGAGATTTGCCGAGGCCGTGGCGAAGCAGGGATATGCTTGCCGGGTCGGATTCACCAAGCTGCCAGGCCTGGATGTCTACTATGCGGCAGATCCATGTTATGCGGCGCGGGTAGATGAGACCAAACATCCACTGTACAAGCTGTTGCCAAGATACCGCGCCTTCTGTCGCCAGGAGGCCGCAGTGTTTAGACCCGGTGCAGGTACTGATCTGATGTTGATAGCTCACCAGGAGATGGAGAAGTTTGTTCGCTACTATGGTACCGAACAGGATAGGTTTCACCTGCTACCCCCGGGAATAAACCGTGAGCGACTGGTCAGCGCAGACATAGTGCAAGACCGAGAGATGATTCGCAGAGAGTTTACTGTTTTGGATGATGAGTTGTTGCTGTTAGCTGTGGGCTCGCGCTTCAAGACCAAAGGTATAGATCGGGTA
>JANQEV010000133.1 GCA_028278145.1 Chromatiales bacterium | reverse complement strand
ATAGCTATACGGCAAGCGCCACAACACAGCGAGCGCGCCATTTGGCGCAAACCCTTACGGGACGCGCCTTTGCGCCAGATCTGCTGTGTTGGCTTGCTTACTAAGGACTAAGGCCATTAGTTGCACAAGCCGCCTTGCATCTCAAGACGCAAAGACAGCGTCTCGGCCATCATGGAATTAATCAGAGGCTCCTTAGGTAAATGATATCGATGGATTACCAATTCACTATAATTGATATTGAAACCAAGGCTGATGGTTTTCTTCCTCTGAAACGCTACCGTCTGCAACACAGCCTGTTTGCCGGTGGCATGAGTAGAGAGCTGATCAGAGAGAGAGTTGAATCTTACCGGGCCGCATCCTTACTTCCCTATGATCCGATCAGGGATGAGGTGGTATTGATAGAGCAGTTCAGGATTGGTGCCATTGAGGATAGTGCAGGGGCCTGGATCCTGGAAGTGGTAGGAGGGATTATTGAGGGAGAGCAGACTCCAGAACAGGTGGCGCGACGGGAGGCTGTGGAAGAAGCAGATTGTGAAGTCAGTGACCTGGTTTCAATTTGTGAATTTATGGTGAGTCCAGGTACCTCAACTGAGCGCATAAATCTGTTTTGTGGCCGTGTGGATTCCACCACTGCCGATGGGATTCACGGAATCGATGCCGAAGGTGAGGATATCAGGGTAGTGGTATTGTCGGCAGATGAGGCCATCAAGGGAATAGAATCAGGGCGTATAAATTCCACTGCAACGATTATTGCCCTGCAGTGGTTGGCGATGAATAGGGATGATCTGCGTGGTCGCTGGGTGGATTGTTAGAAGATCACTTTACCAGGGGTTCCTAATGCTAAATATCTCACAAAACGTACTTACTGCAGTTATTGCCCAGTTGGATAGTGCTATAGCTTTTCATGGGGCCTGGTTCGATAAGATTTCAGAGATACTTGTGTGTCGTTCGGAACCGAATGAAGTTGATATGCAAGATGATGCGCACCACCACTGCAAATTTGGTAAATGGTATTACAAAGAGGCCCATCCCAGGTTACGTGAGCATCCGGCCTTTCTTGAGATTGGCCCACTGCATGAAGAGATGCATAGAAACGCCGCACTGCTACTGCAACAGTTACAGAACGACCAACAGATCAAGCCTGCTGATTACCACTGTTTCTCTGTAGCTCTTGAGCAGCTACGTATGGAGATAAACAATCTTTCCAATGAATTACACGAAATAAGTCGCCAACTGGATCCGCTTACCGGGGTCTACACCCGTGGTGGAATGCTGACAAAACTTAGAAATGACCTGGAAAAAGTAAAGCGTGGACAGTTCCAGTGTTGCATTATCATGTTGGACATTGATGATTTTAAGGCTATCAATGATCGCTATGGGCACCCGGCAGGGGATGAGGTACTGCAGCAGCTTGGACTGTTCCTGTGTAATCACATCCGTATCTATGATGATGTATACCGCTATGGTGGTGAAGAGTTTCTTATTGTTATGCAAGATTGTGATAAGACTGCTGCCAAGCAGAGTATTGAACGCATATGCAAACTATTGAATGAGGTTGATTTCGATATTGGTGGCGATGTTATTTTGAATATCAGTGCCTCATTCGGTCTGTATCAAATGGATGCAACTACCGGAGTAACTGAGAGTATTACACGTGCTGATGAAGCCATGTATGAGGCGAAACGGCAAGGCAAAAACCGCCTGATTTGCTGGTCGGACGGGCTTGCTGAATAGCTTGATTCTGGTCAGTTGGTCTCGTCTATACAGCTACAATTAGTCTGATCGCATCCAATCGAACTCTAGAGGCCTGCATATGTATCTCCAGTTCAGCTTTTTGTTGCTGTAGGGTGCGAATATCTTCAGGCTTGATATTTGGATTTACCAGATGCAGAGAGTCAAGCCGTTCAATCTCTGCACTATATAGCTCCTGCATATGTTCAATCGCATCTGTGATCAGTGTGGCACGTAACCCCTCTGCAGCCTGCTCACCCTGTTGTAGCATGCCATGCATGCGTGTACGTAGTGGTGTAATTAGTTTGCGCAGGATGTTCTTGTCCAACACTATCTGATATTGGTTTATAAAGTCAGAGGTAAGCAGCAGGCTTTGCTCAGCCAGTTTCTGATCGATAACTCTGCGTATCATGGTTGGAGGCAGAAAACGTCCAGCCTGCAGTTCCCTGGGAGCCGGGCACTCCAGAATAAACAACAGTTCCAGATAGATTGAATTGGATGTCAGTTCCTGGTTTCGAATCGCAATAGCACAACTGTTGCCGTTTTCTCCCTCCAGGAGCATCTCCATTGCTTCACGTACCATGGGGTGCTCCCAGGTAAGGAACTGCCAATCCTCATGGGCCAGTGCGGAGCCTCGATCATAGGTGATAGTTACACCGTCTGTCGGCAGTTGCGGGAAATGCTCTGTCTGCATATGGGCGCCAGGTCTGATTACCAGGCTATGTCTGCTGTGATAAACAACTTCCAGGTTATATGCAGCCAACAGGTCATCCATGTAGTCGGCAAGCTGTGTAGTGTTGTCACTTGCTGCAATCGCGTTCTTAAGCAGATTCGCCTGTTGCATGCGACAGGAGTTGAGCTCCAGCAGGTGGTCACGACCGTTCTGTAGTTGTTGATTCAGCTTGAGATACAACTCTTTAGTAATGCTAATCAGGTTTTCTATTTCTCCACCACTACTATCCTGCATTGCTTGTGTGAGCTGCGTTCTCAGCTGGGATAGGATCTGCTGTCCAGGGGTGCAGGTATGTACAAAGGCATTAAGGCCTTCGTTATACCAACGCAGTAGAACTTCTTGGGCAGTGAGTTCGAAGTAGGGCAGGTGCAGCTGCACTGTATAGTGCTGTCCAATTCGATCTAACCGACCAATGCGCTGCTCCAGCAGGTCAGGGTTCTCCGGCAGGTCGAAAAGCGCCAGATGATGGGCAAATTGAAAATTTCTCCCTTCGCTGCCGATCTCGGAACAGATTAGGATCTGGCATCCTTGTTCCTGATCAGCAAACCATGCTGCGGCACGATCCCTTTCCACTATGCTTCTGTATTCATGAAACAGGGCAGCAGCAATGCCTTCGCGCTCACGCAGGGCCTGTTCCAGTCCCTGGGCTGTTTGTGCGTGAGCACAGATAAGCAACAGTTTTTCGTCTTTCAGTTCACGTAGTTTATCTATTAACCACTGCACCCTGGGGTCAAAATGCCACCAGGGTATAGCGTCAGCAGCAACGTAGGATGCTTCGGGATAGAGCAGACATTTCCGATCGGATTCATTGCCGGTAACCAGCTCTGCATAAGGCGTGGGAAGAGGCAGTGCATAGCAGTGTAGTTTGCGTCGGGCAAATCCTTTGATGCGATCGCGGGTGTTTCTGAACAGGACCCGACCGGTACCGTGGCGATCCAGTAACATTTCTGTCAGCTCAGATCTTGTATGTTCTTTCTCATCTGGTTCAGTATCGGGATCCTGGAGTTTTTCCATCAATGGTTCGGCATGATCATGTTCCAGTATCTGCAACAGAGTGTTAATCAGGTGTGGTGTAAGATCTCCACCTTCAAGCAGTTGTGTTGCAGCCTCAGCCACAGGTTGATACTGCGACTCCTCCTGGCGAAAGGCATCCAGGGAGTGGAAACGGTCAGGATCAAGTAGACGTAGCCTGGCGAAATGGCCTGAGCGCCCCAGCTGCTCTGGAGTGGCAGTGAGGAGCAGTACCCCAGGAATGCAGTGTGAGAGGTTTTCAATCGCACTATAGGCCGGGCTTGGCTCATCCTCGTGCCATTCCAGATGATGGGCCTCATCCACAATCAGGATGTCCCAGTCCCCGGATATTGCCTGCTGTAAGCGGGTTGCGGAGTCTACCAGCAGTTCCAGGCTGCAGATTACAAGCTGTTCCGCCTGAAACGGATTTTCAGCCTGACCTGATTCTACTATTGCACGACAACGTTCCTCATCGAATAGACTGAATCTGAGGTTGAATCTACGCATAAGCTCAACCAGCCACTGGTGCAGCAGTGGCTCCGGGACCACAATCAAGGCGCGGTTTGCAGTCCCATTCAACAGCTGGCGATGCAGGATCAGGCAGGCCTCAATGGTTTTTCCCAGTCCCACTTCATCCGCCAACAGGACTCGAGGTGCCAGGCGCTGGCTTACTTCATGGGCGATATATAGTTGATGGGGCAGCAGTTCGGTACGAACTCCCCCCAGTCCCAGCAGATCAGACTGGGCCTGTTGTTGCTGTTGTTCAATGGTTCTACGGCGCAGATTAAACCAGTGGTTGTCATCTATCAGGCCATTGAACAGGCGTTCCTGGGGACGGTTGAACTGGAGATAGTTACTGAGAGACTCTTCAGGAAGGTCAGCCTTGGTTCCATCTTCCAAGGTCCCGCTATACAGCATCAGGCCATCAATCTCCTGAGCGGATTCAATCTTTATCACCAGGCCATCCATGCTTTCAGTTATATTTCCAGGTTGCAGGATTACCCGTGTAATAGGGGCATTGTCCCTGGCATAGATCCTGGACTCACCACTGGCCATGAATAGGATGCTGATGGTGCGTGATTCCTGCTTTACCAGGGTTCCCAGGCCAAGTTCTGGCTCGGCGTCACTGATCCAGCGCTGGCCTATGGTGTATGTGGTTGATGAAGTCAATTATTGATACCGGAAAATGACCGCAAGGATATAACCTATCTATGAATAATCATAGAAGATATAGATATCCGTTGACTATTAACGTGGCCTGGTGTGGTCAGAAGATCGCTTGATTATTTAAACTGCCTGCGTCCATGCAGACAGTTACAAGTTGGGTGAAACTACTCCTGCTTATCGATATGCAGATCCATCTGTGGATATGGGATAGAGATGTTGTTGGCATCAAAGGCCAGTTTGATCTTCTCGGTAAGGTCGAATTTTACCGCCCAGTAATCACCTGTGTTGACCCAGGGACGAACGTTGAAATTAACGCTGCTGTCTGCCAACTCGGCCACTGCTACCAGTGGAGCAGGATCTTTATGAATGCGTTCATCGCTGTCCAGGATCTGCTGCATAATCTCCTTGGCCTGTTTGATGTCATCGTCATAGCCGATTCCAAACACCATGTCGATACGCCGGGTGTCACGGGCCGAATAGTTGATGATGTTATCGTTATAGATGGAGCCATTGGGTACGATTACTTCCCGGTTATCACCAGTACGCAAGATGGTGTTGAAGATGGTGATTGATTCCACCACGCCAGCGGTACCGCCGGCCTCCACCATATCTCCCGCCTTGAAAGGGCGAAATACAATCAGCATTACCCCCGAAGCAAAATTTTGCAATGAGTTCTGCAGGGCCAGACCCACAGCCAAACCGGCAGCACCCAAAAGGGCGATCAATGAAGTGGTATCCACCCCCAGTTGATCCAGGGCGGCAATGATTATGAACAGCAGCAGTGCAGTATTGGCAATGGAAGATACAAAGTTGATCAGAATATCGTCCATACCGGTTTTATGCAGGATCTTCTTCAGTAAGCGCACAATCATCTTGGCAACAATTCGACCAATAATGAAAATGGCGATAGCAAAGAAAATATTAATGCCCCAGGGGATTACATAGGTTGAAATGATGGTATTGATTTCTCCGGTATCTGGCATGACGGCGTTCCTATATCTGATTATGTCCGTGTACGTTTGGGGAGCTGCTGGCAGTTTGTTCTGCTACCAGCAGAGGCATATTATATGTGGTTATTACTGGATGTGAATGTGAAACTTTAGTGAATTTCCTGCACCAGGAGCTGGATCGATCTGGAGTCGTGCCCTGTGGTGCTGGATCTTCTCAGGATGTCAGAGCGGTTACGGTCTATGCTGGATGCGACTCCACCAATGCTTATCCATTCGCCGATATTTCCGGTTACCGTAGTATGGGCGCTGGTAATGTCATAGGTTCCATGGATCCTGCCCTGGCGTTGCATCTGCGGTGAAATAGACAGAGTTACCTGGTTGCCATTTACCCTGGGTACTACATAAAACCCGGTGGTAACATCGCGGTAGCGGATGGTGTTTTGCTGCTGTACCACACCGCCGGATATTATAGTGGTCTGCTCATCTATGGGAACAGATTTGCCGGTAGCTATGAAGGCTGGTTTCCCCTCTAAGGTCTGAACATGCTGGGTAGCGTCCAAGTGGCTGCTGGTACTGGCTGATCTGGCCCGTATGCGAGCCGTACCTGGTGGGGTTCTGCTTCCGGTCACGATTCTGGTGTGCCGGCCTAGTTTTTTATTGATGTCGATACTGACCCCTTCACGATCAATATCGTAGCTGGAGCCGTGGCGTACATAAATTATCAGTTTGCGGGCAGGGCGGTCTAATTGAGCCAGGATCTTCCGAACTTCAGAGATCTGCTCCGGAGTGGCGCGAATAATCAGCTGGTTATTCATACCGCTCAGGCTGCTGCCTGGATCCAGTAGTGGTTTTATCAGAGGGATGATCTCATCGGCAGATCTTGAGTTAAGCTGGATTATCTCCATTGGGTTTCCGGCAAACAGTAGATTACTGTAGATCAGAAAGAGTAGAAGAAGTGACTGTCGCATCTAATTGCCTTGTTCTACATCACTATATATGTAGATCCCTAAGTTCAGAGTCAGGTTCGCTCTGTTCCCACACCTCGTTGAAAAAACTGCTCAGCTTTCCCGCCTCCAGCCTGGAGTTGAAATCTACTGTGGCTTCATAGCTAGTATAGAACCTGTGATGGAGATATCCGGTTTCATCTGCAACCAGGAAGCTCTCAGGATGGTTAATATAGTCAGGATGAGGGCGTCTGATCTCTATCTTGCTGGTTAGGCGTCTCCATAGCTGGACCAGCCTATGGCCCTCACGTTGGGCCTTTTCATTGTCCTGAAGCAATATCCGTATGTGAGTTTGACTACTGCTAATGGCCAGGTCTTTTATGGCTTCCAGAAACGGAACCTGGTTGTAGATCCTGGGTTCAAGATCATGACTGAAAATGTAGATGTTTTTAGTCGCCTGAGATGCCAGGCTGAAGGCTGCGAATTGACACTCTTCTGCAGTGTTAAGATGAGACTTACCTGAGGTTGTGCCAAGTATGGCATCCTGTAGCACCGCGGTAGTTTCACCATCAGTCATTAGTTTGCTCCCTATCAGTTCAGACCATGATAGCAGGATATTGTTGTGGGGTGTTTCAGGCTAAGTGTATACCTTATAGCTATAGAAAAAAAAGAACCCCGCGCACCAGGGATGGTAGGCAGGGCAATCGGGGAACTATGCATTAGAAACGGGAGTAAACACTGTTTCCAAAATGTGAATAAATCTTAACGAATATTGTTCTGAATGGTTGTGAATTACTTCACAGTTTGACAGGTGTGGATGTTTGCCAGAGCTACAGGCAGTGGGAAAAGTACCCACTGCCTGTTTTTTGAGTTGATATTAACTTGTTGTTCTTAAATATCTTTTGCCTGCTCTACGGCATTTCCAATGTAGTTGGCAGGTGTCAGTTTTTTCAGTGCATCCTTGGCCTCTTCCGGTAGCTCCAGACCATCTACAAACTGCATCATATCCGACTGGGTTATGCGGTGCCCGCGGGTAAGCTCCTTGAGTTTCTCATAGGGTTTTTCTATTCCATATCTACGCATCACCGTCTGTACCGGCTCCGCCAGAACCTCCCAGTTGGCATCCAAATCTGCCTCAAGGCTGTCAACATTAGCCTCCAGTTTGGAGATGCCACGTAGTACCGATTGCAGAGCAATACTGGTGTGGGCAAAGCCGACCCCCAGATTGCGTAATACCGTGGAATCTGAAAGGTCGCGCTGCCATCTGGATACAGGTAGTTTTGCTGCCAGATGTCCGAACAGGGCATTGGCTATACCCAGGTTGCCCTCGCCATTCTCAAAGTCTATAGGATTCACCTTGTGTGGCATGGTGGATGAACCTACTTCACCGGCGACAGTCTTCTGTTTGAAATGGCCAATGGAGATATAACTCCAGATATCTCGGCAGTAATCAATCAGTATGGTATTAAAGCGGGCAGTGGCATCAAATAGCTCTGCCATGTAGTCGTGCGGTTCTATCTGAATGGTGTATGGATTCCAGGTTAGTCCCAGGGACTCCACAAAGCCCTGGGCAAAGCCAGGCCAATCCAGCTCTGGATAGGCCACCATATGGGCATTATAGTTGCCTACGGCGCCGTTGATCTTGCCCAGGAGTCGCACGGCGG
>JANQEV010000110.1 GCA_028278145.1 Chromatiales bacterium | reverse complement strand
GAGAAGTTCCCCCAGGCCCCGGATCGTCTCACCACCCAGATGAAGTCGGTGGGTGAGGTCATGGCTATCGGCCGTACCTTCCAGGAATCGCTGCAGAAGGCCCTGCGTGGTCTGGAAACCGGCATGCGCGGGTTGGATGAGATTGTGGATCTGGAAGCGGATGGTGCCAGAGATGAGATCATGCGTGAGATGCGTCAGGCGGGTGCCGAGCGTCTGCGCTACGTGGGTGATGCCTTCCGCATGGGTATGACCATGGAAGAGGTGTTCGAGGCCACCGCCATAGATCGCTGGTTCCTGGTACAGATCGAAGAGCTGATAAAACTCGAGGCCGAGGTGCGTGCAGGTGGCGTGCGGGCCCTGGATGCAGAGCGCATGCGTTATCTGAAACGCAAGGGTTTTGCCGATGGCCGCCTGGCCATGCTGCTGGGCGTAAATGCCAAAGAGTTGCGCAAGCAGCGCCATGAGCTGGGTGTGCGCCCGGTGTACAAGCGGGTGGATACCTGTGCCGCCGAATTTGCCACCAGTACTGCATATATGTACTCAACCTATGAGGAGGAGTGTGAGGCAGAGCCAACAGATCGCAAGAAGATCATGGTGCTGGGTGGTGGTCCTAACCGTATTGGACAGGGTATCGAATTTGATTACTGCTGTGTGCACGCCGCCTTTGCCATGCGTGATGATGGTTATGAGACCATCATGGTCAACTGTAATCCGGAGACGGTTTCTACCGATTATGATACCTCAGACCGACTCTATTTTGAGCCGTTGACCCTGGAGGATGTACTGGAGATTATCGACCTGGAGCAGCCTGCAGGTGTGATCGTACAGTATGGCGGACAGACCCCTCTCAAGCTGGCACGTGATCTGGAAGCAGCGGGAGCACCGATCATCGGTACCAGCCCAGACTCCATTGATCTGGCTGAAGACCGCGAGCGCTTTCAACAGCTGGTGGAGAAGCTGGAACTGAAGCAGCCTCCCAATCGCACTGCCACCGAGTCTGAACAGGCGGTGGAACTGGCGGAAGAGATTGGCTACCCACTGGTAGTGCGCCCTTCCTATGTGCTAGGTGGTCGTGCCATGGAGATCGTTTACGACCAGGAGGATCTACGTCGCTATATGCGTGAGGCAGTGAGTGTGTCCAATGATTCGCCGGTACTGCTGGACCGTTTTCTGGATGATGCCATCGAGGTAGATATAGATGCCATCTGTGATGGCGAGGATGTATTGATCGGCAGCATCATGGAGCATATCGAGCAGGCTGGCGTACACTCCGGTGATTCTGCCTGCTCCCTGCCGCCTTATACTTTGTCGAATTCAGTTCAGGATCGCATGCGTGAGCAGATCAGAAGCATGGCGCTGGAGTTAAAGGTTGTGGGTCTGATGAATACCCAGTTTGCCATCAAGGATGATGAGATCTATCTGCTGGAGGTGAATCCACGTGCCTCCCGTACTGTGCCATTCGTTTCCAAGGCCACAGGTGTGCAACTGGCCAAGGTGGCAGCGCGCTGTATGGCAGGTGTTAGCCTGAAGGAACAGGGTTTTACCAAAGAGGTGATCCCGCAGAACTATTTTGTGAAAGAGGCAGTGTTCCCGTTTATCAAGTTCCCAGGGGTGGATACCCTGCTGGGGCCGGAGATGAAATCCACCGGTGAGGTAATGGGTGTGGGCAAGACCTTTGGTGAAGCATTTGCCAAGGCGGTTGAAGGTGGTGGTACTGCTCTGCCTAAGGGTGGACGTGCCCTGCTATCGGTGCGGGATGCTGACAAAAAACGCCTGATTGGTATAGCCCGCAGCCTGCGGGATCTTGGATTTGAACTGTTTGCTACTGGTGGCACCGCCCGGGCGGTACAGGATGCTGGGATTGAGTGTGAACGGGTCAACAAGGTTGCTGAGGGGCGTCCACATATTGTGGATATGATCAAGAACGATTATTTTAGTCTCATCGTCAACACCACTGAGGGTAAACAGGCGATTGAGGATTCCAGTGCTATAAGGCGCGCTGCGTTGCAGCACAAGGTGAGTTATACCACTACCATGTCAGGTGGTGAGGCATTCTGTCTGGCGGTAAAGCAGTTGGATGATGTGGATGTGAACAGTCTGCAGGAACTGCACGCGCAGGTATGATCGAGAGGAATTGATATGAGCAAGGTACCAATTACTGTCAAGGGCGCCGAGATGTTGCGCGAAGAGCTGACCAAGCTGAAAAATGAGTCACGCCCCAAGGTGATAGCTGCCATCTCTGAAGCCCGTGCCCATGGTGATTTGAAAGAGAATGCGGAATACCACGCTGCCCGTGAGCAACAGGCCTTTATCGAGGGCCGCATTAAGGATATCGAAGGTAAGCTTTCCCATGCCCAGATTATTGATGTAAGAACCATGAATGCCAACGGCAGGGTAGTGTTCGGCGCTACCGTGGATGTGTATGAAGAGGAAGAGGATTCAGAACATACCTTCCGGATAGTGGGCGAGGATGAGGCCGATTATAAGCATGGCCTGATTTCAGTCAGCTCCCCTATGGCCAGGGCGCTGATTGGTAAGGAAGAGGGTGATGTAGCGGTCGTGGATACCCCCAAAGGCCCAAGGCACATGGATATCCTGGAAGTTAGATACGAGTAGTGTGATATTTCTCTGCCACCTATTGGGACTCAAATCTTTATAGTTTCATTTGTTTACTGATCTATTGTGCTGGAATAGGCTCTAACTGTTCGCAAGTGAGCATACACCCAAGGTTCAATACGAACTATAGGAACCACAACGAATGATATCCAGTACGTTTACCAGAACCCTGACAATAATTTTGTCGCTGCCTATCTTCACTCTTATAGCGACAAGTGCGGTTTCCGCATCTGAAGTTAATGTCGAACTACTGGCAATGCAGAGAGATACCCCGGATGGTGGTGAGTTGACCGGTCCCAACAGTCCGGGCGATGCATATTATTCGTTGAAACAGGAAGACTTCGAACCAGATACCACCCCTGGCTTGAGGGTTACCCTGGATACAGAGATTGGCGATCACGACTATATTTTCTCAGCCTTTGTTATTGATGCCATGCAAGGGGATGGGTTATTCGGTAACACGACCACCATTTCCCTAAGCACAGACGCACGCTATGATCTTGATCCAGGTTCAGACCTGGACACAAGTAACGCCAGTCTTATGGAATGGATGGATGCTGAACACAAGACAACTCTCTTTGGCGCAGAGGTGAACCGGGTGATACCAGCTGAGGCAATTGGTTTGACACAACAGAAGGTCTACTATGGAGTGCGTGGGCTGTACCTCGGTGAGAAGTTGAAGTCAATTGCTTATGATGAGACCGATGACCTGCCTGGTGGTGGTGGCAATGATGTAGATCGTGGTGAAATCAAAACCAAGAACCGCTTGCTTGGGATGCAGATGGGTATCCAGGGAGACAAACAGCTTTCCAACAAAGTCACCTTTGCATGGGATGCCAAGCTAGGCCTCTATGCAAACTTTGCACAGAGAGACCGCAAATTCTCCACTGACAACAACAATGTGGTAACTCCCTTGTCTGATGAGATAGATGATACTCTGTTCTCACAGACCATTGAGATCAATCCTCGTATTAACGTCAGTGTGTCCAAAAACACCAGCCTTAGTTTCGGTGCCAATGTGCTTTGGGTAAATGGTATAAGTGCTGCTGGCGCCCACTTTGCCACCCTGACCGATCTCGACGATAACAGCATACGAGGTAAAGATTCGGCACTTTTCTACTCTCTTAACGCCGGGATTAATATAGGTTTTGATTAATGTAACACTTCCAGGAATGATTAAGACCAGGATTATGGCGTGATCTTAGGTTTTTTTGGATGTCGGCGATAAAAGGCGGCCACATGTCCGATGGAGTGGACGAAGTCTGCATCGGTCTGTTGGCAGATATTCTCTATCATCTCCTTGCGTTCATCCTTGTTCCCACCACTCAGCTTGACCTTGATGAGTTCATGGGAATCCAGGGCGATATCGATCTCATTTAGCACCCCTTCGCTGAGGCCATTCTGACCGATCATGACAACCGGCTTGAGGTGATGTACCAGCTTCTTTAGCTTGCGGCGTTGTTGTTCAGTAATAGGCATTTCTGTTTCTCGGAAAAAAGAGGCGAAGTATACCGTGTTTATACTGGCATCCGAAATAAACGCTGAGATGTTTCTTTTCTTTGGGGATTAATAGTACTTGTTATGTGTTTTTCGTGGTTTCCAGCGATTGCTGGCAGTGCCATGGATAAATGCTATAACACACGCCATTGTATGGTCTTAGTTGACCAAAAATGGAGTGCTCACTTATTCTTATTGATGTCATCTATATCCAGGTCAATATCGAATGGTTCAGGGTCGTCGTTATCGATCTTGAATAGCTCGTCATCTGGCAGCTCTACATCACCGATCACCAGTTCATCTACCTCTGCATCCGGTTCCAAGCCGGCACTACTGGTGTCAGGTGAGATTTCATTTTCTGAGTTGAAATGAGGTCGCTTAGCTGTCTGGTCGACTTTTATATCAGCAACATATGGGTGATCTGGTATTAGTGTGGCAGCTGTGGCCAGGGTGTTTGTCCACAACTTTGGAGCCTTGGATGCGAGTTCTTCCTGATAGCGTTCCAGGTAACTGGTGAATAATTTTTTATCTTTTTTAAAGGCATAGATATCCAGTAGCTTTGCCTTAAGCTCTGTAAGTTCTGGATGTTTGTCTATTGCGTTGTGCAGAATTGATTCTGCCTCAGTCAGGCGTCGGTAGGCTAAATATACATCCACAGTGGTAATGATGGAGTCTACATCCTGCTGGGACTCATTCTGGCTTGTTTCAAACAGGGTGGGTGACGGCACATCCTCACCCGGGGCTTGAGCCTGTGGTACAGGCTCATTCTCCACCTCTGGCTCAAAGCGGTTGGTTAATACAGATGGATGTTCAATATGTGATATAGCCTCATCGGTACCAGTATCTTTTTTATCAAACGGTACCTCATATTGCGTATCAAAGATGGTGTCCTCATGCTCAACATCCCTTCTCACAGGTTCTACTGGTGAATAGGAGGAAGGGTGGGAATGCAAATGACTGCGGTGACCTGGTTGCAGTGGACGCCTGTTATCTGTCGGACGATTTTTCCTGTTGTTGGCTACGATTATGGCGATGGCAATTAGAAACGCCATAGCCAGAATAAAGATCAGGTATTTTTGGATCAGCATTGTCTGATCCTGTGACTTTAGTGAATCAATCTCCTGCTCAAGCTTTTTAATACGGGCAATTTCAGCTATATCGGTCTTGATTTCCGCTCCAGCTGGTCCTTCAGCCTCTTCAGACTCAGGCTCGTTAATCTGGGCAATTACACCAGGGCTTATTCCTTCTGATGTCTTGGAGGGAGTCTCTGCCTCTACCGGCTGTTCAGCCTCTACTGTTTCGGTAGCAGGTGTTTCCGGTTCAACAGTTTCTGTAACAGCCTCTACAGCTGGCTCTGGTGTCGGTTCTGGAATGGGTTCTTTGCTTGTGTCGCTATCTGGTAGTGGTTCTGCCTCGAGGGCTGCAGCAGGTGTAGCGGTGAGTTTAGTCTCAGGTTCTGCATCCACACTGCTGACGTCAGCAACTTCACTGGCTTCCATCTGGCCAGAAACAATAGCGATGGCCTTATTGGTCTTATCCAGTTCTTCCTGTACCAGTTTTATCTTAGCCTGTAGGGCGCTCCGCAGTTTTACCAGGTCCTGGTTGATAGCCTCAAGTGCGGTAATATCCTCTGCCGTGTCGGTTATGGATTCACGTAACTGCTCAATTTCACCCTTGGGATAGGCTTTTTTTTCCTGGGTCTGGAGTATCTCTTGTAGCTGGGCTTCAGGTGTGGCTACGACTTTTAGCTCGGGCTTTTCAATCTGTTCATCTGTATCTGTCTTTGCCTTCACCTCTGATGATACAGACTCCTCGACTGGCTTCGGCAGGGGTGGTTCTACTGCGGGGGTTTCCACTACTGCAGCAGGTACAGTTACATCAGTTGTGGTTTGTCTCAGAGGTGCTTCGGTACTGGATTGCACCGGTTCAGGTTCTGTCTGCTCGATTACAGTTGTCGTTGGTTGTGGTGCCAGCTCAGGTGGCATCTGTCTCTGGGGGCTGGTCTGGGTCTGTTCTGCTATTGGCCCAAATATGGTTTGGGCATTGGGGATAGTAAGTATCTCACCCTGCTTCAATTTATTAACATCGCCGCCCACAAAGGCAGTGGGGTTTTCCCGGTGGATGGCCTTGATCATCTGATTTATCGATATAGATTTGTTTGGCCTGGTTTTTTTAGCGATCACCCATAGATTCTCTGCTCTTTTTATCGGGCCGTACATCTGCTGTTTTTCCACCGGTTTGGCTGGAACGGTCGGTCTAGGAGCCGGTGCTTGGGGTGTGGGTGTGACATAGGCCTGTTTGAGAGTTATCGGGTCCAGCAGAATGGCGTACTCTCTGATGATTGAGCCACCACGCCAGTTTATCTCAATCAGAAAGTCCAGGTAGGGCTCTCGAACAATCTCCCTGGATGTGGCCATGATATGTCCAGTTCCATCCTGGTTTATAACAGGCTCAAATTTGATGCGGGTCAGAAAATATGGTCTGGCGATCCCTGCATTATCAAACACTTTCGGTTCTGCAAGTTTGACTCGGATATCTTGGGGGACTAGGCCTTTTGCAGATATCAGCCCAATTCTGGCTTTCAGTGGTTGGTTTAGGGCAGAAAATACTTTTATATCTTGTACCCCCAACCCATGGGCACAGAGTGGCAGAAACAGGAGTAACCAGACCAAAAATGTCGTTCTGTTTTGCTTCATTTTTATACTGCAATCTTTGAGCATTACATCCATCCTGGCTTGGAATGGGTCATCCGGTTGCTGCTATAGCCACACGATTACGAGGGGTTTTTGATGGCGCAATATTTACCCTTTCAGAAAAATGTCACTATATTTGTTACCTATGAGTGACCTTAATAGTTCTGATATTAACGAGTATTTATACACATGTTCCCCGGTAGTTACAGCACATGTTTATAGAGTAATTGTTCGTTCTATTAGTGTGTTATAGCACATTTTTAGAGTACTTTTCATTATGTAAGTATGGATTAACAACTTGAGCTTTGGCAATAAAACCATTGATAATAGCCATCTGCTCAGATCGCCAGTTAAGGCTGGTGTATCCTCCCGGTAGTCATAGTTGTCACCTGAGAACATAGGCAGACCAGCTTGTGGATAACTCCTGTATTGATCCTTGAGATTAAAGAGGCTCCTGAAACAATGAAAAGAAGCAAAAGTAGCAGGCGCTGGCTTGATCGCCATTTCAAGGATGAGTTTGTGCTCAAATCACAAAAAGATGGGTTTCGCTCCCGTGCGGTGTATAAATTGCAGGAGATCCAGGAACGCGACAGGGTTATCAAGCCGGGACAGGTTGTTGTTGACCTGGGGGCTGCTCCAGGTGGCTGGTCCCAGTATGCGGGCAAGCTTATAGGTTCCAAGGGCAGGGTGGTAGCTTTGGATATCCTTCCCATGGAGCCAATTGAGGCTGTGGATTTTATCCAGGGGGATTTTCGTGAGGATGAGGTTCTGGGCCATTTACAGGAGTTATTGGGTGACTCAAGGGTAGATCTTGTTATTTCGGATATGGCCCCCAATGTAACTGGTATGGCGGTCGTGGACCAGCCCCGTTCCATGTATCTATGTGAATTGGCTCTGGATTTTGCCAAAGATGTTTTGAAACCGGGTGGGGGAATAGTGGTCAAAGTGTTTCAGGGAGAGGGGTTTGATCAGTATATACGTGACTTGCGGGCCATGTTTACCAAAGTGGTGACCCGTAAACCCAAGGCCTCAAGGCCAAAGAGTAGGGAAGTATATCTGGTGGCAACAGGTTTTAAGGGGTAGAGCCATACCGGATTAGAATGGGCAGCTAACCCATATATTGTTTGGTTTTTACTATTATATTGGGATATGTCTGATTACTGGTATGATGTGTTTTATCAGTTTTAGCTGGCGTCAGTAGTGCACGATGAGGATTAAACATTGAATGACATGGTAAAAAATCTGATCTTGTGGGTAATCATTGCGATCGTCCTGATGTCAGTATTCAACAATTTCACCGCTCAGAAGGTGAGTTCCAATACCCTGAGCTACTCTGATTTTATTTCCCAGGTTAAAGGTGGGGCGGTTGAATCAGTAAAGATTACTGACCGTACCATCGAGGGTAAACTCCGCTCAGGTGCCACCTTCGTTACCGAAAGTCCTGGTGATGATGGCCTGGTAGGCGACCTGCTGAACAACAATGTTCAGATCCAGGCAGTGCCACCAGAGAAGCCATCCATACTGATGTCAATCCTGATCAACTGGTTCCCGCTGTTTATCCTTATCGGCCTGTGGATCTTCTTTATGCGCCAGATGCAGGGTGGAGGTGGCGGTCGTGGCGCCATGTCTTTCGGCAAGAGCAAGGCGCGTATGCTGACAGAAGACCAGGTCAAGGTTACCTTCGCCGATGTGGCGGGTGTGGAAGAGGCCAAGGAAGAGGTCTCGGAGATGGTGGAATTCCTGCGTGATCCGGGCAAGTTCCAGAAACTGGGTGGCAAGATTCCACAGGGTGTCCTGATGGTGGGTTCCCCAGGTACTGGTAAGACTCTGCTGGCCAGGGCCATCGCCGGTGAGGCCAAGGTTCCTTTCTTTACCATATCCGGTTCTGACTTTGTGGAGATGTTTGTGGGTGTGGGTGCTTCCCGTGTGCGTGACATGTTTGAACAGGCCAAGAAGCATGCTCCATGTATCATATTTATCGACGAGATCGATGCCGTGGGTCGCCACCGTGGTGCCGGCCTGGGCGGCGGCCACGATGAGCGTGAGCAGACCCTGAACCAGTTGCTGGTGGAGATGGATGGGTT
>JANQEV010000099.1 GCA_028278145.1 Chromatiales bacterium | reverse complement strand
GCTCGCTTGCTAAGGACTAAGGCCATTAGCTGCACAAGCCGCCTTGCATCTCAAGACGCAAAGGCAGCGTCTCGGCCATCATGGAATTAATCAGGGGTTCCTTAGTAAATGAAACGAGTATTTAACGGCACAGCCTTCGATCAGGCACTTTCTGAGACTGATAATCCCCTGGTCCTGTTCCGCAATACCCTGGCCCAAGGCGCTGAGACACTGGCCCAGGGCTTTCAAGACCAAGTCCCGGTCTCTACCCTGGTATCCCTGAGGGCAAAGTTGATTGACTCCCTGCTACAGCGAGCCTGGCAACTCAATATGCCTGAACAGACCGATGCTGCCCTGGTGGCAGTTGGTGGCTATGGCCGTGGCGAGCTGCATCCCCATTCTGATATCGATCTGATGATACTGGTGGAGCCCAAGGAACGGGACCAGCTCACAGAAAATATTGAGCAGTTACTGACTTTCTTCTGGGATATCGGCCTGGAAGTGGGGCACAGCGTACGTTCTATAGATGAGTGTGTAGAGGAAGCAAAGCAGGATATCACCGTAACCACCAACATAATGGAATCACGTCTGCTAGCCGGGAGCCCGGATACCCTGCAACAGATGCGCGATGCCACCTCACCGGACAAAATATGGCCCAGTGACCAGTTTTTTAAGGGTAAATGGGAGGAACAGAAAGAGAGATACGAAAAATTTGATGATACCGCCACCAACCTGGAACCCAATCTCAAAGAAGGACCGGGGGGACTACGAGATATCCAGACCGTGGGTTGGGTAGCAAAGCGCTACTTTGGCTGCGAAACCATGCATGGCCTGGTGGGGCATAACTTCCTGACTGAGGTAGAGTATGAATACCTGATGGAGGCACGCTCCCTACTGTGGAAGATACGCTTTGCCCTGCACCTGCACACCGGCCGGAGAGAGGACCGGCTGCTGTTCGACTACCAGCGTGCCCTGGCCCAGGAGTTCGGATTTGTAGATCAGGAACATAGTCTGGCAGTAGAGCAGTTCATGCAACGCTACTATCGCACCGCCATCCGCATTGAGCGCCTGAATGAGCGACTGCTGCAGCTGTTTGAAGAGGCCATCCTGATGGAGAATCAGCCGGCGGAAATTCTCAGCATCAACAAGAGGTTTCAGGCCAGGAACGGATTCCTCGAGGTGACCAATGACAACATCTTTCGGCGCTATCCATTTGCCCTGCTGGAGATCTTCCTACTGCTCCAGCTATATCCAGAATTGAAGGGGGTACGCGCCAGCACGGTGCGTCTAATCCGCTCCCATCGACATCAAATTGATGACAAATTCAGAGATGACTTGCGTGCAAAGAGCCTGTTCATGGAGATCATCCGCCAATCCAACGGTGTAACATCAGAACTCAGACGCATGAACCGTTACGGCATACTCCCTGCGTACCTGCCGGTATTCAGTAACATTGTGGGCCGCATGCAGTATGACCTGTTCCATGTGTACACAGTGGATGAGCATACCCTGTTCGTAGTGCGCAACCTGCGCCGCTTTGCCGTGAGTTGGCGGGCACGCGAGTTCCCACTGTGTAGTGAAATCATCCACCGCCTGCCCAAACCAGAGCTGTTATATCTGGCAGGTCTGTTCCATGACATAGGAAAAGGACGCGAAGGTGACCACTCTACAATCGGGGCCAAAGATGCCTGGGTGTTCTGTAAAGAACATGGCCTTAGCGATTACGACAGCAAACTTGTTTCCTGGCTGGTGCGCAACCACCTGCTTATGTCCATGACGGCCCAGCGCCAGGACACCAGTGATCCGGAGGTAATTCACAATTTCGCCAAGAAGCTGGGCACCATTGCCCGGCTGGATCATCTCTATCTGCTTACCGTGGCCGACATGCGCGCCACCGATCCCAAGAAATGGAACTCCTGGAAAGATTCACTGCTCAAGGACCTGTACATCGCCACTCGCCGCACCATGCTGCGCGGCCTGGAACGCCCCCATGACCTGAACGAGTTAATCCAGGAAAAACAGCGAGATGCCAGTGAAGAACTGGGGCGATCAGGTATTGGAAGCGATGCCATCAACAATCTGTGGAGAACCCTGGGCATGGAGTATTTCCTCTACTCCTCAGTGGAAGAGATCATATCCCATACCCAGTTCATTAATTCCAACAAAGGACAGGATGGGCCACAGATAAAACTACGCAGTAAAACAGGGCGCGGTGGTTCGGAAGTGGTGATCTATTCCCATGACCACACGGGCCTGTTTGCCATTACCACTGCCCTGCTCGACCGCCTGCGTCTCAATGTAGTTGATGCCCGCATCGAGACCACCAGTGACGGCTACTCCCTTGATAGTTATCGGGTACTGGAAGATGATGGTAGCGCCATCACTGATGAGGATCGGGAACAGAAGATTATCCAGGTACTCAGAAATGGTCTGAATAATCCTGACCAGGTGAGCCTGAACGTCACCCGACGCATACCACGTCAGATGAAACACTTTAAGATCCCTACCCAGATAGACTTCATCCAGGACCAGACCAACCAGAGAACCATACTCAAGCTGATCACAGCTGATCAACCCGGCCTTCTGGCCCAGGTAGGCCAGGCCTTTTCTCAATGCAGAGTCAATCTCAAGGCCGCTAAAATTGCCACCATTGGTGCCGAAGCAGAGGACACTTTTTTCATCACTGATGAGGATTCCAGACCGGTTGAGGATCCTGACACGCTACAGTGTCTGCATGACACTATCCTGCGCCAGCTAGAGAGTGATGATACTGATTCAGATACTATCAATATCTAACCAGCAGATTATCCAGCCGCTGCATCTGTAACCATTCAATCCATCTGATACTGTCCAGGCAGTTGACGATAGAATATACTACGCGGCTTTACCAAATTCGGACTGGCTAACACCAACCACAAGACACAAAGGATCGACCGAGGTATCAAATGATCAAAATCAACGAGAACTTTAACAAGCTTCAGGCCTCCTATCTCTTCTCCGACATCGCCAAGCGCGTAGCCGCCCATCAGGAGGCGCATCCGGATCAGAAGGTGATCAAGCTCGGCATCGGTGACGTTACCCGTGCCCTGCCAGACGCCTGCGTCAAGGCATTCCATGCCGCAGTGGATGAGATGGCCAGCGACAGCAGTTTTCGTGGTTATGGACCGGAACAGGGTTATGACTTCCTGCGTGAGGCCATCGCCAAGGGTGATTTCCAGTCCCGGGGCTGCAATGTTGATGCTGATGAGGTCTTCGTCAGCGACGGGGCCAAGTGCGATACAGGAAACTTTCAGGAGATCTTCTCCAGCGACATCACCATTGCCATCCCAGATCCAGTCTATCCGGTGTACGTAGATACTAACGTGATGGCTGGTCGTACCGGCGAGGCAGAGAATGGCCGCTACAAAGGCCTGGTCTACCTGGAGGCCACCAAGGAGAATAACTTCATCCCTGAGATCCCCAGTGAACCGGTAGACCTGATATACCTCTGCTTCCCCAACAACCCTACCGGTGCCACCATAACCAAAGACCAGCTCAAGAAATGGGTGGATTTTGCCAAGGAGACCAAGGCCCTGATCCTGTATGACGCCGCCTACGAGGCCTTCGTCCAGGATGAGAATATCCCCCGTTCCATCTATGAGGTGGAAGGAGCGCGCGAGGTGGCCGTGGAGTTCCGCAGCCTGTCCAAGAACGCCGGTTTCACCGGTACCCGCTGCGCCTACACCGTGGTGCCCAAGGAGTGCATGGCCTATACCGAGTCCGGTGAGGCAGTATCGGTTCACTCCCTGTGGAACCGTCGCCACACTACCAAATTCAACAGTGTCTCCTATCCGGTGCAACGTGCAGCTGAAGCTGTGTATAGCGACGAGGGACAGGCCCAGATCAAGGAACTGGTCTCTTACTATATGAACAATGCCGCCTACATCCGCGAGAAGATCAACGCTCTGGGTTATGACTGCATCGGTGGTGACAACTCTCCTTACATCTGGATCGATGGCAAGATGGACTCCTGGGAGTTCTTCGACATGCTGCTGAACAAGGCTGGAGTGGTCTGCACTCCAGGTGCTGGCTTCGGCAAGTGCGGTGAGGGTTACATCCGCATCAGTGCCTTCAACAGCTTCGAGAACGTGAAAGAGGCCATGGACCGGATCAGCAACAGCATCTAAGTATTTGCTGACAATAAATCAGGGTAATCAACAGTATTTGAAGGTGAACTAGCTATGCCCATGTCCAAAAGTTTTGAAAACCGGCTGTACCCACGGCTGGATGACATTGCCGCACATTTTGGAACACCGTTTCATATCTACGATGAAGCAGGTATCAAGCAGACCGGCAACCATCTGAAGGAAGTGTTCTCCGGTATCGATGGATTTCGTGAGTACTACGCGGTCAAGGCCCTGCCCAACCCCGGAATTCTCAACATCATGCAGTCCCTGGGTTTTGGCTATGACTGCAGCTCCATCGCTGAGCTGGTTCTGAGCCGCGCGGCTGGCGGGCATGGCGAAGACATCATGTTCACCTCCAACAACACCAGCCAGGAGGAGTTTATCTGTGCTGCTGCTGAAGGTGGTTGCATCCTGAACCTGGATGATATCTCACTACTGAAGAAAGTCCCTGAGCTGCCGGAACTGATCTGCTTCCGCTATAACCCGGGTGAACGCCGGACCGGAAACCATATCATCGGCAACCCGGTGGAGGCTAAGTACGGCGTAACCTATGACCAGATCCTGGACGCCTATCGCCAGGCCAAGGATATGGGGGTAAAACGCTTTGGCCTGCACACCATGCTGGCCTCCAATGAGCTCAACTACACCTACATGGTGGAGACCTCGGACATGCTGCTGGAGATGGTGGAATACATCTCACAAGAGCTGGATATCACCTTTGAGTTCATCAACATCGGTGGCGGCCTGGGTATCCCCTACCGTCCTGAAGATCATCCCCTGGATATTGATTCCATGGCCCGGGAGATCACCGCCCATTTCGATGCCTTCAAAGAACGCAATGGCTATGCACCCAGGATGTTTGTGGAGAGCGGCCGCTACATCACCGGCCCCCATGGTGCCCTGGTCACCCGCGCCATAAACCGCAAGGAGATCTACCGCACCTATGTGGGCGTGGATGCCTGCATGTCATCCCTGATGCGTCCTGGCCTCTACGGCGCCTATCACCACATTACCGTACCAGGTAAGAGCGGTAACGAAGAGGTAGTGGACGTCGCCGGTTCCCTGTGCGAAAACAACGACAAGTTTGCCACCCAGCGTTCCATCCCCAAGGTAGAGGATGGTGATCTGCTGGTGATCCATGACACCGGAGCCCACGGTCACGCCATGGGCTTCAACTACAATGCCCGTCTGCGGCCTCAGGAGTTGTTGCTGCGTGAAGATGGTTCTGTGGAGCTGATTCGTCGCGCCGAGACCCTGGATGATCACCTGGCGACTCTGAAGTTTGAAGAGAATGTGCTAAGCGCCTGATTAGGCAAATACGTCTACACCCATTAGATGGCTTATCTGCTCCCGCTCGGCGTCCACCGCCTGCACCTGATAGGCCTGTACTGCGGCCCGAGCCCTGGTGGTGAGTCCAGCCAGATCATCATCCTGGCTCAGGCTGTCTGCCCGACCACTTAGAGAGTCACGCTCGTCGTCACTTAGACTGGATGCAATGCTGCCCCGCTCCACACGGGACTCCTCCCGCAGACGGTTTATCTCCTGCGGGAAGGTCTGCGCACGCTGTTGCTGCGCATTAACCAGTGGAATCAAAGCACTACCGATAGTGGTCAAGGTACCATCTGCCATCTATGAAAGGTGTACACCATAGCATAGCTGAAAAACAGGCTATATGTGAAATAGCCTTGTATATTAGATGGTTAGCCCGGAGGCCAACCCATGGCACGGCCACCAAGAAGGTGCAGGTGGATGTGATATACAGCCTGACCACCATCCTTATTGCAATTCATTACAGTACGGTAACCAGACTCGGAAAAGCCCTCCATAGCCGCTATCTGCTTGGCCGCCAGGTAGAGTTTCCCCATTAGCATGGCATCTAATTCATCGATGTCGTTTATCGTACTGATATGTTTTTTGGGAATAATGAGAATATGAGTTGGGGCCTGGGGATTCACATCACGGAAGGCCAAGACATCGTCGTTTTCCAATACCACATCAGGCTGTATTTCACCTGAGACCATCTTACAAAATAAACAATCAGTCATGGTATATCTCCAAGTATATTTTCAGCATCTACCCCAACCATCACATATTAACCGCGAAGAACGCCAAGAGCGCTAAGTTAATATATTGATTAAGTTATCTTTGCATCCTTAGCGGTTAAACACGTATACAATGGAGGCAGATCTACATTTCCTGACGCCCGGCGAAGGCGTGGGAGATGGTGCCGCCATCTACATACTCCAGTTCTCCGCCCAAGGGGACGCCGTGGGCAATACGTGTGGTACGGACATTCCTGGCATGGGCCATCTCACTGATGTAGTGGGCCGTAGCCTCACCCTCTACCGTGGTATTGGTAGCCAGGATAAGCTCAGTGACACTGCCTTCATCCAAACGCTGTTCCAGCTTGTCAAGGCCTATCTCTCTGGGACCAATCCCATCTAGTGGCGACAGATGTCCACCCAGGACAAAATAGCGTCCCCGGTAATCGATGGCCTGCTCTATAACCATTAGCTCTGCTGGTGTTTCCACCACGCATAATAAGCTGTCATCACGATTGGGGTTGGCGCAGATAGAGCATGTCTCCTGCTCACTCAGGGTACGACAGCGGTTGCAGTTACCAATGTTTTCCATGGCCTCTGCCATTACCCGGGAGAGATTTCGCCCCCCTTCCCGATCCCGCTCCAACAGGTAAAATGCCATGCGCTGGGCAGATTTTGGACCAACCCCTGGCAGGCAGCGCAGGGCCTCCATCAATCTATTTAGCAGTGGCTGGTCTGGCATCTGTTTTAGAATGGAAGCTTAAACCCAGGTGGTAGTCCCATACCACTGGTAACACCAGACATACTGTCCTTGGTCTTATCCGCCACCTTCTGTACCGCAGCATTCATGGCAGCCGCTACCAGATCCTCCAACATCTCCTTGTCGTCGCCCATCAGGCTATCATCGATGGATACCCGCTTCACCTCATGCTTGCCATTCATCACCACCTTTACCAGGCCACCACCTGATTCGGCTTCAACCTCTTCCTGGGCCAGCTGCTCCTGGGCCTTGGCCAGATCATCCTGCATCTTCTGGACCTGCTTCATCATGTTGCCTAAACCACCACGCATAACACTTACCTCACTATTTCAATTAGGGAGCCTCTGATTAGTTCGCTGATGAACCGAGTTTGTATCCAAATGGCGATGATCGCAAGGCGTGGTGCGCAGGCCGCATGCCAAAGCTATACGGCAAGCGCCACAACACAGCGAGCGCGCCATTTGGTGCAAACCCTTCGGGACGCGCCTTTGCGCCAGATCTGCTGTGTTGGCTTGCTTGCTAAGGACTAAGGCCATTAGCTGCACAAGCCGCCTTGCATCTCAAGACGCAAAAGCAGCGTCTCGGCCATCATGGAATTAATCAGAGGCTCCTTAGTCTATAGGCTTGATCGACTCGGCTATCAATCTGGCCCCAAACTGCTCTTCTGCAGCCCGCACCAACGGATCTTCCGACATGGTCCGTTCTGCTTCACACTGCCGCTCAGCCTTGGCCCTTGCCTGTTGCTGGGCCGGAGTTTCTGATTCTGGCTGCTCCACCTGTATCTTCAGCTTAACATCTGTCCCCAGAAACTCCTGCAGGGCCAGTACCAGACGGTGTTCAGAACTCTCCACCCGCATGTGTTCATGGGCCGGATCCAGGGTCAGGGTCAGAGTTGTGCCATCCCACTCACGATACTGGCAGTTTTCCGCCAGCTGGCGCGAGATCCCCCCTACTTTCAGCCCAGATATAACCCTGCTCCAATCCTTCAGATCTGCAGGAGTACCAGTTTGACTGGTCTCCACTGCTGCACGTGCCGCAGGTACAGGCTCAGGTCTAGTGACAGCTTTAGGTGCCGCTGCAACCTGCTGCGGCTTTGCTGTGGCCGGCTCAGGCTTTTTTCCAGTACTGCTCCTCTCCTGAGCAGCACCCTGTTCCGGTCGGAAGGCGAGCATTCTAAGCAATACCATCTCAAAACCACTTCTCGGATCCGGTGCCAGAGGCAGGTCACGCTGGCCAACCAATCCTATCTGGTAGAACAACTGCACATCCTCTGGCGCCATCTTCTGTGCTAACAGCTGTATCTGATCATGGTCAACATCAGTGACATCCACAGCCTTGGGCACTGCCTGATAGAGTGCGGTGCGGTGTAACATGGAGAGTAACTCCTGCAACACGCTGGCAAAATCTGGCACTCGCTCCGCTAGCTCCGCTACACAATCCACTACCCGCTGCGGGTCCATATCCGCCAATGCTTCCAGCAGCTTGAACACCTGTTCAGTGGCTATGGTGCCCAGCATGGTACGAACCTCAGCATCCTTAACTTCACCACCACCGAAGGCAATGGCCTGATCCATAAGGCTCAAGGCATCACGCATACTTCCATCAGCAGCGCGTGCCAGCTGCATCAGGGCAGAAACATCATGCTCTACAGATTCCTGCTGCAGAATCTGCTCCAGGCGCTCCTGGATCTGATCCAGTGGCAGACGCTTCAGATTAAACTGCAGACAGCGCGACAGGACTGTAACCGGAACTTTTTGGGGATCGGTCGTGGCCAGGAGAAATTTGACATGGGGTGGCGGTTCTTCCAAGGTCTTCAGCAGTGCGTTGAAACTGCTGTCTGAGAACATGTGCACCTCATCTATGATGTACACCTTGTAGCGACCACGTACGGGGGCATAGGGGACGTTATCCAGCAGTTCACGGGTCTGGTCCACCTTGGTTCTGGAAGCTGCATCCACCTCCAGCAGGTCAACAAAGCGACCCTCATCAATCTCCACGCAGACACTACACTGGCCACATGGAACCGAAGTAACCCCCTGCTCACAATTCAGGGATTTGGCAAAGATACGTGCCAGTGTTGTCTTACCAACCCCGCGGGTTCCGGTGAACAGGTAGGCGTGGTGCAGACGATCATGATCCAAGGCATTGGTGAGTGCCTGGACCACATGTTCCTGGCCAACCAGTTCTGCAAACAGACGAGGACGCCACTTACGGGCCAGGACCTGATAACTCATGAAGGCTTGTCGATTCCAATCCAATAAAATATCTATTCTAACCCTACTGGGAGCAAGAACCTAGTACCTTCAGACCGGATATGGAGAAAGGGTGGCGGCCCGCATCAGCCACACCCCGGCACACGATTCCACCGCTGCGGCTGCTCCCTTCCGGGCCTGACCGGGTTCACGGCTTCACGTTGCGAGGGGACCGACACAGGCCACCATAAAACGGTGATCAGGACTTAGCTTGACCTGAAAGCGGCGACTGTAGCATGCAGTAGCAAACCTCTGCAATCGTCTACAACCACTATTCCTGACCTTGCAGAGCAAGATTAGGTATAAGTGGCCAGGTTATGTGGGTGAATACTGGTTTACAAGGCAGCTTACCACTAATCAAGTGGTGATATGGTGCTTATCCTTTGCACAAGATTTAAATTTTTTCAGAACAGCAACGAGCTCACTCGCCGGAACCGGCTTGCTGATAATGTAGCCTTGGATGTGATTACACCCACACTCCAACAGGAAATCCATCTGATCCTCATCTTCCACACCTTCTGCAATAACCTCCAGATTAAGGCTTTTTGCCATTGCTCCTATGGTAATGGCAATGGCGGCATCGTCTGAGTTGGCGGTGATGTTACGTACAAAGGCACGATCGATCTTGAGTCTGTCAAAGGGGAAACGCTGCAGGTAAGAAAGAGATGAGTGTCCAGTTCCAAAATCATCCAAGGCCAATTTTACCCCCAGGCTTTTCAGTTTGGCCAGAGATTCAATCATGGTTTCAGGATCATCCATCATTACACTTTCAGTGATCTCAATTTCCAGTGATGAAGGAGATATACCAGTTCTTTTAATAAGCTGTTTAAAAACCGAGACTATATCCTGCCCCTCCAATTGCCGCACAGATACATTGATAGATACCGACAGATCCGGATACCCCAGCTGTTCTAACTGCACTACCTGCTGACAAGCCTGATCAAGAACCCACTCACCAATGGGGAGTATAAGGCCTGTCTCCTCAGCCAGAGGAATAAACCGATCTGGCATAACCATACCATCCAGGTGATTCCAGCGTAGCAAGGCCTCAATCCCGGTAATACACTCATCCTGTAAATTGAACTGGGGTTGATAATATAGCTCCAATTCATTTCTGGTGAGTGCTTCACGCAGATCGTTTTCCATCTCCATACGCTGTTGCACTTTAGCATTCAACTCGTCGGTAAAGAATTGCAGTTTGTCTCCACTACGAGTCTTGGCCTGATACATGGCGGCATCGGCATTACTTAGAAGATTATCCAGGGTTTCACCATCCTGTGGCCAGATGGCAACCCCAATAGAACAACCAATGTGCAAGGTACGCTCTTCAATATAGAGAGGCTCACTGACCTTGCGATTAATACGATGTGCAATTTCAGTTATGTCTGTTGCAGATTCAATATCTGTTACCAGTAGCACAAACTCATCGCCACCATAGCGTGCCACGGTGTCTTCACTACGCGCCAGCTGCAACAGTCGATCACCAACCTCTACCAATACCTGATCACCAGTTTCATGGCCCAGGCTATCATTGATAAGTTTGAAACGATTCAGGTCTAACATCAGCAAGGCAAATTGGACTGACCTGCGTTTAGACTGACTGGTGAGTTGTTGAAATCTGTCTGCCAGCAGGGTGCGGTTGGGAAGCCCGGTCATCTCATCATGATAGGCCAGATAATTCAGCTTCTCCTCCATGTGTTTGCGTTGCGTAATATCATAATGCATGCCAATGAAGTGGGTAATTTCATCCTGTTTATTGCTTACAGGAGAGATGCTGACCAGTTCCCAGAATAGTTCACCACTCTTCTTCCGATTAAGCAGTTCTCCCTCCCAGACATCACCTGAGGTGATGGTATCCCATAAGTCCTGGTAGACCTTTGTTGGTGTGTGACCGGAGCGAACAATGTTGTACTTTTTACCAATAACCTCCTCAGGTGAATATCCAGTAGTCAATTCGAAACGATGATTTACATATTCAGTGACCCCTTGTGCATCGGTTATTACCAGTGAGCTTATGCTCTGTTCTACAGCCTGGTGCAGCTTGCGCAGTTCCTGCTCTGCTTTGTCACGCTGTTCACGGTCTGCCAGCAGGCTCTGGCGCATGGATTCAAAGCTTTGTCCCAAACGCCCAAACTCATCACTGGCTCTTAGAGACACTTCCCGACCCAGATCTCCCTGCTGGATAGTTTTGGCCGCTTGGTCCAGAATCTGCAGTGGTATTAGTATGCGGCGATAGGTGATTAAATAAGCAAAAGTAAATAGCAGCAACACCAATACAACAGTACCTGCCATGGTAAACACCGTATTATTTGCCTGCCGTTGTATCACAGCCACATCAGACCGGTGATGGTGAGTAAATGCTTCGGAAAGTTTTATTATTGTATCTATGGCCTTAGTGGCCTCAGAAAACCAGTCCAGTGCCGATAAAGGATAACTTACTCCTCTAGCTGAGGCATCTATTACCGTCCTACGAAGACGTTTATAGCTGTCACGGAATACTGCCTTGTAGCTTGCCATGGCCAGGCCCAGTTCACCTGTATCCGGGTACTCCTTGATCAATTCCAGTAACTGTAAATGGCCGTTATTATGTACTTCCTGAAAATCTGCAATTTGATTCAGATCGTCATCATTAAGCCGCCTTTTCAACGCGATCTTTTGGGCAATGAGGGCCCGCTCAAGCCCAGCTGTTTCAGTCATTCTGAAAAATAGCGAGCGTAACTGTTGACCCTGTGCAATAACATACCCTGCCTCATGGGTTGAAGTCATAATCTCACGCTGCAAGCGCGAAACGTCCTCAATTATCCAGGTAACCAGTCCAAACCACTGCATTGAGATGTCTTTCTTGACCTGTTTTTCAAAGACGGAATCTATCTCATTGCGCAGCCTATCCAGTTGCAGATTATGTCTCTGAAAAATACGGAAACCCTGTGGCAGGGCTTCTGTCGTATCAGGCATATAGTGTGTATTAAGAATTCGCAGGAATGCATGAAACCGTTTATCAACTCGTTTTCGCTGCTCCTCCAGATGCAACAAAGCCTCTGGTTGAGGGGCATCAGAAGATGCTAACAGGGTGTAGGTAAGACCACGCTCAATGGCCAATTCAGTGGTAAACAGGAGAGACTTGTCCGCCAGTTCACTGTTCAAGGCCAAGCGACTAGCAGTACGATACTGCTGTAGGACATTGTAGCCATTCCACATCAGCGCCGATATCGCCACTGCACTGAGCAATCCCATCACAATCAGCAGGAGTCGACGAATTTTAATTTTACAGATCAGGCTTTTTAGCCAGTGCAAATCACCATCTCCATCTAATTGCCTAACTTTGTTACGGATAGAGCACAGATACCTACACTGCAATCAACACATACATAAGTCATCAATCTATGCGGGATTATTGGGTACTGGCTGCTACCTGTATAGATCGGCAATTACCGGTGATTCTTTAATACAGAGAATAGATTTCCTTAAACTCAGGTAGGGTTATTTATTTTAAGGGATTAGCAGATCAGATAAGCCACATAAATCTGTCTGCACTAGACAATAATACAGATCATTATTTTGGAATTATCTACACCACAGAGATCAGACAGTCACTATAGGAATAACCTTCCTGGCTACTCAAACACCTCCATACTGCAAGAGATAATAAGGCCTTAATCAACCAGTTAGTTGGGTTATGGGAATTGAAGTCCTTGTGTGAGGAGTGGAGTCGAGAAACCGTGCAGCACCATCTTTGCCCATATAGCGCTGCAACAGCTTTTGTGGGCTTTGCTCAAGATCCACCATTACCAAACCGTCCAATGAGTTATTGAACTCTTTATCAACATTAAACCCGAGTATGTGTCCTCCCATCTTCAGATACTGCTTCAGTAAAATAGGAACACCCTTCCCATCTGGCTCCAGTTGGGAGATCAGATCAGAAACCAGATCAAGATCTTTGAAATCAGATATACCATCAAGCAGCTTTGCCTCTTTACCTGATTGAAAAGGACGACGCGGTTTTATCTGCTGAGCCAGACCAGTATGACTACGATTTGACATCAGGAAACTCACCATCATCTGCTGTGACAAGCTTTTGTATTCACTACTGATGCTCACCGGTCCAAACAGGATACGGTACTTGGGGTTACGACAAACATAGGCTCCTATACCCCTCCACAACAGCAATAGTGGGGAAAAGCTGCGCTGGTACTCTTTACGGATGAAGGAACGACCCAGTTCGATGGCAGGACTGATACGATCTATCATGGAGCGACGGTATTTGAACAGAGAGAAGCTGTAGAGTCCTTTGATTCCATATTTCCTGGTAATTTGGTCTACCAGTCCCAGGCGATAGGCTCCTACAAGTTCAGACTCTTTCTTGTTCCAGATAAACAGATGTAGATAGTAGGAATCGTACAAATCGATATCACGCTCCCTGCCAGTCCCCTCACCGGTAGCGCGAAAGGTCAGTTCACGTAGACGCCCAATTTCCTGCATAAGATTTGGGATCTGATCTGCATGGGCATAATAAACCTGCATCTCATCACCATCCACAAGCCGCTGTTCGGCAGATAATCTTGTCACCTCTTGCTGCAATACAGTATCTGTATGTACCTGGGACGCAACTGGGATAGTACGGTTAGATGCAATATAACCTGACCGTCTCCCGGTTGGGATCAGTTTCTCCGCCAGCATGTAACATCGCAACCGTAGTTGGTTGGACAACTCCTCATTGGTCAGTCCAGGGCTAGACAGTTTCTGAGGGGATATAGCCTCACCAATCCTGATTGGCATCAAATGGCCATACTTGTTGGTTAACTGGCGCGGTAGCAGTGCAGTGCGTAGTCGCGGGTGTACCAGACCAGCAAGCTGGAACATCACTCCATTATTGCCATGTATGTATGATGGGATAACTGCAGCCCCGCTCATGCGTATAAGCCGGGCGATGCTACTACTCCATTCCGGATCCGTCACACACCCCTTGTCCAACCGATAATAGGAAACTTCACCCGCAGGAAACACCAGCAGCAAACCACCTTTCCTGACCCAGCGTATGGCCTCACGTAATGGCCCGCTATTGCTCTTGGATGCCTGGTTGCTTCCAAACGAATCCACACCAATAAACAGCTCACGCAACTCGGGTATCCGATACAGAAACTGATTGGCCATTATCTTAATATCCGGTCTTATCTGTAGCAGTAGGTAAGTCAAAACCACCCCTTCAATGGCACCATACGGATGGTTGGCAACCATAATTGCAGGCCCTTGTTGCGGAATATTATCCAGTTCTCCAGAATAGGTTAGATATCTTACGTTGAAGGCCTTGAGCGTCTGCTCCAGAAATTCCATACAGCTGCTGGTCTTTGGCTGATCGTTATATAAACGGTTCAGGTGGTGCAATGCCAGGGAGCGCTCTACTATTGGCTCCAGTAGTGGAATACGATTTAGCCCCAGTGCACCGTTGAGTTTGAAGGGAAGATTGCTTGCTTGATTATTCATTGGTTCCCCTTAATCGAATTAAAGACCTATCATTTCGACTATGTTAAGGAAACCAGATAACGGTTTTATGATAACTGCATGAAAGACCAGTGATAGTTTTATTGCAGCTATATTGCAGGCGTATCTGACAGCAGTGGAATTACACTATAGCTATCTGCTATTAGTACTAAGATTTTGCCGGAGCTACTTTACTCTCACTGGATTGTTCAGCAGTTGAATTAGATATAGATGGTGTGGGGCAAAGATTACTCAAGAACTGCTGAGTACACGCCTCCCAAGAGTTCTGTTCAGCAAACCTACGACAGGAGTCCCGATTTACCTGCAGAGCATTTATACATGCCTGGCGCAGATTTTCATCCACCCAACCATTCACCCCGTTAATTATTACATCCACAGGTCCCGGGGCTGGAAGCGCTGCCACTGGTACCCCACAGGCCATGGCCTCTAGCATTACCAGTCCAAAGGTATCTGTCAGACTGGGAAATACCATCACATCTGCAGCTGACAGGGTGCGGGCCAGAGTGCCGTTTTCCAGGTAACCAAGAAACTGCACCTCTGGAAAACACTGTTGCAGATCTGCCATAGCAGGCCCATCACCAATCACATATTTTTGTCCCGGCAGATCCAAAGAAAGAAATGCCTCTATATTCTTTTCCACCGCTACCCGACCCAGATAAAGAAAGGCCGGCTTTATGCCGACCAGTGCATCGCTTGATTGCATATGAAAGCGCTCGGTATCAACGCCACGTGACCATCGAACCAGATTATTGAACCCTTTATCCTCCAGTTCTGCCTGCAGCGAGGCAGTTGCCACCATGGTCTGTACAGCAGAGTCGTGGAAACGGCGCATAATAGCGTAAGACCAGGAGAGCGGGATCGGTGCACGTAAGCGGACATATTCTGGAAAACGGGTGTGATAGGCACTGGTGTAAGGACGTTTCCGCTTCAGACAGTAACGCCGTGCCGACCACCCTATAGAACCCTCGGTGGCTATATGTACTGCCTCTGGGTCAAAACTATCCAGCATCCGAGCCACTTTACGCCCTGGCATTATAGATATGGGAATCTCTGGATAGCTTGGCATGGGAATGGTTCTGAAAAGTTCCGGCGTAATCAAAAGAATTTCATGTCCCAACCCTTCCAGTTCCTGGACTGTGCGTTTGAGGGTTCGAACAACTCCATTAACCTGTGGTGACCACGCGTCCGTTATCAGTGCAATCCGCATATCTGTTTACCTCGTCGAGTAATAGTACGCTCTCATGAGCCCAGTGGATCAGGCGTATAGTTCCATCTGCCTCTTCTGCCAGGGCAGTACAACTCTCAACCCAGTCGCCACAGTTGGCGTAGGTTATCTCCTCAAACTGGGTAAGTGCCGCCTGATGAATATGTCCGCAGATCACACCGTCCATATTCCGTTCTCTGGCGGCACGTACAACTGCCTGTTCATAATTACCTATGTACTTGACTGCCTCTTTCACCTTGTTCTTCAGATAGGCTGACAAAGACCAGTAAGACATTCCCAATCTGCGCCGAACCAAGTTGAACCAGCGGTTGCACCAAAGCAGCATGTCATAGGCGCTACTGCCAATATGAGCCAACCATTTGTTATGCATCACTACACAGTCAAATTCATCTCCGTGCAGTATCAGGTAACGTTTCCCATCAGCCGCCTGATGTTCAACCTCACTCTCGATCCTGATACCACCAAAAAACAGCCCCAGATAATCCCGGAACACTTCATCATGATTGCCTGGCACATAGATCACCTCAGTGCCTTCACGTGCCATGCGCATTATGGTGCGGACGATCTCGTTGTTGATAGCTGGCCAATACAGACCGGAGCGCATCTTCCAGACATCTATGATGTCTCCCACTAAGTAGAGTTTGCGGCACTGGGTATGGCGGAGAAAATCCAACAGGGACTCGGAACGGGCCTCTTTCAGACCCAGATGAGTATCGGAGATCCAGATGGCCTGATAATCCAGCCTGGTCATGAGCATCTACTCCCATAGCAAATCATGGGCGTATTTGTACCCTAACCGTATGATGCTTTTATTACGGCATCACTAAGTAATGATGACAGTCATAACCACAATATCCCCTTTAAAAACCGGATATTACAGATATCTATGTGCCGCTGGTCGGCTGACAAAAAACTGTAATAAAAGCCACATCATCATGTAACAGAGTTTGTGGATACTATGCGGTGGAATTAGGAGGGTAAAAACATGTTTGGTCGTGATTTAAGTGCTAGTATGTTTCACCACTCACCCCGGGCTGACCACTCAATGGTATGGCGTTATCTGACCATCTCAGAATTTCGTCAAAATACTCACCAGAGATGGTCTACGCAGGCGCCTGTTGTCACATTGGTGGAGGTTGCTGCTGTCATCTTCTCAATGATCATCCAACTGGCTGTAATCACAGGCGGCTGTTATCTGTTGTGGCAGAACATACTGTAATAGACATCAGACAACTATAATTTTCTTTGACTCCAGAAATGAGTCGAAGTCTTGCGCAGACAAAGGCTTGCTGTACAGATAACCTTGATATGCCAGACAACCCAGATGCTTGAGAGATTGAAGCTGCTCCTCAGTCTCCACACCTTCAGCTACTGTATGGAGATTCAGACGGGATGATAGACTGACTATGGCCTCTACCAGGGCCGCATCACTGTCATCCACAAAAATATCCCGGACAAATGACCGGTCAACTTTTACCTCATCTACCGCCAGTCGTTTCAGATAGGCCAGTGATGAATAACCGGTACCAAAATCATCCAGAGAGAATCGCACCCCAATACTCTTCAGGGCACTAATCTTTTCTGCTGCTGTATCCACATCCTTCAGAAGGACGTTTTCAGTCAGTTCCAGGGTCAGATTATGCGGTCTCACACCAGATCTTGCGATGGCACGTTCTGTCTTGCGTACAAAATCTGCCTGCCTGAACTGTTGCGGACTAATATTCACTGAGATGCGAAACGAGTTTGGAATCACTCCATTCTCCAGCCATCCACGCACCTTTTCCAAGGCCGTCTCCAGCATAAAGTCACCCAGTTCCAGGATAACGGTACTCTCCTCCGCTACTGAGATGAATTTATCCGGCATTACTATTCCCCGCTCTGGATGTTGCCAGCGTATCAGGGCCTCAGCACCAATTACCTTCCCCACCACATCAAACTGCGGTTGGAAATACGCTTCAAATTCAGATCGATTTATCCCCAGGCGCAGATCCTCCAGGATTTTCAGCCTCTCCTCTGCCACATGCTGCATCCTGGGCAGGAAGAATTTTATGGTATTGCGGCCATCGGCCTTGGCACGATACATTGCGGTATCGGCCTGTCGCATTACATCATCTGCGCCATTTTCATCACCATTGGGGAACACCGATATCCCGATACTGGTAGTCACATGTAAAGTATGCGGTGGAATGTTATATGGTTTTGACAGTGTAGACTGTACCTTATATGCGAGTTCCTGAAGACCGTTAACCGTAGTGTCATAGTCATCTGACATCTCAGGTACTACCACTACAAATTCATCACCACCCAAACGGGCCACGGTATCCTCTTGCCGCAGACAGGCTTCCATACGGTTAGCGGTTTGCTGTAACAGCTGATCTCCAACCCCATGACCCAGCGAATCATTCACATGTTTGAAATTATCCAGATCCAGAAACAGCACACCTCCGATATGCCCATGCCGCTTTGCTCGTGCAATGGCCTTGCTCAGCAGATCATGAAACATGCGCCGGTTCGGCAGGTTTGTCAGGCTGTCATATGTAGCCTGATACTGGATAAGCTCAGCCGCCTTTTGCTGATCCGTAACATCACTGCAAATCAAGGTATAGCCGGACTTACCATACTGCGCATCATGAATAGACGACAGCCGTGCATCTATAAATCGCTTCCCTGATTCATGATCATCCTGAATCATGAATGATTGTTCCAGATTATCACCATCTCCACGCAAAGCATTATTGAACTTATCTATCTGGTTGCGCAGTTCATCATGAATCTTATGCAATGGCATAGACAATGCATTATCTTCATCACATCCAAATATCTGTTTTGCCGCCTGGTTGCAATATTGTATAGCCCAAGCGCTATCCGTAGCGATGATACCTACGTTCTTTGATGAAGTAAGGATACTGTCCAGATAGCTCCTCTGCTGCTGCAGTTCCCTGTGTGCATGGTCAATTTTCAGCGTGGCGCTTTTAATCCCAAGTATGTAGTAACGGTTAATAACACCAATAATTCCCAGAGCCAAGACAAAACTAAACAGGGCAATAGTACCCGTTATAGTCGCGATATAAGAAAGACTCGCCTCTATAACTACGGCCCCAACAACACTATTACCATTAACCACAGGTGCCTGCCTACTAATTGGCATAGTAACTTGCTGTTTTGTACCTGGTATAAGCGACTCACCAAAGCTATCTAATACTTGAATGTTTACCTCAGTTCCAAAGTGATCATGCTGTGTCAATATATGATCAAGTCGATATACCTCCAGATCCCAACCGGTTGGATTCAAGTAAGCATATTCGGAAACTGTATGGGCTATCTGCTCTGCAACATTCTTAATGTTATTGGATTGATAATGATAAGAGATTATCCAGTAACCCAGTGCGGGAGCCACAGCTATTATGATTGCCAGAACGGTACTAAGCTTCCACAGAACACCTGGGATCCTTAACAGGCTCTGCACTGTATTTCCATAGCGCATGATCAGGGTTTCATTGTGACATGCCCTGTCCGCGCGAGTATATCTGCTCCCTTTTCAGATAGAACGAATTCAATGAATCTGCTTTCAAGCCCCCTCATGTTGTCATCATGCAACATGAATAACTGCTTTACTAGTGGGTAGGTTCCATTAGAGATGGTTGAAGCATTTGGGGTAACACCGTTGAGACTCAGTACCTGTACTGCAGGTTTTTCGCTCATCACCAGCGACAGGGTAGAGGTTGTAATAATATCCTCGGATTTTAGCAATATATTTACTGCTGCCTGGTCTGAAGTACCAATGGGCACCCCTTTTCTACTATAAGCCTGATCCAAAGCATCTCTTATTGCAGGTAGCTTCTCTTGCAACACTAATGTGTCTGAATCAAGTCTTGGGCGTAGTACTGGCCTGAGTCCATGGGTATTGTCGCCACCAGTATATATTCTTCTCAACGTATCCGTATCAACCTGTTTTACATGGTGCCCTTTTGCCACCACGTAGACCAAAGCTGTATCTGCATAAGGAATCACAGTCAATCCATGCTTCCTCTCCTTCTCCTTTAGAGGGCGAGACAAGAGACCCAGATCAACCCGGCCCGTAGCTACACCTCGTACCGCACCACTACTGCCGATACTTGGAATGACTTTAATATTACATTTGGGGTTTAGTTTGGAAAATTCTCTTGCGAGTATTCTGAAGGTCTCTAGATCTGCACCAGAGCCACCAACAATTAAAGGTTCTGCGGCCCAGATCGGCATGGCCAACAACAACCATAAGGCGGATAGTATAAAAATTGCGCGCAGCTTGTTGATATTAAACATATTTAATCATAGGGCCGACTATAACTCTATATATTATCGGCAAAAAACCCAGTATCTTGAACTGTAGGTTACAACAGATACAATGCAAGAAATGCATCAAAAACCCCGTAATTCTGGCGGGAAAATATCAATTTACCATGTTTGATAGTGCAGTTTACTTGACTGACCACATCCTACCCTTTCTTGTTTTTAACCTGTCGCTTTTTTCACCCCGCAACTTGTCCCATATCTGCAGCCCGGCCCGGCACTCAATCTGCTCTGTTGGCACCAGAAACTCACGCAGTGATTTGTTTGTCCTCTTATTGGGGATTTCGAATGACCACATTGCAAGCTGATTCGTAGACTTGGGTTTTATTTTCTCTGCCAGGATAGATTTAAAATACGCATCTGGCACCACCACATGGTTATCGCCAATAACCTCAATCTTATCTCCAATCTTGAATAGCGGACCACATATGGTATAGACCTCGGCAATCTCTTTTTTCTTGGCCAGCTTGCGCACTGCTTCTTCAAGCTCCAACCAGATGGCGCGGTTAAAGCCAGGCTTCTGGGGACTCATATTGCTCAGCAGAAATGTCTCACTGTTAACAATCCTGGAGCCCTTGCGGTCGGCACTATTTATCAGATGGCCACGATCAAACCCAGACCCTCGGTAGTCATCCAGAGTGGAGCGGAAATTCTCTGGAACGCGCATATCCTCACGGAAGTTATCCAGGCGATCAAAGTCCTCATCCGCCTGCATCATGGTTTCATCATCTATAACCTGCATCGCCCACCTGGGTTGGCGAAACAGATAGGAGTAGCCAACAATGTACAAGCGGTTAAACAGAAACAGATCAGCCGTTGGTATTCCATAGCGTGACTCAGGCCTAAGACTCGGGATTTCAATCATTGCGCTTTCCTTTTCTGTTCAAGTAGTCAGTCTTCGATATATATCAGACACCTTGTACGGCAACTTCTCCACCGCATCCACAATGGTGTAGTTAACTGGACCGTACATATGGGGCAGATAGTCCTGTCCTTCACGATCTATGGTTATGCAGAAGGGATGTATACCAGTACGTTTGGCTTCGATCAGGGCACGCCGGGTATCCTCAATACCATAGGCCCCCTGATACCCATCATGGTAATCATCCGGCTTCCCATCCGAGAGGGTAATTAACACCCTGGTCTTGGCCTCCACCTGATTCAGCAATGCAGTTAGATGACGTATGGCCACACCCATGCGGGTGTAATCCTTGGCCTCTATCCCAGCAATACGGTTACGGACTTCCTCATCATATTGATCTGAGAATCTCTTCACCCGGTAGATCTCACAACGTTTGCGGGTCATACCGGAGAAGCCATATATGGCATAGCGATCACCCAGGGTCTCCAGGGCCTCGCACAGCAGCACCAGGGACTCCCGCTCCGCCTTATTGATCCAGCCCCGGGTGGAGCCGCTCATGTCGATCATAAACATCACCGCCAGGTTGCGTTCCACCTTATGCAGGCGGGTAAACAGGCGATCAGTCATCTCGACACCGGTTGCAGCATCGGCGTGGGCCTCCACCAGGGCATCGATATCCACCTCATCTCCATAGGCCTCTTTCTTCAACCGCTTGTCCTCACCACGCAAGGCTTCAAAGGTCTTACGCAGACTGCCCAGGTGGCTGGAGTACTTCTCCATGGTCTGGTTCACAAAACCATCATCCATGGGCTCAATATCCAGTTCCCGCAGCACACACCAGCCCTTGCGGTAGTGCTGGCGGTTAAAGTCCCACTCATCGTATATATGGGCCCCGATCTCATGGTAGGTACCGGACCAGACATCGGCACTCAGATCCTCATCCTGATCACGCTGGTCCCGCAGTACATATTTGCCATCACCGGCCGGTGACAGATACTCATCCGGTATCTCTCCCAGGTCCAGTAATATGGATTGCAACAGAGTCTGGATATCCTCCGGCGGCACAACCGGCTGACCATTGAACATAAGCTCCAGATCAAACCGTTCCGGACTCTCTGCATTGGGATGTTTATGCAGGGAGAAGGGTTGCTGCTCTATGGTCATCAGCTCCGGATTATCCGCCTCCAGGTCCTTCTGGAACCGCACCAACAGACTGCGCAGACCAGTCTGTTCATCGACGATACGCTCCTGCAACACCAGCTCAACCCGCTCTGGGAAACACTCACCCTGATAGCAGATGGGCGGCGGTAGAACCAGGTCAGTACCATAGATATCATCCAGGATTATCAGGCTGTCACACACCGAGGCACTCTTCTGCTGCAGGCGTTGCTGCCAACCCTCCCAATCTGGCGGACAGATGGACTGACCCCGGTCCAGATTCAACTCCGACATATCACGGTGGGTACCCGGCAATTCGCGGGCTATAACCGCATCCAGGCGCAGCAGCTCCAGGGCTCGAAACAGGTGCATGGCCAGGTCCGGCTGGGGATAGTTAGCCAGCAGATCAATCACACCCTGGCGCCAGGTGCCAAAGCGGGTCTGGGCCCAGAGATAAACCGCCGTAGACTTCAGCAGCCGGAAGTTATCCTCCTGGCTCTGAAACAGGCTGGTTATCTCCGGCAGATACAGGGTTTCGGTATCTGTATAGCATTCATCTGCCACCTCCAGTTTCAGACGCCGCCCGGAGAGACCGGTAATAAAGCGTTCCAGCACCAGAGAGACTTCCTTAAACTCCACCCCTACCTGTCGAATACGCTGGCGTTCCTGGAAACCATCCACATCCCGGAACACCTCAACCGCGGCATACAGACCGGAACTGTCATACACATCCATTGCGTGCACAATCCAGGCCTCCACATCTTTTCGCCTCAGGGCTTGCAGCGCACGTGCCGCATGGCTGGCAAAGTGAAAGGCACAGGCGGTATTAGAACCCTCCAGGGCTTCCACCCAGTGCAGGGCAAAATCCTGCTGTTCCCGTTTCAAACCAGCAAAGGTCTTGGCTACCTCACTCATGGAAGACAACTTTGACCAAAGTATCTCGGCCAACCGCTCCTCCAGTTCATGGGTGGTTAGTGGGGTCAATGTCATAACATTGAACTGCTATTGAATAGCACCTTAGAACAGAGAGGCACTGAGCTCATGCACTGCCAGCAGCATCTCTGGATCATCGGTAATGGATTCGGCAATGGCAGATCTACATGCACTTACCGGGTCGATACCGGCAGCCACCAGTTTTCCCGCATGCACCAGCAGGCGGGTACTGGCACCCTCCTCCAGGCCCTGCCCCTTCAGGTTACGGGTCATACCGGCGAACTTGACCAGACGGGTAGCAAGCTCCGCATCCACCCCTGACTCTTTGATGATGATCTTCTTCTCCAACTCCGAATCCGGATAGTTGAACTCCAGGGCCACGAAGCGCTGGCGGGTACTCTGCTTCAAATCCTTTAGCACGCTCTGGTAACCAGGGTTGTAGGAGATGGCGAGACAGAACTCATCCGAGGCCTCCAGCAGTTCCCCCTTCTTCTCCATGGGCAGCACGCGACGGTCATCACCCAGGGGATGTATTACTACAGTAGTGTCCTTGCGCGCCTCTACGATCTCATCCAGATAACAGATGCCACCACAGCGCACAGCGCGCGCCAAAGGACCATCCACCCACACCGTCTCACCTCCCACCACCAGGTAGCGCCCTACCAGGTCGGCAGCGGTGAGATCATCATGACAGGAGACGGTAATCAGGGGCCGCTTGAGACGCCAGGCCATGTGCTCCATGAACCTGGTCTTGCCACAACCGGTTGGGCCTTTCAGCAACAGCGGCAGACCGTTGCGATAAGCGGCTTCAAACATGGCCACCTCATCCCCAACCGACTCGTAATAAGGTTCTTCTGTAACCAGGTGTTCTTCGGGCTTTACTACATGGGCTTCCATAAACTAATCCTACAAAGATGATTAGTTACAGCCTTGCCTATTATGGAGCCATTTTCAAGTTGCTATCTGTATGCAGAAAACCATTGGATTTAAGAGGAAGTTGCACTATCTATTTCGCTTAAGATCATTCAAGCGCCAATCGTAATCGAGATATCTAATCTTATAATCGCCCGCCGCAACTCTTTTTTTCGCCTCTCGTGAACCACCTGATACCTGAACTGCATATTTCTTAAAGAAGGCGTGTAGAGAGCCGAACCCTTTAAAACCTGACTCAAAATCCTCTCTATACCATTTGAATATCTTGGAGACAGACAACTTGCCTCTCTTGGCATCAAAGCGGTTTCTGGATCTATCGGAAAGGAAACGGCGTGTAGCATCTTCCAACTGTCTATCCAAAGACTTGGCCCTGTATGCCTTTTTTCGCAACATGGGGCAGCCTATAGATGCACAATTAACTGCAAAGTGGATTCGCGGATCATCAAACACCCCTTTACGCCTAATCATCTGGTGCTCTACCGCATCCAGGTGTCTCTTCTTTCCTAGTAAGGTAAAGAATCTCTTTTTCCATGGCGATTCAAAGAGAGACCCAAGATCTTTTATAGATTTAATATCTGGATATCTTGAAAGGATCAGCTCAACGGTAAATGCATTGTAGGCGTTGATTAGAAAGGCCAACTGCTCAGCCTTTGACCAGCGCCCATACCCCTGCTTGGTAACGCTGGATAACTCTTTCAGATATCTACCCAGTACCCTGCGCTGTTTCTGCAGCCCGGCATAATCTACCTGGGAAGATACTCCCTTATCAATAAGCACCACATGCCGTTTGAGCAGACCATCCCAAATGCTATGGTTGTGGTCAAATGCTACAGCCAGTCCATTTAAAAGCAGCAAAACAATTGTAAGAATGAGTCTATGCATCAGGAGAGGCGCACTCCTATCTCATCGATCCAGCCTTTTATAAGATGAGCAGGGGTTATATCGAAGTAGCAATTCTTGGTCATTACTCCATCAATAACCGGTGCCGACAATTCAGAAGCATCCATGGATTCCAGGACCGGCTCTCCCATCTCCTCGGCACGCTGTTTGAAGCTCTCACAGCACACATAGAATGGTACGCCCTCCTCCCGTGCCGCCAATGCCACCAGGTAACTTCCGGCCTTATTGATCATACTGCCATCCGGTAACAGGCTATCAGCCCCTATCACCACGGCATCAGCCTGATCGATAAACAGACCAATCTGGGCCTCGGTTATCAGGGTTGTGGGTATGGAAAGCTTTGCCAGTTCCCTGGCCAGGGTATGGCCTTCATTCAAGGGACGTGATTCAGTAATGATGGCTTGCACATTTCGCCCCTGTAGCTCCCTGAACAGTGCCATAACGGTAGAACTGAGGCTATGGGTGAACAGGGTCTTACCACTCCCCAGAAAGCCAGCAGCATTCTTTGCCACCGCTGTGACTGCATCTTCCGAAAGCTTGATCAGCTCAATTGCATCCTCAGCCAGTGCAACTCGAGCCTGTTTTAGTTCTTTATCAGCATAGGTAGATAGTCTTGCCTTCCAACGCTTCAGTAGATTGAAAACTGGAGCCATGCTGGGGCGGGCATCTTTGAGGGTCTGCACTCTCTGCTCAAGTGTTGCGATCAACTCAGCAGTAGTAACTGCAGAACATGTCACAGCACACTCACCCATAATCTTTAACGCCTGGCGTGCCAATTCGCTGGCACCCTGCTCCCGGTCTACCTTGAAGACTTCAACGGCTGTATTGAAAACAGCATCATCCATCGGCTTCTCCCAAGCAGTTATGCAGCGCCTCCATCAATTTGGGTACAGTGGGAAACTGTTCTATCTCTTCTGGCTTCACCCAACGCAGTTCTGTGTTCTCCCAATCCAGACGCACTGCTTCCCGGTTATCGATCTCAAACAAAAATGGGTGCACCACCCAGCAGACATCCATTTTGGTATCTACAGCCTCGATAGAAGCTCCTGTTCGTACCAGGTGTACCTCTACATCAGAAAGACTGGTCTCTTCGCGTATCTCACGCTGCGCCTGTTCAAGTGCTGTTGGATCTTCCAGATAACCGCTGATGGCAGACCAGTACCCCTGGTAACTACCAACCTTATCACTGCGCTGCACCAGCAGAATTTCCCCTTGGTTACGCAGAAAAGCAGTTACGACTTCACGTCGCTTCATAGATGCTCACCAGTGTATGAAAGTGAATAACCATTAGTAATATATGTAACGGTGATTAACTGCAGGCTTATTATCATGTTCCAAAATTGCATGGAGACTGATATTTAACCTACATTTTATAATTACACTACTTAAATCGACATCCCAGCCACTATCACTGCAACAAGTGCAGCAATCCACCACCTCTTCTCTTGTTGATGGTGGATCTCCCGCTCATGCAGATTAATAGCTAAATTACACAGATGCTCAATCTGATTTTGGTTTAATGGCTTTCTAGATAATCTAGGGCAACCACCAGGCTCTTTCTCTTCTGCCTCTAGTTTTTCACGTTCTTCCGTATCAACGGTTGCTTTTGTCTCTGTATCGTAGTCACGGGTAAAGCTACGGCGCCAGACCAGCGCAATCTTGTCGTTATTATCCGTAGTAAAAAATTCCGGGTGCTGTTCAAAAACATCACTCCATGTTTCTGCACTTTTTGGCTCTCTGCCTAGCCGAGTCACCCATTTTTCAATATCTCTTGACGCAAATTCATATGTTCCCAGTACCTGAATAGCTGCCAATATATCAGGCAGCCTGTTTTGATTATCCAGATAAGGACCAGAATGGAAAAAATTATTAATTAATGACCGCAGGTTCACCAAGCATCTCCTCAGTTAAATTTAACTCTCCGGATAACAAAATCTGGCCTGCCCCATAATACGCTCAAAAAGGTACGAATAATGTAACTAATAGTCTCAAATTCTGCGACTTATCAGGTAACAGTAGCTATCTGTATGACGTTCAGTAACAGTATGCGACGAAATTAAAGCATAACAAGGAGGAATACAAATGAACGGCATGAAACCGCTATTAACAGCAGCCTTGATTTCAACAGTATCCATTTCACCAGCCATGGCTGGTGGTAGCGCGACCCATTTTAGTAAAGCTACAAACCACTCAGTACAAGCCGTTGGTCATTCTGCTGCAATGAGCGGAAAGGCAGTTGCAGGAAGTATCGCAATACCATTGGCAGTTGTTGGCACAGTTGGAACAATAAGTGGAAAAGCATCTAATGATCTTTGGGAAATTGCGAATCAGCCAGCTGGTACACCTCTCCCAATTGCAAAGGAAACATTTACCACTGGTCAATCACCTAAGGACGCATTATTTGGAAGGAGAAAAAGACGATGAAGGCAAGTAGATTAAAAGTCATCGCTATCTGCTTTGTCTTAGCAGTTACTACAGACGCAAGTGCCAACAGTAGTGCTGCTGGGGTCCAGTCTTATCACTCCAGAGCAAAAGTTTCCGCATTTGCAAAAAAAGTGGAAAGAACGTTGGCTAAACGTGGAGCACGAGTATTCCTAATCAGCAGGATTGGAAGACCCAGGAGTAAACTTCCAAAGGGGATCAACTACACCCACACAGGCATTGCTGTTTATTCTCAAATAACCGCAAAAAATGGGAAGAAGTCACCAGGTTATGCAATATATAACTCATATCAACGTGACGGGCAGCCAAATGTCAGTGACCTTGTAGTAGATTTCCCTGCGGACTTTTTCATTGGCGCACATGCGTTGGAAACAGGAATAATAATTCCAGAGCCAGAACTACAGGAAAAGTTATTTAAACTAATTAACTCTGATACCTACAACAAGTTACACAACCCAAGATATTCAGCACTGGCTAACCCGTTTAACAGTAAGTTTCAGAACTGCACAGAGTTTGTCTTGGATGTAATTAATGCGGCAATATATAAAACAAATAAAGTCGATAAAATCAAGGCGTACAGCAAAGCCTATTTTAAGCCGCAAAAAGTAAGAGTCGGACCTGTTACACTGTTATTTGGCTCCTTGTTTAAACCAGATATTGCTGTCTCTGATCATGACGGTCAAATTACCACTGCAACGTTTACGACAATTGCAAAATACATGGAGAAATATGACTTGGCTCAAGAGCGTCTAACAATAGTTGCTGATAACTAACAAACATAAAAGAATGGGCCAGATTATTCATCTGGCCATATGGCACCTGTACCAAGACACTCCAGAATATACAGAAAAAGTAGATATATATTTACTTACCCTTTCACACAAACAATCTGTTTCAGGGTATGCACTACCTCCACCAGATCACTCTGGTTCTCCATAACCTGGTCTATGTCCTTGTAGGCGGCAGGTATTTCATCCACCACCCCCCGATCCTTACGACACTCTACACCCTGGGTCTGGTCTTCCAGGTCCCGGCTGTTGTACTGGCGCTTGGCCTGGGTACGGCTCATACGTCTGCCGGCTCCGTGGGAGCAGGAACAGAATGAGGTCGGGTTACCCTTACCGCGGACGATAAAGGACTTTGCCCCCATGCTTCCAGGGATGATACCCAGCTCACCCTCACCTGCCCTGATGGCACCCTTGCGGGTTACATATACATCCGCATCGAAGTGGTGCTCTCTGGCCACATAGTTGTGGTGGCAGTTGATGGCCTCCTTGGTGGCCTGGAATGGTGGCAGCACTGCCTGCAGGGCATCTACCACCCGGCGCATCATCTCCTTGCGGTTGTACATGGCGTAGTCCTGGGCCCAGTGCACGGCCTTTACATAGTCATCGAAGTACTGTGCCCCTTCGGTGAAATAGGCCAGGTCCTTGTGCGGCAGGCGTCCCAGCATGTTGCCCATATCTTTCTTGGCCAGGTTGATGAAGTAGCGGCCGATTATGTTGCCGATACCACGGCTGCCGGAGTGCAGCATGATCCAGACATCCTGGCTTTCATCCAGACAGATCTCGATGAAGTGGTTACCACCCCCCAGGGTTCCTATCTGTCGCACCCAGGTTAGGTAGGGCTTCTTGCCCTGCATCTTGAGGATGGCCGGGTGTTTATCCATGATCTGCTCCAGCTCTACATTCAATGCAGTGATGGTGGAGCGTTTCACCGGATCCTTCTTGTGCTGGTTAAAGCCTACTGGTATGGCTGCCTCGATAGCAGAGCGAATACGTAACATGCTGTCCGGCAGTTGCTCTGCCTTGAGGGACAGGCGCACGGCGTTCATACCGCAGCCGATATCCACACCCACTGCTGCAGGAATTATGGCCCCCTTGGTAGGGATGACAGATCCCACGGTGGCACCTATACCCATGTGCACGTCTGGCATGGCTGCCACGTGGCTGTGGATTATGGGCAGATGGGCAATGTTGGCCAGCTGATTCAGTGCCTCATGCTCCACGTCATCGGTATATATCTTTACCGGTACCCGTCCTTTGGTTATTACTCTCTTGATTGGCATTGTTCCTTCATATGCGGCCCGGTCTCATTGACCGGGCCTTATATGCCTCCTATACGTTTATCTTCACGGTGTCCTTGAGCACGCCGTCCAGGCCACCGAATACGGTCAGCTTATCTACCTTCTCGGTTACCTTCTCCAGCACCTCAAGCTCCTTGAGACGCAGCAGCGTCGGGTTCTCTTCCATCAGCCGTGCAGTGTTCAGCAGCGAACGGGTCGCAGCCGTCTCCTCACGACGCTTGATGACGTTAGCCTGTGCCGCCTTCTCCGTCTCAACCACCTGGTTAAGGATATCCTTCATGTCACCAGGCAGGATCACGTCCTTGACACCTACACTACGGACCTCGATCCCGAACTCGGACACCTTCTCACTAACTACATCATATACCACACGATCCAGCTCACCCTTGTCACCCAGGAGCACGTCCAGGGTGCGCAGACCGATGGCCTGACGCAGGGCGAACTGCAGCTCACGGTACAGGTAGTCGCTGAAGTTGGTCAGCTCAACACGTGCCTTTACCAGATCCAGCACTCGGTACTGGGCCGACATGTTGACACGCAGGGTCACCTTGTCCTTGGTCAGGATCTCCTGACCGGAGACCTCCATGGCCTGCAGGCGCAGATCGATCTGCTCGATGGCTACATGCCGGTTGAACTTCCAGTAGGCGTGCAGGCCAGGCTTGAGCTGGGTAACCAGCTCGCCATCCACCAGCAGCAGGCCCACGTGGTTGTCCTTTACCTCGGCCAAGTAGACTGAGTTGATCAGCTCTGAAGGCTTGGAGCCCATACGGGCATAGGCGATCAGGCCCACCTTGTCACGCGGCAGGGTGAAATCCTCCTGGATATCCTGCACCTCTACCTTCACATCAACCGGGCCCTTCCAGTACAGCTGACGGCTGGAAGGTGGCAGTACACCACTCAACTTGCCATTCTTGTACACCAGTCCGACCTGGTACTCACCAAGCTCAATGACCTGAAAGTACTGCTTGCACAACTCTATCTGCTCCTTGAGCAGCACATCCTCATAGGTGTGCTTGAACTCAGGCTCAGTCAGGTTGTAGATCTCAACAGAAACGTGGCCCAGAGGATCGGTCACCCAGTACACACCAGGCTCCAGAATCTTCTCTATGCTACGATCCTTCAGGTACAGACCACGCTCATTCTGTGCAATGACGATTCGCTTTAGACCGAACATCGCTATTCTCCTTATTTGTGGAGCCTCTGATCAATTCCCTGATAAACCGAGTTTGCATCCAAATAGTGATGATCGCAAAAAGTGGTCCAAGACCGCATTCCATAGCTATACAGCAAGCACCAAAACACCGTATGCACACCATTTGATGCAAACCCTTCGGGACGCGTCTTTGCGCCAGAGCTGCTGTGTTGGCTTGCTTGCTAAGGACTAAGGCCATTAACTTCACAAGCCGCCTTGCATCTCAAGACGCAAAGTCAGCGTCTCAGTCATCATGGAATCAATCAGAGGCTCCATTGTTTATTCCTATCAATTGCGTGGCATTTTCGAACTCGGGACCCGGTCACTCATATGCCAGGTAGCCACTCCGACCAGCTATGTTTTCCTCATCTCTATTCACCTCGCTTCATTAATATGTGTGGACGTATGCCCCACGCTCCAGCCGCGGATGACAAGTCATAACCAGACGGGTGGTATTGGAGGGCAATGCCAGAGCATACATCCATGTGCCGAACCGCAAATCGAATTTGCTGTCTCCGTCATTGCTATCCAGATACACCGGTCTGATCAGAGCATCGCCATACAAGGCGACTGGCGCGCTGTAGTCTGAAGATTTAGTAACCAACTGCATTTCCGCCTCTTCAGCCACGGGGGCACCGCCCGGGTGTGATGTTACCTACATCCAAAGGGTGGATTTGAACCACAGGCTTTCGCCTTTACCAAGCCAGCGTAATAGGCTGGTGCAAAAGAGCGGGAGTCGAACCCGCGACCCGCTGAGGTTTAGTCAGCTGCTCTAACCAGACTGAGCTATCTTCGCTGGTGTTGAATAGCCCACCGACGTTCTGTACACACCGGGCAATCTCCACTAGGGATAAGCTTGGGTGCGCAGGACAGGCATACAGAACCTGAACCGCTGAACGCTGTGTTGCCTCTTTCAACATCTGGATGGTAGGAGTTTTTTATACTCCTCCATCGCAATTCATTGTCATATACATACTGTTCACGCTATTTCTCCTTCAATAATTAAGCATCACCTTACGGCGGGATGCCTTTGCTTCACTGCGCTTGCGCTTCTCATCCAGTCGATCCTGATTGGCTGCACGGGAACGTCTGCGCTTTAGCCGGGGCTTAGGTGGTTCAGCCGCTTTGCGTATCAGTTCAAACAGCCGCTCTCTGGCATCCTTGCGATTACGTTCCTGACTACGGTAACGGCGCGCGGTAATGATCAGCTTGTAATCACTGCTTACCCGGTTTCCGGCCAGTCTAATCAAGCGCTGTTGCACCCCATGGCTCAGGCCATGTTCCTGGGTGATATCGAAACGCAACTGCATTGCAGTACGGTTCTTGTTCACATGCTGACCACCTGGCCCTGAGGCATAGATGGATTTGAACTCCAGGCTCTCTTCATCAATCTCAATGGTTTCGGTTATCCTGATCATGCTCTTATCTCCAGTGGTAACCGATACCATTTAGGATCAGACGCCCTGCGCAGCTTTCGCTTGGCTGGTGTCGAGTTACGAAACATCCTTGGTGCTTCGTCAGTAAGCTCAAAGCAGAACTTACGTGGAAGATCTGTATACAGCGACCTTGGCGGCTTACCGTAGCGCAGACCTTTTAGTACATTCCCGGTGTCAAAGGAGTGGTAGTACACGGTACCAATACCCAGTTCATCAGCAATAAACTCAATCGCTGCTGCAAGGGCTGCCTCATCCCACATGGTGAAATAAGCCGCCAGGGTGTTACCAACATACTCATGCGCCTTACTGGCACGCCTTACCTCTTCCTTATCCTGTTTTCCTACTTGCTCAGCCCTTCCTTCCAGACAGGAAAGATATTGCTTTGCATCACGTAGCCAATCGGTCTGTACCTCCTCTATCAATACCTCATCAAGATCAAAATCTATATCCAAGCGTACCCAGGCCAGGGTGTGGCGAAAGTAGCTTCTGGCACCACGCTGGAATATTGGGTGACCCCAGGGCTCAAACTGCCAGCGGTCATCTTCTGCTACGCACTTCTCGAATGCCTGATCATGTCCACAGTTGAAGTTCAACTGCAGCACCAGATTGGCACTGTTACGTGTGGTCTGGTTGTAACGGGATCGCTCCTCATTCCAGCGTCCTATGGTCAGTAGAAAGTCTTGTCTGTCTTTTACATAGACATAATCAAACAGATCTCCACTTATATGGCCGCCACCTATCTCTGCCAGCAGCTCACGGATCGCTGGCTTATCCAGCAGTCGTCCAAAAGGAGAGCGTTTAATCTCCGCAACCTTCTTGCCCTTGCCTACGAAGCGTGACAGCAGCATCAACGCATAATCGTTTCTCGCATAGCGAAACAGTGTCCTGTCCTTGGGCAGACAGGCAATGATTTCATCCAGTAGTTTCTTGTCCATTTTCTTTGCTCTATAAGTTGGTTAATCATCATCACTACTCGAACACTCATGGTTGTTACACTCATTGCCGTCTCCTTTAATCTGGTTTGTACTTACCACCTGTGCCATCCCTGGCATGGTTGTCCCTGACCTTCTTTGCCCAATGGAGAAAGATATGGCTTCATATCATTCTCATCAGTGAGTCCTTTGGGCACTGGGCCCGCAGGAACTCCATCTGATCAGTCAAGATGGTGCGGTTACGCAGGATCAGCCATTCGGCATATCCAGGCGTATAGGGCACCGCATACAGCCGCATGTTGGCCTCCTCCGGGGTACGTGCTCCCTTGCGTTGGTTGCAGGCCATACATGCAGTCACCACATTGGTCCAGACATCTGCACCACCGCGAGAGCTGGGAACTACGTGAACCCTGGTCAAACAACGATCTGGCAGCTCTTTCAGACAGTACATACAGGTGTGTCCATCACGCCGAAACAGCTCCCGATTGGTCAAAGGTGGTATAGCCCTTTGGGCCTTTACATAGCTCGAACCCTTGGCAGCAATAACCGGGTGCACATCGATATAGGAACGCATACCACTCTTACGATTGACACCGCCATAGATACGCATGGGTGCATCACCCAGGGTCCAGACAATCTGTTCCTTCGCATATAGCACAGCCGCCTCCTGCCAGGGGACCCAGCCGATGGGCTGGCCGCTGACGGCAACACGTAGAATCAACCGCTGCATATCTGTTCTCCTTTCTCTTCTAGTTACCTCTAAACTCATAACTGCCAATTGGTACGCAGGGTCCGGGTACTCCGCACATCCCTGTGCTCCGCCCGTTGGGTCAACCTTCGGTTGTTCCAAATTGCTCCCGGCAATTTGGTCAAACGGACGTGCCCTGATGGGCCCTGGGTCTGAACCAGGTGCGTATACCTATTCCGCCACCTGCGCATAAAACCTGTTTGGTGGTTCACTCCGACCGGATTCCCCACCCGGCACCCAAGTTAAACCTCAGTCCCGCTTTTCTTACCCTCACCGCGCCAGGCAGAGACGATTAGCGCGCTAACAGGCCCGGGACACAACCAGCTGCTGCCACAGCTCGCAGCGAACTACCAAACAGCCTCTTTGGGGCACAGCTTCCGCTCCTGCTTGCGCTAAGTACCTACGTCCATGTAGGCAATAAAAAACCCCGTTGCACATACGATGCCCAACGGGGTTTCCCAGTCTATGGTTCTTCCGTGGAAGGCATCTTGTAAAGACCCTCCACAGAGTTGTCATGCGGAAGATCAGGTCATATCAAGCCGATAATCTTGTTCTGGACCATGAGTCGTATTGCCACTAAATGCGCACACACCCATCACCGGTCTGCCGGTCGCGAGGCGTAATAGCCCCTGCGCCAGTGAGGCGGGTTGAGTGGATATGTATTTAGTTGCGTTCATTAAAACTATGGTCTCCAAACGAATAATTTAAGTTGGCGGCATTATAGAACCTAATTACAAGTATGCAAGCATTATTTACAAGTTTCTTGTATTATTTGTCGCAGATCAATAAAACAAGGTTCTAGCAATATGAGCGAAGGTAAAAATCCCACGGCCGTCCTGATCGGACAACGTATTAAACAGGCAAGAAAAATGGCTGGTATGGATACCGCCGATTCACTATTGGTAAACATACCTGAATGGAAACGCTCTCGGCTGGGTAATTATGAGGCCGGTATCTCCATGCCCTCTCCCGACGATATCAAGCTGATCTCAACCGCTACCGGGGCTTCACCATGTTGGATCATGTTTGGTGCCGGGCCAATTCGGGCTACTGGACGTGATGAGCAGGCCATTCGGCATCAGAATCTGGTTGCAATCGTTGACGAAGCCAAATCCAGGAGAAAACTGACGCCTTTGTTAAAGGCACTGGGAATTTCACGTAAGAAGCTGGATACACATCTCACCAATCCATTTCTGGATCTCACTGAGCGCATGATGCGCAAGTGCGAAACTTATCTAACAAAACCAAGAGGATGGATGGATGAACAGCATGTTGAAAATGACCCTCTCTGCAGCTCTTTTCCAGTTGATATGCAGGAGTTGATGACGCTTTACTCGAATCTGAGTGAATCCAATAGAGGCCTGTTACTTCGGATGGCCAGGTGTATAGAGGCGGATTAGAATCATGTTCCTCAAGATCAGCCCCAGGAAGCTTACCGATACAACATCACCTCTTCCTGCTCTAGTATCCATGCTGACTCATCCTTCCCAGCAACTGCTTCCAGGTCACCCGGCATGGCCTCCTGGTCGTCCACCCACTCGCGTAGCAGTTCACTGCCATTGATCAGATCTATGGCAAGGCGATCCACTTCGTACTCGTAAGGAAAGTCTCGCCAAAGCTCATACTCCGGCCGCTGCCGGCGCAGTGCCTTGAAAGCCAGGGCCATCAGCCGCCAGGGTCTGAATGCAGCATGGTTATATACCCCATCCTCCACATGAATCTGTACACCGGCGCACAGCTTCCCAGCGTGCTTGTGAAATGTTGGCTCAAACCAGCACTCTCGCAGCCGGCATCCCTGCAACCATTCGGGAGCGAGTTTATGCATCTCCGCCAAGAGCTTCCTAGGTTCTAGGTCTGGCGCCCCGAACAGCTCCAAGGGCCTGGTAGTGCCACGCCCCTCAGACAGTGTTGCGCCCTCCAGCATGACAGTTCCTGGATAGCAGCGAGACATCCATAGATTGGGGGCGTTGGGACTGGGATTAACCCAAGTGCGCTCGCCCAAAGGCCAACCATAGCCCGGCCCAGTCATAGGTGCCCAACCCTCCATGGTCACCACCTCGCACTCCACGTCCAGGCTCAAGGTACGCACAAACCATATGGCCAGCTCGCCCATAGTAAGACCATGACGCATGGGCAAAGGACCAGCGCCCACGAAGCTCTCCCAGCCAGGACGCAGTGTTAGCCCCTCAACCGGGCGTCCAACCGGGTTGGGGCGATCCAGTACTACTACCCGCTTGTCGAACTGCGCCGCCGTTTCCAGAACATAACGCAAAGTGGTAATGAAGGTGTAAATGCGACAGCCTAAATCTTGCAGATCTATTAGCAGCACATCGAAGCTGTCCATCATGGCAGGCGTAGGTTGACGTACCTCACCGTACAGACTGAATACAGGGATGCCATGCTCAGGATCAGTGAAATCTGACGACTCTATCATGTTGTCCTGCTTGTCACCGCGCAAACCATGTTGAGGGCCAAAGGCAGCAGTGAGTTGGATATCAGGCAAACCCGCAAGGGCATCTAGAGAATGAGTAAGATCGTCTGTAACAGAGGCTGGATGGGCCAATAGAGCAACACGACATCCCTTAAGAGTCTGGCGCAGCGCAGACTCTTGAAGCAGGCGATCAATGCCAAACTTCATGGCCTCACTCCGCTGGTTAGATTGTTTATGTAACGCATTCAGGTTAGTACCAGTTGTAACATGGAACCATATTAGTGTGATGACGTCAGGTTACCATACCTCGATTCTATGCTGCCAACGCATTGCGTTGGCTTTCGAACGAAGGGTTCGAATCTAAATCCTCGCTCTCCGCCCCAAACAAAAAAGGGGTCCCGAAAGGGACCCCTTTATATGCCGCTCGGGATTAGCTCCCTACGGTCGCTGTTGCTACGCGCTAACGCGCTTCGCGGTCGAATCACCTATTTTGATTATCTCTGGTTTGAACCCCTCGCTCAAAAACCAAAAAACCCGCCACAAGGCGGGTTATCTACAATCCGCTCGGGATTGATTCGTCGCTTTGCTCCTCACCCCTTCGGGGCGCCTTCGGCGTCTGCGCCAACACACTTCGTTGGCTTTCGAACTAAGGGTTCGAATCTAAATCCTCGCTCTCCGCCCCAAACAAAAAAGGGGTCCCGAAA
>JANQEV010000014.1 GCA_028278145.1 Chromatiales bacterium | reverse complement strand
GGATCACGCTGCGCAGCCGCCAGCCGTCCAGGAACTCGTCCTGATCCTCGCGCAGGTGGAGGATGACGTCGGTACCCCGCGTCTCGCGGCTGACGGTCTCGATAGTGAAGTCGCCCTCGCCGCTGGACTCCCAGCGCACGCCGTGCTCATTGCCGAGACCTGCCCTGCGGGTGAGCATGGTTACCTTGTCTGCCACGATGAAGGCTGAATAGAAACCCACGCCAAACTGGCCAATAAGCTGGCTGTCATCGGAATTTTCACCGGTCATAGACTCCAGAAACTTGCGGGTACCAGAGCTGGCGATGGTGCCGATGATGTCACTAACCTCCTGCCGACTCATGCCAATGCCATTGTCCGAAATAGTGACGGTGTTGCGCTCCTTATCCACAGATATACGGATACGCAGATCTGGATCCTCTTCATACAGGGCATCGTCGGTCAGGGCCTCAAATCTCAGCTTTTCAGCCGCATCCGACGCATTGGAAACCAGTTCCCGCAGGAATATCTCTTTATTGCTGTAAAGGGACCGAATCACCAGATTCAAAACCTGACTTACCTCAGCCTGAAACTCCAGTGTCTCCTTATGTGTATCGACGGTCATGACCGCTAAACCTCCAAATAATCTTATTTTTCAATATGTTAAATTAAATATATGTATTCTGTTTTTGTTGCTGAACTGACCCTGTAACCGGGCATTCATACTAAAGATGCTAAGATGCGGTCCCTGCGGCATATTTCAAGGGTTACGCACCCTGGGAAATTGTCCCTTTATGCGAGAGCACATATACTGTCGCCACTCACGACACCCGAACAGATAGCTGTAGTATGAAAACTAAAACCGTCCCAACCCAACCATTTACCGACCAACGCCCAGGTACCTCAGGACTGCGCAAGAAGGTTAGCCACTTCCAGCAGGAGCACTACCTGGAGAACTTCGTTCAGGCCATTTTTGATACCCAAAGCGATCTTGGTGGCGGAACACTGGTCCTGGGTGGTGACGGCCGCTACCACAATCGCACCGCAATCCAGGTCATACTGAAGATGGCTGCGGCCAACTGCCTGTCCGAGGTAATAGTGGGCCAGGGTGGGCTGCTCTCTACCCCGGCCGCATCCTGTGTAATCCGCAAATATAAGACTCAGGGTGGAATCATTCTATCTGCCAGCCACAACCCGGGCGGACCGGATGCAGATTTTGGGATCAAGTTCAATGCTCCCAACGGTGGCCCGGCACCGGAGGGGATGACCGAGGCTATCTATAAACGAACTCTGGAGATGCAACAGTATCAGATCAGTGAAGCACCAAACGTGGATCTAGAAAGCATTGGCAACCACAGCGTTGGTGACATGCTGGTGCGTGTCATAGACCCGGTGGATGACTATGCCGAACTGATGCAGGAGTTGTTCGATTTTGATGCCATCCACTCCATGTTCAATGCTGGTACCTTCCGCATGCACTTTGACGCCATGCATGCCATTACCGGCCCCTACGCCAGCCGCATTTTGGAGCAGATGTTGGGGGCACCCCAAGGCACTGTCATTAATGGCACCCCACTGGAAGATTTCGGTGGCGGCCATCCAGATCCAAACCTGGCGCATGCCCATGAAATTGTGGAACTGACCACTGGTTTCGAGCCAGTTGATTTCGCCGCTGCATCCGATGGCGACGGTGACCGCAACATGGTGCTGGGCAAAAACTTTTACGTGAATCCAAGTGACAGCCTGGCCATCATGGCTGCCAACGCCCATCATCTGCCTGGATACCGTATGGGCATAGCAGGTATCGCCCGTTCCATGCCCACCAGTCAGGCCGCTGATCGGGTGGCGGAGGCCATGGGTATAGAGTGTTATGAGACACCAACCGGATGGAAATTTTTTGGCAACCTGCTGGATGCAGGCAAGATCACCATCTGTGGTGAGGAGAGTTTCGGCACCGGTTCTGACCATGTGCGGGAAAAGGATGGTCTTTGGGCAGTTCTGTTCTGGCTCAACCTATTGGCATTCAAACGCCAGTCAGTGCGCAAGATAGTTGAGGGCCACTGGCGGCGCTTTGGCCGCAACTACTACACCAGATATGACTACGAAGGTATAGATACTAACGACGCCAATGGGCTGATGGAACACCTGCAGAACAGTCTAGCCTCACTACCAGGAACCGAGTTCGGCCAGTTTGTAATACAGTATGCCGATAATTTCAGCTACACCGACCCGGTGGACGGCAGCCTGTCACAGAACCAGGGAATTCGCATCGGCTTCAGCAATGGTTCCAGGATGGTGTTTCGCCTCTCCGGCACCGGCACCGAAGGGGCCACACTGCGTCTCTATCTGGAGCTGTTTGAACCAGACCCAGCCAAACAGCTACAACAGACATCCGATGTTATAGCACCACTGGTGGCAATCGCTCAGGAAGTAGCTGAAATCAGGCAACGCACAGGCCGCGATAAGCCCAGTGTAATAACCTGAGTTTGCGACTCCAGCAATCTGACACAAACAAGGGTTAGATGTGAAACTATTCAGGATCTAGATGGTATTGCCGAAATCTGGCAGGGAACATATCGCGAGCTATTTCGAAATCACACAGAAAGCGAAATCTTGCATGAAACAAGTCAAACAATTCCGCATTAGAATTCCCTATACTGCAGGGTAGCGCACGCGCCTGAACCTACATCTCGTCAATGATGTCGAAACGTGAACAGCATCATGATCAGCATTGCAAGCATCACCGCAAAAGCAACAATCATGTCCATATTGCCCTCCATGCGTCTTCAATACTTACTATAATTATACCTTATATTGGGTTTTTAAGCACTCATACCCACACGATTACCAAATGATGCGGCACCCTGCAGCCTAAGCAGGTCTGGAACGCCACCTCCTCATTCGCATAATCACTACCTTCAATGATAGTAAACGAAACACCAACTTTCCTCTGTTTGCTCATTCTAGACGCGGGTTTGTGTAAAACATGCCAGAAAATAACCTAATAGGTGGTAGCGCAGCTTGCGGGATATCTTTCACCTCCTTGTGATGTTCTATAAACTAACCAAAAATTGAAAAGCTATATCTTTGAATAAAGGCACATTTACATATTTCGGAGTTTCAAGTGCAAGAGAAAAAAGTTGATGTTGCGATAATTGGATCCGGTACTGCCGGCCTATACGCCCTGGGCAAGGTTAAGCCTTCTGGTAAAAGCTTTGTACTGATCAACGGTGGTGAACTGGGTACCACCTGCGCCCGCGTGGGCTGCATGCCATCCAAGGCATTGATCCAGGCTGCCCATGATTACTCCAGGCGCAAAGTTCTAGGACGTTATGGCGTTGAAGGCCATGACGGTATGGAGATCGATGCCAATGAGACCATGGAATATGTACAGGACATGCGCGACACCTTCGTGGACCGGGTGCAGTCCAATAGCACCGACCACATGAGCGATGAAGTACTCATGACTGGCTTCGCAAAATTTGTTGAGCCCAACCTATTAGATGTGGAGGGCAACCTGGTACGTGCAGACAAGATCATTATCGCTACCGGGTCACGCCCGGTAATGCCAGAGGCCTGGAAGAAATATGGCGATCGTATCATCACCACCGAAGAACTATTCGAGCTAGAAGAGCTGCCAAGATCCATGGCCGTTATCGGCCTCGGCACCATCGGCCTGGAGGTAGGACAGTCGATGTCCCGCCTGGGTGTAGATGTAACCGGGTTCGACCTGCTGGACAACATCGGAGGTATTGAAGACCCAGAGGCGGCCAGCACTGCCCTCTCTATCCTGCGCAAGGACTTCCCAATTCACCTGGGACATGGAGCTGAGATCAGCCATGACGACGGCCACAAACTGCAGGTTACTGCTGCCGATCAATCAGTAGCCGTTGAGATGGTACTGGCCTCGCTGGGCCGGGTACCCAACGTAGAAAACCTGGCCTTGGAAAACTCTGGCCTGGAACTGGATGACAGTGGTATACCCCTCTACGACAAGCACACCATGCAATGCGGCTCTAGCCACATCTTCATTGCCGGTGATGTAAACGGCGAGACCCCATTACTGCATGAGGCTGGAGATGAAGGCCGAATTGCCGGCAGCAATGCCGTCAGCGATCAGATCACTTCCTACAAACGCAAGCCGCACATCGCCATCAACTTCTGCGATCCCAACATCTGCCATGTGGGCAAACGCTGGTCTGAGTTGGATCTTGATCAAACTGCAGTAGGCGAGGTGAAACTGGCCCCGGTCGGACGCGCCCTGATCATGGGTAAGAATATGGGTGTTATCCGGGTATATGCAGATAAGGAAAGTGGCAAGCTGCAGGGGGCGACCCTGGTATGTGCCAATGGCGAGAACCTGGCCCATCTCCTGGCCTGGTGTATCCAACAGGAGCTGACCGTGGGAGACCTGGTGCAGATGCCGTTCTACCACCCGGTAATCGAGGAAGCCCTGCAGGCAGCCCTAAACGACCTGTACGAAAAGGTTGAAACCAAAAACCCAGGCCCGATTGCCGAACTGGCGCCTCTGGCCTGATATAATCGTCACATTATTAGAGGCGGCGGATCAGGTGATCCGTCGCTATTCTGTTTTCAGATCGGATAAAACTAAATGGCTCAATACATATACACCATGAACCGGGTGGGCAAGATAGTGCCCCCGAAGCGTGAAATCCTCAGCAATATCTCCCTGTCATTCTTTCCTGGCGCCAAGATCGGAGTATTGGGACTTAACGGTGCGGGTAAGTCCACCCTGCTACGCATCATGGCCGGCATTGATACCGAGATTGAAGGAGAGGCCCGGCCTCAGGCTGGAATCAAGGTTGGCTATCTGCCACAGGAACCACAACTTGATCCGGAAAAGGATGTGCGTGGCAACGTGGAAGGGGCTCTGGAAGAGGTCACCGAGGCCCTGACAGAGCTGGACAAGGTGTATGCCGCCTATGCCGAACCGGATGCTGATTTCGATGAGCTGGCCAAACGCCAGGCCGAACTGGAGAATATTATCCAGGCCCAGGATGGTCATAACCTGGACCGCACCCTGGAGGTGGCCGCCGACGCCCTGCGCCTACCACCCTGGGACGCAGATGTAACCAAGATCTCTGGCGGTGAGCGTCGCCGCGTTGCCCTGTGCAAACTGCTGCTCTCCAAGCCAGACATGCTGCTGCTGGACGAACCCACCAACCATCTGGATGCCGAGTCCGTAGCCTGGCTGGAGCGCTTCCTGCACGACTATCCTGGTACAGTAGTGGCAGTAACCCATGACCGCTATTTTCTGGATAACGTGGCTGGATGGATCCTGGAACTGGACCGTGGCCATGGCATTCCATGGGAGGGCAACTACTCCTCCTGGCTGGAACAGAAGGAACAGCGCCTGGAGTTGGAGCAGAAACAGGAGTCTGCTCGCATCAAGAGCATGAAACACGAGCTGGAATGGGTCCGATCCAATCCCAAGGGACGCCACGCAAAGAGCAAGGCCCGTCTGCAGCGCTTTGAAGAGCTGCAGAGCCAGGACTTCCAGAAGCGCAGCGAGACCAATGAGATCTATATCCCGCCTGGCGACCGTCTGGGGTACCTGGTGATCGAGGCCAATGGGATCAAAAAAGCCTTCGGCGACAATCTGCTGTATGACGATCTCAGCTTCAACCTGCCCAAGGGTGGCATCGTGGGTATCATCGGGCCCAACGGCGCCGGTAAGACTACCCTCTTCCGCATGATCACCGGGGAGGAGAAACCGGACGCAGGTGAGTTCCGCATCGGCGAGACAGTGAAGGTTGCCATGGTGGACCAGTCGCGGGACGCCCTGAATGATGACAAGACGGTATGGGAAGAAATCTCCGGCGGTAGTGAAGTCATCGCCGTGGGCAACTATGAAATGAACTCCCGCGCTTATGCCAGCCGCTTCAACTTCAAAGGTCCGGATCAGCAGAAGAAAGTGGGCGATCTATCTGGCGGTGAACGCAACCGGGTGCATCTGGCCAATCTGCTCAAGAGCGGCGGTAACCTGCTGTTGTTGGACGAACCCACCAATGACCTGGACGTGGAGACCCTGCGCGCCCTGGAAGAGGCCCTGCTAACCTTCCCTGGTTGCGTGGTAGTAATCTCCCATGATCGCTGGTTCCTGGACCGTATTGCTACTCATATCCTGGCCTTTGAGGGCGATTCCAAGACTACCTGGTTTGAGGGTAACTACGCCGACTACGAAGCAGACCGCAAGAAGCGTTTAGGCGCGGAGGCAGATCAACCCCATCGAATCAGGTACCGTAAAATTGATGCCTGACACATCCATGTAGCATCCATCCTGCCGCAAACTGATGCACATGGATGTGCCAATGCAGTGATGGCAGGATACCAAGGAACGGCCCTGCCGGGCGTTCACTAGACTTCTTTACGGTAGCTCAGCATCAGAATGGGATGCTAGGCCCATTCCACCTCTGATCTTTATCGTGTTTCGTTGCTCTTGAGATGGTTACTGGATTCCATCCTTTGGTCCGTAAACGGTGCATCCATGCACCACTTCTCCACGGTCAAGCCGCGAAATGGCATTTTTATGATCTGCCAGATGTGGAAAGCAAAAGTTGATGTATTTACTTAACTAAAGTCACATAACTCAAGTATTTTGTGATATTTAGCCCATAACGTGAGTTTTTTCTTGTAATTCCCATAGATTTAATAATACAATCGCGCCTCATTGTATAAAAAACGCCTAAAGAGAAATAAAAATAAGGAGGTAAATTATTAACTTAGCGATGTAATTAGTGAGCGTGTTGTGATTAGATCTTTAATATTTGTAGTAGTCATTTCGTTTGTCGGCGCATTCGTTGCCATTCCTGGAGCAGCATACTCCTCCAACGACGTCGAAAATTTCTGTAAGTCATCCCTTACCCAAGCCATACCCAGTCGCTCTCATGACGCCATTGGTGCCTCAAGCTTTGTAGCGAAAGTCAGTGAGTCTAATAGAGAGCAACGTGAAGCATTGATTCTTGACCAGATTATGGCAGGGAATATTCCAGAGTTCCTGCGTCATCTTTATCCGGTGACAATCAAGAAAAAAATGCATGACGGTACCAGGATAGCAATCACCCTATGTGTCATGCCGGATTATCTCGCCGTGGGTTCGAACCGTGATTTTCTGCGTATCCCCATGGGAATGAAGACGGCGACCACTATCGCACACTGGTTTGATTTTGTCTTACCCACTCCCAAGATCGTTGATGCCATCTATGCTCAGACCGATAAACATCTAACGCCAAAACCAATGAAGCCTGGTCCAGAGATGATTTCGACCGAATATTATTCACAACACAATCGTTTGGTTGAACAACAGAGACGAGCAAAAAACATACCTCTGGGTTCGCTACTGGCTGGACAAAAGAAAGATCTGGTAATAACCAAACATCTGCGGAAAAAGCCAGGTCGTGTGGCTATCTACGGCTGGCAACGTCTAAATGGCAAACCCATTCAACCACTAAGCACGGTTCACGAGGCCGAGTATGCAGACTACAGTCACGGTGTGCGGCTGGTCAGCACTACTGCATATGTTAACGGTAAAAAACGTTCGTTATATGATCTACTAGAAGACCCAAAGCTTGCTTCCATGATAAGCAAAGAAGGAGGAATCCCAAAAGCTACAAAACTGGTAGCTGCTAAACTGAACCTCTCTGCCAAGCGCCTGGCAGCATATAAACGATCGGTTTATAAAAATTACGTGTGGGTAAATTAAACGGTTGGTATTAGATCTGTCCACACTGTTTTACACCGCAGCCTTCTACACCTGAATTATTCTGCCGTTCAACATTATCGCCTTATTATCGTGGCGTGATAACATGTGGTTTGATGACCCTGAACTGAGCAGGTTCCAGTTTTTTCAGCCTCTTGTCTATCCTGGCGATAGATTTATTTATCTGACCAATCTTGTCATGCAGAGATTTAACTGCCTTCTCCAGCTTGGCATTGCCGGCATTTTTTTCGCTGCGCTCCAGTGCTGCAAGACGCTTCTTGATGGCGGCTAACTGTTTTGAGAGAGATCTCTTATCACCCTCTGACAGATTTGTAATAACTGGTTTTGTCGGTAGCTGTGCCACCTTGGCCTGCAGCAGTTTCAGACTTCCTGACAGGCCAGACATGGACTGGACCTGTTGCTCGATCTTACCAATACGCTGCACATCACGCAGTGGTTCTGCTAAGGCTACGAACTGCTTCTCCATCCGACGATCTATATCCTTCCTGTTCTGAACCATTTCACTTCGCACGGAGCTAATAGATTTATCCAGGTGCTCTACCTGAGCAATCTTGCCCTCGGTATTTTCCAGCCGTTGCTCCAATACTGTCGCAGTATTAATTACCTCCTGTACCGCCTGATCACTGCGTCTGGAGATATCTTCAAGGCGTGACTCCAGCCCTACGAGCTTTTCAGGTAGTTTTACCAACTCTCGACTGGCCTGCTGGATTGACTGGGCCAGATCATTCTGGCGTTGTAGTGCTGAATCAACCCGAGTGCGATACTCAGACAGGCTCTTCTGCTGTTCCTGCACCAGAGGTGCAACCCTGACCACCTGTTTTATCTCCGGCAGCAGTTCCTTAACCTCACGTGCACCTTCCAGCTCACTGGCAACCGAAGAGGTGACATTTTGCGTAACCTGCTGCTCCAAATTACGGGTCTGATCCTGCACCAGACGTTGGGTCTGCTCCACCTCACTACGGCCCAGGACAAACATCAAACCAGCCGCAACTATGGGGACCAGTGCCAACAGCATGAAGGAGCGGGTGATCCAGCGTCGGCGTTTGGCATCCTGTTCCAGAACCTTACTTACTCGAACTGACAGCTGGTCCAGGGACTCAGCGCCAGAAGTTGTATCTTGTGTATTCTCAGACATCATTCAGTACCAGTAGATAGATAGCAACGATAGCACCCGCCGCCACACCACAGATGGTGAGTACAGCCTCTCTATAGAACAGGTCAAAAGCGAAATGCCCTATAACCGCACCCAACACCAGCGAAATCACCACCAGACAGAGAACCAAGGCAAGCCGCATGCGTTTGCGTGACAGATCGGCAGTCCGGCTCTTGATCTGCACTACATACTCCACCAGCCACTGTTTCAATGACTTGTTAACCAGGTCAACCAACTCCCTAGGCGAGGAGAAGAACTTACACCACTTGCCGCTATGGAACGACTGCACCCGATCCAGGAAGCTCTGCTGGCGGGCATCCACCTTGGTGTTATTGATCTCCGATGACACAAACATCATCATCTCCAGGCCGTCCCGTTGCGAGGCAGTGTCGAACTCCCATTCAGTTATGGAACGTCCTGGCTGCTGTTCATCCGGCTCCTCATAACTGGAGCCATATTCAGTCCCCAGGATTCCGATGAAACTGTCACAGGAATCAATCATCTCGGCACAGCGCTGCCGTGGCGGGACACCGCGAGCCCGATCCTGTTCAAACAGGTAAGGTACAAAGGTAGGGCTGAGGGCATCAGCAATAGCTGAGCGGTCAGCCTGACGGTCAGAGGTTGAGCTAATGAATACCAGTGGTTTTTCAATCATGGGACCACCCGGTTAATGGACGGCCATAATAAAACCTTTCAGCTTTGTTATATGACAGTTTCCGGACCACTTCTCCTCTCCTTTGCCAATGGCATACTTTGGGTCAGTGAAACCACTATTATCAGGTTTGAGAAGTGATGGATAAGCCTGCAGTTGGAGCCCCTATCAACCTCTCCCTCTACCTTAGAGCTATAGACGCTTCTATGAGAAAATCAAGAACTAAAGTACTAATGATTTGAACCGATCACATTAAGAGGCCAGCAATCTTTGTCATGAAAAAGCCCCTTGGATCCATATATGCAACAGCCTGGTGAACTATACTTTTAGTGCAAGGTTTGAACATATGAAGTAGGCAAGGAGTAGTTCAATGAGCAGATTACTATCATTGTTACAAACCGCGATATTTGCGATTGTGGTAATAATCGCTTCATCTGGGGTAGTCAGTGCACAGCAGACAAGTTGGAACCCTATCATTGGCGATGATGAGGTATCAATTTACGATGGCGACATTGTAAAAGTACATCGACGTCGCGGTCATAGACATAAACGCAGGGGAAGAGGAAGTGCCGCCGCCCTCATCGGTGGGCTTATTATCGGCGGAATACTCGCCGATCATGCCTACCGGGGGAGATATAGATATTATGATAACTACAATAGCACCAGAAATGCCCATTTACGCTGGTGTTATAACAGATACCGCTCCTATCGCGCCTGGGACAACACCTTCCAGCCCTATTATGGACCACGCAGGCGGTGCGTCTCACCTTACTACTAGTTAGAGCAACACCTACAACATGAACAAGGCCCGCGATAATTGCGGGCCTTATTCCTTAGCCTTTATGTCAATAGACAATGACCACAAGAGGCCGGGTTAATAACACGCATGTCCTAATCAACTTTGTTCTTTTGCAGCTTGTGCACCTTGTGATGTACAAAGCGAGTAACCCCAATGGCAATACCTATTGCAACCGGCAACAGCGCTCCCTGCCATACAATTGGTTCACCAGCAATCCAACCTAGCTTGGCCATAGCCTTGACACCATAGCCAAACAGGCCAGTGAGATAGTAGCTCAGTACGATCACGGAGAGACCTTCCACCGTCATCTGCAGCATAAGCTGCTGTTTTCCTTGCTTGGACATGCCTTCCAGCAGATCCAGATTCTGTTTCTGCACCGTCAGCTCCACCCGGGTGCGTAGCATATGGGTGGCACGATCCAGCCCACGGGAGAGTGAGTTCAGCCGCTCGTTGAAATTGTCATAACCACGTACAGCAGGTGCGACCCTGGTACGCAGGAAAAGACCAATCTGCTGGTTGCCCTCCTCTACTCGCTGCTCCTCCAGAGAATCAAGCAGGCAAGTGAACAGCACATGATAGGATTTTGCCGCACCCAGGCGATAACGCATGGCCTCCTTGAGTCGGCTGACCCGCGCACTGTGCTCCGTCAACAGGGTGAGCCAATTCCGTTCATCTTCCGCCGATGCATCCACCATGGCATCAAACATCTCACGGCTTTGGGTAGTAAAGGCCATCTCCAGCTTTCTGAGTTCAGTGGACCGCCGGCGAAACTCATCCAGGGGCAGGAGGATAAGGTGGTAATAGTTCTCCACTTCCACCAGTCGCTTCAGTTGACGACCAAGTTGCGCCGGGGTCAACTCCCCACCCAATATCAGGTAGTGTTCCCATCCGGAGTCATCCAGTTGCAGTGTGGTCCATACCTGTGCCTGACCTCTCTGAATCTGGCTCCCGTACAGACGTTGATTCCCAAACAGATGGTGCCGTTCCGTCTTGCCCAGCCGCGGCCAGTCGGTAACCAGGATATCCAGGGCTACAATACGTTCCCACTCTGGCTGCGTCTCTGGCAGTGTGTGCAGCAGGTTTAATGGTCCAAAACCCAGCTGACGCTGTTCTGCCGCCATGTGAGTGAAGGTGTAGGCCACAAACTCAGAGTGCAGCTCCCAGGTAATGCGCAGGACATCCCCATTGCTGTAGATCTTTTCACCCACTGCATGACGAGCACTGAGAATTGCCTGGTCATCAGATATTTCCAGATCCAGGAAGAGTTGTGCCATCTGCACCCTTGCCAGCTTGCGATCCTGTTCCTGGTCAGACAGCAGGTACGCCACATGGTGGATGTGTGCCGGCAGCTTGAGATCCAGAGGCGGCCGCTCATGCAGCTCCTGGTGTACCCTTGCAGCAATGGCTGCTTCCTGCTGGTTGTTGTTTAATGACTCTGTCGCAGACATGACGACTCCCCAGATATAATTTACATACAACACATACTTTCCGGTTATATTACCGGAAAGCAGTGGCAGTAGAATTATGTTTTTTTCAGCCTAGCTTATTCTACCTGACTCAACATACACCGGTTGGGCAATCCAGCTTAATCTTCACCTCTATGGGAAGTGAACGATCCACCGCCCACTCAGCGGTAGAGCCGTCATACATACGGGCCTTCTTATTGCCCAGCAGCTCATGGGATACGAACCAGGACAGAGAGGTACGGTGCCCGGTATGACAGTATGAGATCTGCTCACCATCCAGGGGCACACCTCTGGTTTGCATGATCCGTTTCAGGTTTTCCTTGGTATGAAAATGTGCACTTCCGTTGATGGTAAGCCAGTCATAGGGAAGATTGATAGACCCGGGAATGGTGCCAGCGCGCTCCTTGCCGCCACCTCCAATCAGGCCCAGATGCTCTGCCACACTGCGACTGTCTACAATGGCCACTCCCTTCTCCAGTGAACTCTTTACCTCACTTGCAGTGACCAGAAACTCAGGATTCAACTTGGCCTTGAATGTACGTGGTTGTGGCCGGTTAACTCCATTCTCCATAGGATTACTACGGTTGTTGGCATAGGCAATAAGTCCACCATTCAGAATGGACACCTTCTCATGCCCCAGGGCCTTGAAGGTCCAGTAGACCCGGGTGGCTGAAGCCAACTCACCCACTCCACGTCCGGTAACCACCAGTACCACATGACTGTTATTATCTATTCCTAATCCACCAATGAGTTGTTCCAATGCTGCAACGGGTGGCATCATCTTGGGAACTCCCTTGCTATTTGGTCTGCGCCAGTGGGCATAATTGCTATTCACTGCACCAGGCACATGGTACTGGCTATATATTTTCTGCGGTTGCAGATCCAATACCACAACTCCGGGATTTTTTAAGTTTGATAACAGCCAACTAGCATCAACCAGAGGTTGGGCCGCCTGCGCCACAGCAAGGAAACACAGCATAAGAAGTCCGAGCAGAATACGTAGCATAAACATGACAACACCTTTTTTTATTAATCACAGAGTGAGATTCAAGTTTGACCCCCACACCAACCAACAGTTCAACCCCTCTCCAAATAGACCAATGTAAACGACCATCAACTATTTGGGGGTTCAGAGGGACTGGCTATACATGAACTTCCCTGTTCACGTGAATTATCCCCATGAACATAATTCCTATTTTCTCCCTTTTATTACCCCATTTGGGTGAGGTATAACACCCTGTTTACATATATACTTCAAATAGAGTGTTGGTAACTGGGTATTATTATTGGAGTTTTCGGATGAATATGTATAAATCGCTTTTTTTAGCAGTAGCGGTGCTACTTAGCTCGTCCGTTTTTGCCGCAACCTATACTTATACCGAAGGGGCTCGCCCAGAGGTTTTTGGTACCGATTACAATCTTTCTGGTGATGCGCCAAACAACGGTGGAATCTATAACCTGGTTGACCTGGGCTTTGGTGCTTCTGAGTATGACACCATTAATCTGCACGGGCGCATTGTTTCCAAAGAGGATAATTTCGAATTCAAATCATCTTCTGCCTTCAGAATAGATTTTATTTTTGGTGGATATTTCCTTGATGATGCCGGTAGTCAAGGTGCTTTTGTTAGTGAATCCGGTTTTGTTGACCACAACTCTGCTGGCAATCAGTCTGTATTTACACTCTTTTCCTCTCCTACAGGGAGTGAAAGTAAGACTTTTACTACTGACGTCACCAGTGGTCCCTCACTGATATTCTCTGCCCTGGCCGGTACATATATGCTGAGAATTGACGGAGGAGCCTTAAATCCAAAAAAAGCTGCACTATATGATATTCGTATCTCAGCGATACCCATCCCTGCTGCAGTCTGGCTCTTTGGCTCCGGTCTTATAGGTCTAATCAGCTTCTCCAGGCGGAACAAAGCCAACAGCTAACAACTAGATCATCGGTGCGATTAGTATCCGGTGAACATTTCCAGTTATGTGAAACATCACTCTTTTAGAATCAGAGATGAGCGCTGCTATCCTTTTTAAAATGCTCGATTACTCTTAGAGCCCTCAAAGTATTCCATCTACTGGGAACACCGGCTTTTTCCATCACAAAGTGCAACTGTCCGGGATGTGCCACCTGCATGTTCCAAGCTCCGTTCTTCTTTCTCTTCTTTTGAATCACTTCAACTGCTTCCGCCATCCTCTTATCCCATTTTCTTCCAACATATTGAAAATAGTCTAATGCACGGAGAATGTCGTATTTCCACCTGCCGGGGTAGGACAGTTTCAAAAAATTCTTATTGATGATATTTCCGGTTCGGTCAGACAGAAACAATCTGTGTTGCAGAATAAATTCCTCAGCACTTTCTTTTGCGCTTTGAACATCATTCACTCTATAAGTGTACCCAGACTTTTGAAACTCAGTTAATCCCTCAAGGACAGAGATAGTAGAATGCAAGGAACTGTGTTTCGCACCGTTTCTCGTGGTTACGCAATTGAAACCACCATCCGGCATGATCTCGCTCAGGATACTATCAACTATGGAGTGCAGTTTTGTTTCGGCAGTTTTAAAGTACGAGGCATAGTTTAAAAACATGCCATTGACGCATACATCGCTATGGATCGATGTGGAAGGTCCCAAAGGAATGCCTCCGTCTTGCGCTTTTCCGGCATCGAGCACCAGGTCGATTGTCTCTTGTACAACTTCGTTATCAGGGCTGAGATTCAAGTTTCGAAGGTCAAGCAACGTGTAATGGGTGGAAATCCATTTTGGTTGATAAAACCTGTCTCCCCAATGGCCGTTTGCGTGTCGTTTAGATAAGAATTCTCTCCCCCAACCCTCTTGGGCTATCCTGAGCTGAAGATCCTTGCGGTCAACTCCCAACAAACCCAGGTGGACTTGATATTGTATTGAGACATCACCTTCAAGTAACCATTCTATGATTTCTTGGTCTTTCATTTATTCATTCGACCTAACTCAGCATGTAACGCAATCTTTATTATCGTTTGCGATCAGCGGCATGGGCGCGCAAGAGCCACTGTCTGTTGGATGGCCTTGTTTGGGCTGAACTTTAAAACACTGCCCTTCTTAACAAGGATGCGGTGTGTTATCCCTCCAACTTCCTTCCATGTTTCATTAAGCCTCAACGAAATATCTGTATCAAAGTGAACAGCAACGATCTCTTTTAAGCCGTTTGCATCATGAAATACCACAGAAACCGCGCCACCTTCCTGAAGCTTCCTAAACGATCCAGCACCAGAAGCCCTGAACCATTCCCAACTAAAACCGCAGGGGCTTTGCTTAGCCCACAAGCCAAAACCAGTGATTTGTGGCTCTCTATAAATACTTGAGCCAACTTTAAAGCCATCTTCTAGCTCCAAGTATTTGGACCAATGAACCTCTCCCTTATATTCATTTTCGATCACTTTAATATCGGATAGCGAATAATTCTTAGTGCCTTGTGCTAGCAGCTTGCCTTCAGCACCATCCATGAAGCTGTAAATCTCGTATGAGATGGACTCCGCACGTGCGGCTAGAGCGAGGAGAGTGAAGCAAAGTATTGCGGCTAATTTCATCATTTTGTAGCTCTTACTAGAGCGACATGTTATATGCCATGTTTCTTTTTTAGACTTGCTTTTTCACGGAGCAGAGTAAACGATTTGTACCCTCCCCAAGCCATGATCACGGCACCAAGTATAAGTAGTATATTGATATTTGTTGGGTCATTAAGGAATGGATGAAATGCATTACCGTCAGCACCGAATTTCCCATACAGCCCCAAACCGAGCATTATCGTGCCAGGTGCTTCAAATATTTGCACTTTAATGAATTCTTTATCTATTTCTTTAACTCGATCTTCGGGATTTAGATACATAGATTTATTTCCTATGGTCTATTTAGAACAGATAACGTTTTAGGTAAGGGGCGGCTGGCGTAGCCAGGCGTCCCGCGCAGGGCCAAAGGCCCGGAGTAACTTGACTGACTTGTTAGGGGTGCTTTTGCTCATAGCTTCGGTGTTGGCCAACTCGGTGACATAGCTTCAAATTCTTCCGCACTATACCTGCCCCATATTTGTTCATAGCCCTTTGCAACATCTGACCATTCACCAATATTCCAATTGAGAACAGCTCTTAGTGCACTATTAAGCCGCTTAGTTAGGACTGTGTTTTCTCTAGAAATTCTTTCTTTCTCTCCCCACTTTAAGTTCCGGCAAAATGATTCATATTCATCAATCCACCATACCGGCCTCAATTCTACAAATTCATCATTGCCTCGTGACACATCCAACTTGGCACTACCACCTTCAGGATGACAAAAGCATAGACTCCATACAGGCGCCTCATGATAGTACTTTTCAACTAGCAGATTGTGTTTAATGGCAAAAACCTGCAAGGCCTCTGAAATAGGAGAAAAATATGCCTCGTAGTCTGCAAACTCATCTTCCAAATAATCTGGATTTCCGTTTGGCATCTTTCACCCCTAACGTTTAGGTAAGGGGCGTCTGGTGTAACCAGACGTCCCGCGCAGGGCCGTAGGCCCGGAGTAACTTAACCGACTTGTTATGAG
>JANQEV010000003.1 GCA_028278145.1 Chromatiales bacterium | reverse complement strand
CCAGATACCACAGGTAAAACCGCCGTTGAGGTTACTGACCGCACCCATACCATCTACAAAGAAACGTTGAACACCAAACAGGCTGCCTATGACCCAGATGGCAAACAGCACAATAAAAGGTTTGGTGATGATGCGTCCACCTAACGCCTGATGCGCACTCATGATTCACCTCCTTCATCTTCGTCATCGGTATTGCGACGTACGACATAGGTCAGGCCTGCAAGAGCAAGTGCCGGCAGGGCCATCATGTTGTATACGGAGTGCTGAACCGACTCGGCAATGGAGGAAGCAGAACGCTCTTCCAGAGGCGGCATACCCAGCTTGTCGAAAGGTATGGAAGAGATATGCAGCACGTTGGTGCCACCAGCCTCTTTCTCACCCCAGATGTGATCCTGGTATTCCGGCACCGCTTTCTCGTGGTAACTCTCAGGCTTGCTGATATCACCACGCGGATAGTTGTAGGTCTCACCCGGCTTAAGGGCCATACGCTTCTTGGCCTCTGCCATAAGCAGCTTGCGGGGACCAAACAGGGTGGCACCGGTAGGACAGGCCTCGGCACAACCGGTAATCTGGCCGTTATCGATACGCTCTACACCCTTCTGGTTACACATCTGGCACTTCTGGATCTGACCGAACAGCTTGTTGAACTCAAACTGCGGCACGTTGTACGGACATGCGACCATACAGGTACGGCAACCAATACATGCATCTGCATGATGAGTGACGATACCGGTCAGTGGATGACGGCGCATGGCGGTAACCGGACAGGCAGATACACAACCCGGATCCACACAGTGCATACAGCTGCGTTTCTCGAATGCGAAACCATCAACCTCGGCATCTTTAACCGCGGCAGTGCCATCCTTGTACACCTTGATTACATTCAGGGTGTCACCGGAAAGATCGCGCGCCGAGTCATATGCCTGCTCGCCGTTCTCGATCACCGGAGGCATGTCGTTGACTTCCTTGCACATTGAGACGCAGGCCTTGCATCCCACACACAGGGTAGAGTCATACAGCATACCTACGGCTTCCTCGGCCGGCTCCAGATTAGGCCGCGCCTGGGCAGCGCCAGCAGTAGCAAGTGCCGCTGTCCCGCCTATGGTGGCCTTAAGAAAATCTCTACGTTTCATAACGCCCCCTTCAGCCCTGATCTTTTTCTTTCTGATCCAGCTTCTTGGCACCAGCGGCGGTTGCACCTACGGCAACACCAACTGCTGCACCGGCCAGGGCCGCAGCACCTGCTGTAATGCCGCTGCTGTCCTGACGATCTTCAATGGCAGGGAAAGTATTTGGAGCAGTATGGGTCTTCACATCCGCCAGGCTGAACAGGGGTTTGTTGAAACCAACACCGTGCTCAGAACAACCAAAGCAGGGATGACCGACACCTACCGGCCAGACACCACCTCCCACGTTGTTGTATTCCAGGCTTGGGCAGTTGTTATAGGTCTCCGGACCCTTACAACCCAGCTTGTACAGACACCAACCCTTACGGTGACCCTCATCCCCGAACTCCTTGGCGAAACGCCCGGCATCGAAGTGGGGACGACGGTAACAGTTCTCGTGGATCAGGCGGCCATAGGCCCACTTGGGACGCCCTTTCTCATCAATTGGTGGCAACTTGCCGTAGGTTACAAAATAAAGAACGGTGCCGATAAAGTTGGCAGGGTTAGGAGGACAACCCGGAATGGTGACCACAGTCTTATCTTTCAGGAACTGAGGAGCACCCACGGCACCGGTAGGATTGGGAGCAGCAGACTGTACCCCACCCCAACTGGCACAAGAGCCATAGGCAACGATGGCGGCAGCATGCTCGGCTGCCTCCTGGGTGATGTGGGTCATGGTCTCACCACCGATCTTGCAGAAGATACCGTCCTGGGCCAGGGGGATGGCACCCTCCACCACCAGCAGGTACTTACCCTTATTCTCTTTCATGGCCTGCTTCTTCAGATCCTCCACCTGATGGCCGGCACCTGCATCCAGGGTCTGGTGATAGTCCAGGGAGATGAGATCCAGGATCAGGTGTTCCAGGCTGGGTTGTTCAGAACGCAGCAGGGCCTCGGTGGGGCCGGTACACTCCTGACCATGCAGCCAGATGACCGGCGGCCTCTTCTTGGGATCCGCCACCGCCTTGGCCATGGCCATGGCCGCTCCGGACGGCAGGCCCAGGGAGGCTGCCACACCGGTACAGAACTTCAGAAACGTTCTGCGGGATACCCCCAGCCGCTTCTCAAGACCTGAAAAATCAAATTCACTCTGCGCCATCTCTCATCCTCCAGTTGCTGTTTGAGGCTGTACATTTTTTATGTACTTATTCGAGAGAGGCCTTTTGCAGCAACCATGCCAGATGAATTTTCTTATTGCTTTACAGGCTGTTATGAAATAACGCTATAGATTTTCTGGCATGGGGCCGGGAGGTAGTTTTGCGCTTTCACAGAAAAGTGAAAAGCAGGTTTACACCCAGAAACGGTGGCAGTGGTAAGTCTGTATACAGACTTCGAGGCTGCTGAAAAAGGAGCCTATGGGAGTTGAATCAGCCTTGAGGATATGGAATGAACCTATCACCCAGCCGGTTGATTAGAGAACTGGAAATATCACCTACTTCCTGCTCAGTGTATGCTTTGCGCCCTTCCGCACCCCAGACCACATTAGGCCAGCAGAAGTCCTGCTCGCTGCGACCCACCACATGGATATGCATCTGGCGCACGATGTTACCGATGGCGGCCACATTGATCTTGTCCAGGGCAAACTCATGTTTCAGATAAGCGGAGAGGAGATTAATCTGCTCCAGCAGTTGCAGCTGGACATCATGCTCCAACTCATGGAATTCTGTAACATCCAGCATCGGCACCAATATCAGCCAGGGTACCAGGGAGTTGTCCATGAGCAGCAGCAGGCTGTTATCCACTCGCCCCAGCTGATGGCAATCGGATGCCAATCTGGAGTCCAGTATAAATCCGTTCACAATCGCACCCGTACTGACTTCCAGTAACTTCTGGTCCAGTAGGGATTATCCATGCGTGACTCCGTTACACCGCGACTGGTGGATGCATGGATAAACTTGCCGGCACCGGTATACATTCCCACATGCCGCTGTACGAACCCGGTCCGGAAGAACACCAGATCACCCGGCTTCAGTTCATGCCGGCCAATGTCCATCCCCACCTGGGCTTGCCGTATGGTACTGCGCGGCAACTCAATACCAAAATATTCTCTGAAGGTAAGCAGAGTAAAACCAGAGCAGTCCACACCACTCTTGGAGAGGCCACCCACACGATTCGGAACCCGGTACCACTCCTTGAGCTGCTCATAAAGTGCCTGTTGCACCGCCTGAGGCTGATTCAGATCAACCTGCTTTGATGTGGACGCATCAGGTGCCGCATACCCAAACAGACTAAAGCAGCCTAAGAACAACAGGAGAGTAAGAATCTGGAGCGGTTTTATCATTCTTCTAAACATGATCTCTAATCGTGCACATAGGCCCAGTCTGCCACCAGTTCCACGTCACCGCTGTAGATCTGGGGCGGATACTTCTGCAGTGGCCAGTAGAAGAACACATCACGGTTAAGAAAACCGGTGGAACAGTTGATGCGCAATTCCCATGGCACATTCTCCAACGCTCTTTCCCCATCAGGGTATCCCAGAAGATTCTGAAACACCTCCCTGGGCATGCCATCCAACCGGTAGGTATCGGCCAGCTTGAGGGACATCAACATGCGGTTATCATTCAGCTTCCATTTAGCGGCATTAAACTCCATCCCTTCCAGATCCTTGGGCAGACGATCAATCTTGGCACTGACAATCTTGGAGTCAGAATTCAGAGCCAGAACCAAAATAGCGTGCTCCTGATTACCATCGGAGAATTTTGCCGGTTTCTTCATGGGGCGCCCCTGACGTGAACCAAGGTCATACCACACTATATGCAATGCACGGTTGGCAAAGGCACGATAATCAAAATCCGGACACTCTTTTACACCAGTGGCAGGAATCTGCGGGATATATTTGGGAGTAATGTCTTTCAGGAATAGGGGTGGCTTGCCGGTCTCCTGAAAATAGCTGTTGATTGCGGCAATCAGAGGCTTAGCAATCTCGGCCGCCTGTTCAAAGCTGGCCTTGCGCTTACTCCAGGGTTCATCCGAGCCACCCCCTGAGCATGCTGTCAATCCCAAAAGAGATAATCCCAATATCCATGTGCGCAGACTAAATATCATGTCTTTACTCGAACTTGTGGTCCAGAAACAGCTTTTTGATCTTAGCCACAGCCTCTTCCTCTGCTGGGTAGAAGGTAGCCACCATCATGTAACGCCCGTTTCTGGCCTGACCGGAGAGCTTGTCGTTCTTTAAGGAGTCCTGCAGGTTGCGCTCACACCCCTCCTCGTTTTTGCACTTGAAGATGGAGATGATACGGGTGCTGGTGTACTTGGAGATGGCATACTCAGCCACATAAACCATGTCGTCATTTATGGGGCCATGTATCAACAGATCACCACTCACCCCCTGCCCCTTCAACACCTCCAGGAAACTGGTGAGATTCAGATCCTCTTCACTCCCCATCTCGCCGCAGCCGGCAAGGAGAAACAGCAGCAATCCCACAAATAAACTTCTCATAATTGTCATTAACAAATACTCCAAAAATCAGATCAATTTTCTTTGCGACCTCTGCGTCTCAGCGCGAGGAATGATTTAGACAAGTAGGCCGGGATAAGCATAGCGTTCCCGGCACAACCTGTTAAAAACAACAGCCTCCTGCCAAGCGCCAGAAACGCTATCGCTTATTCTGGCCTACGGTCCTAATTAAGCAAAAATATTACTTGGTGTCCTTTGCGTCTCTACGCGAGTAATATTCTACTTAAGCCAAAGTCCTGGTTATCAGACCCATGTCACTACTGGTAGATGGCAGTTTTATCCGCACCTGATAACCACCACCCGGCACCTCCTGCATGCTGTTACCCTTGGTATCCTCCATCTGCTCCAGCCGGAAACTGTTGTTTCCTGCGGGAGTAAGCAAGTGCAGCTCATCGCCAGTGGCAAACTTGTTCTTTACATCTATCAGTGCAACACCAGTATCGGCATTTTGCTCCAGCACTTCGCCCACGAAGATCTCACGGGAGCTTTCAGAGCTGTTCTGACGATAGTTCTGCAACTCCTGGCTTGGGTGGCGTTGATAAAAGCCATCGGTATAACCACGATTCGCCAGACCCTCCAGGTCCATCATCAGCTTGGGCTCAAACGGCCGTCCTGCTACCGCATCATCTATGGCCTGGCGATAGGTCTGGGTGGTGCGGGCCGTATAGTAGTGCGATTTAGTACGACCCTCAATCTTGAAGCTATCCACACCGATCTCGGTCAGGCGCGTTACATGTTCCACCGCCCGCAGGTCGCGGGAGTTCATAATATAGGTGCCATTCTCATCCTCGAAGATAGGCATCAACTCACCTGGTCGCTCCCGCTCTTCCAGCAGATATACCTTATCTGCCTCCGGATGGCGTTCCTGGCCGGATTGAGACATCCCGGCTAGAAAATTCTCACCTTCACCCGACTCAAGTTTGTACTCCCAACGGCAGGAATTAGTACAGGAACCCTGGTTGGCATCACGGTGATTGAAGTAGCCCGATAACAGACAACGCCCCGAGTAGGCGATACACAAGGCGCCGTGGATAAACACCTCCAGCTCCATATCCGGGCATTCCTGGCGAATCTCTGCGATCTCATCCAAGGACAGCTCCCGGGACAGGATAATGCGACTGAGGCCAATCTGTTGCCAGAACTTCACGCTGGCTGCATTTACCGTATTGGCCTGCACTGAAAGGTGCAGCGGCATATCCGGCCATCGTTCCCGCGCCAGCATAATAAGTCCCGGATCCGACAGGATCAGGGCGTCAGGACCCAGGGCCACCACCGGCTCCATATCCCGCATGAAGGTCTTAAGCTTGGCACCATGGGGCATCAGGTTACAGGTGAGGAAAAACTTCTTTCCCAGGGCATGGGCCTCATCTATTCCCAGGCGCAGATTCTCACCCATGAAGTCATTGTTACGCACCCGCAGACTATAGCGGGGCATCCCTGCATACACCGCATCTGCCCCATAGGCGAAGGCATACCGCATATTCTTGATAGTCCCAGCCGGGGATAACAGTTCAGGTGTTTGCATCAATTGAGTATCCAGATGAATCGTTTGGGAAAATTAGCCGTCGTATAACTGCCTGATAGTGCGGGAAATCCAGAAACCTGATCGACGTCAGGGACTGAATATAGAGATCTAGGCGCATGATATAGAGCGCTCCCAAGGGAATCAAGGAGCATCAGGCCTCGAGCAAGCATATTTAACCCTATCACCCGGGATCGTTCGTTACAGTAGATATGGCCCGCTCTATGCTCTGTAGCGGGCAATATCGACAAGGTGAAACCCAGGCGTTAACCTGATGTATCTCAATCTATTAACAACCGCGGCCAGAAGCATGAGTGACATCTCGGACGAACAGCTTATGACCAGGTATCGTACTGGTGATACTGAGGCCTTTGACTCCCTGTATGCCAGACACCGTGGGCCTCTGTTCCGCTATGTGGAGCGCCAGTGCCGTAACCATGCCGTGGCCGAAGAGCTGTATCAGGATATCTGGATGCGGATCATCCGTGCCCGTGAGCAGTGGCAACCCGGTACCAGATTTCAACCCTGGCTCTATCGTATTGCCCATAACCGAATTATCGACTACTGGCGTGCCGGGCGGGAAAATCATACCCAGATTGAAGACGAGTCAGTCATCCCCCTGGACCGGCCATGGCCGGATGCCATCATGCTGATACGTGAATGTGTGGAGCGGCTGTTCCAGCTCCTGGCTGGCCTGAGCGAATCCCAACGCAGCGCCTTCCTCCTCAAGGAAGAGGCCGGTCTCACTCTGGAGCAGATTGCAGAAGTCACTGGAACCGGATACGAAACCGTCAAAAGCCGCCTGCGTTACGCCCTGCGTAGATTAAGAGACGGACTGGAGGGGTGCGATGACTGATAACCACGACCTGCACGACGAGCGCATCTCCAGACTTTATAAGCAAGGAAACCAGGCCGAACCATCTGCAGATCTTGACCGTCAGATTATCCAGGCAGCTCGGGAGGCAGTTCCCAAACGCAAACAACGCTTTATCTGGCCATCTCTGGCCACCGCTGCGGTCCTGGTATTGAGCCTCAGCCTGGTACTGAAGGTACTGGAGCAGCAGCCATTGGAAGAGTCTGTAATGAGCCCGGTTCCTAGCAAGACAGAAGGAAGGGTGATGGCTCCCACAGAGGAAAAAGAGCTGCAAGAGAAAGCCGCATCTCCAGTAGATGAGAAAGATAATGCAAAGTCGCCTGTTCCGCCCGGGGCCCCAACCCAAACCAGGCCATCAACCATTGCGCCGGATATGATGGATATTGCTCCACTCAAAAAGTCCAAGCCCAAGCTGGAGCCGGCACCTGCAGTAGAGATATATCGCAGCCCCGCCGCACCGGCTGAGGCAGTGGCACCTGATGCTGGCAAGATACAGTCATTTGGTAGTAGCCGTACGCAGTCAGCGCCAAGCATTGATAATCGGATTGAACAGGAGCTGAAACAGCAGAAGCAGCGTAAGAGATTTGATCTACAGGCGGTACCAGAAACTATGCTGCGGGCACCGGCCAGGAAGAAAAAACAGGATCTTTGTGCTGACATTGTTATGCCAGGCAGTGACTCGGTTACGGAGTGGCAACAGTTTTATAAAACAGCCATGCTACAGGGTGACAGAATTGCAGTCCGCTGCCTGCTGCAGGAGTTCCAAACCAGGTTCCACAAACCCCTGCCAGTGGAAGAGCTGAAGTAACAGCTCTACCCTGGCCACTCCGACTACTGCATCGCGGAGGGCCTGGTTATGGCCTCCAGGTGCGCAGAGCCGGCGCCTGCGTCACTCCAGTCTCCAATCATGGTCAGTTGTGCCAGAGTCGCTGTTGGCATAAGTTTGCCATCCTCTGGAATCTCCACAGTGTTATCAGCCAGATACTCCACCAGGTCTTCAAACCCTGGGTTATGCCCCACCAACATAATCCTTCCCACAGAGGCCGGGCACTCCCTGATAACCTGTAACAGATCGCTCACATCAGCAGCATAGATACGCTCATCCCTGATAATCGCATCCTGCCCAAGATTCATGTTAAGTGCCGCCCTACGTGCAGTACTGCGGGCCCGTTTCGCTGGAGAGGTAATAATCAATTCAGGTTCCATACCCTGCTCCGCAAGCCAGGCACCCACCAGCTTGGCACTACGCTTACCACGCTTATTCAGAGGCCGCTCAAAATCACCATCAGAGGTGGACCAATCTGACTTTCCATGGCGCAACAACATTAATTCACATTTCATCTTGGGAGCCTCTAATTAATTCGCTGATAAGCCGAGTTTGTGTCCAAATGGCGATGATCGCAAGGCGTAGTGCGCAGGCCGCATGCCATAGCTATACGGCAAGCGCCACAACACAGCGAGCGCGCCATTTGGCGCAAACCCTTTCGGGACGCGCCTTTGCGCCAGATCTGCTATGTTGGCTTGCTTACTCAGGACTAAGGCCATTAGTTGTACAAGCCGCCTTGCATCTCAAGACGCAAAGACAGCCTCTCGGCCATCATGGAGGAGCAAATACATGGATGTATTGTCTTTGCGAACCTAAGGATGGAATTAATCAGAGGCTCCCTTGCTTCTCACACCGCTCTTTACCATAGGGTAGTAATGGAATAATAATATAGACAAGAACAGACCACACGAATGTCTGTGGCATGAACCAGCAAGATGATAACTAACCACACAGCAGAACTGCTCAACCCGGTGTTTCTGGAAAACTGTCGTAAGACACCGGAATTGGGGCCTTCTATACTATTTTTCAGCGGTGGATCTGCTCTCAGGGAGATCAGTCGCACCCTGAAACAATACAGCCACAACTCCATCCATATGGTTACTCCCTTCGACTCTGGTGGCAGCTCAGCTGAGCTACGCCAAGCCTTCTCCATGCCATCAGTGGGAGATTTGCGCAGCCGCCTGGTCAGTCTTGCCGATGAGAACATAAACGGTCATCCACAGGTATACAGGCTGTTTACATATCGTCTACCGACAGATAGACATAATGGTGAGCTAATGGATGAACTCACCTCTATGATTAATGGCAGCAACCCCTTAGTTGAATCCATACCAGATCCCATGCGGCACCTGATCTGCACCCAGCTGGAACACTTCCATACATCTATGCCCAAGAGTTTTGATCTGCGCGGAGCCAGTATCGGAAATCTGGTCCTGGCTGGTGGCTATCTGAATAACAACCGGGAACTGGAACAGGTTACCTTTCTATTTTCCAAACTGGTAGCAGCAAAAGGGATAGTTAGAACCACCATCAGTGAGGATCTGCACCTGGTGGCAGAACTGGAAGATGGGAGCCAGGTGTTTGGTCAGCACCGCTTGACCGGCAAAGAGGTGGCACAAATACAGTCTCCGATAAAAAAAATCAGCCTCTCCAGTAATGCCAACCAACTGATTCCAGCACATCCAAAGATAAGTAAAAAAAACCGCAAGCTGATAGAGCAGGCGGATCTTATCTGTTTCCCTCCAGGCAGCTTCTACTCCAGCCTGATTGCCAATCTGCTACCACAGGGTGTGGGTCGCGCCATCGCTGGCAACCAGGTACCGAAGGTGTTTATTCCCTGTTTGGGACATGATCCGGAGCAGTTCGGCATTTCCATAGACAACTCCATCGAGACCTTGCTGCAGCATCTGAAGCAGGATGCAGGCATGGATTGCTCCAACAGTAAACTGCTCAATTACGTACTTATTGATAGCCGTAATGGAAACTACCCCTCCACAGTATCTCAGGCCCTCATGGATGAACTCGGCATACAACTCATCGACACCACGCTCATCACCCAGCATAGTGCACCCTATTACGACCCTGATCTCCTGGTAGGCGCCCTGCTCTCACTTGCCTGAGCAAAGCTGCAAACCTGGCATCTATATCCATACTATGCTGTAAATACAGACTAGCAATTTACCGACAACCTGCAGTTTTATGGAAGAACAATATGAATAAAATCGTGATTGCCAAGTGGGACCAATTACAGGATCGCATACCAACCCACGCCCTGGTTTCCAGTGTTGACCTGGTTATTATCCGATATGACGACAGTGTCTCTGTGCTGTATGGCCGTTGTGCCCACCGTGGCGCGCTGATGTCGGACGGTTTTGTGGATGGCAACAACATCATCTGCGGCCTGCATAACTGGGATTACCGGGTTGATACCGGTGTCAGTGAGTACAACAATAGCGAAACCCTGCCCAAGTTTTCTACCTGGGTCGAAAATGGTGAGGTACTGGTGGATGAGGATGAAATCCTGGAATGGGAGAAATCACATCCGCAGCCCTACAACCGCTCTGCCTATCAGGGTATCTACCAGGATCCGGTAGGAACACCAGATGAACCATATGTGAGTCTGATACGCCAACTTGCCGGTAGCGGTCTGGAAAAAACCGGATCCCATGGCCCGATGGGTGCCATGGGCGTAAGCCGCAATGCCCTGCCCAAATGGGATGATCTGCAGTTCGTGGTGGCACAACTGGCCAAGATGCCTCTGCTTGATTCTGCCGCAGTAGGCACAGACCTGGTGATAGGCCCTAATGCTAAAAAACCCTTAAGCCTGAAACTGCCACTGTTTGTATCAGACATGAGTTTTGGCGCCCTGTCAGAAGAGGCCAAGATAGCCATGGCCCGGGGAGCAGAACTGGCTGGTACCGGCATCTGCTCTGGTGAGGGTGGCATGCTGCCTGAGGAACAGGCCGCGAACAGTCGCTACTTCTATGAACTGGCCTCGGCCCGTTTCGGTTTTGGTTGGGATAAAGTCAAGCAGTGTCAGGCCTTCCACTTTAAGGGTGGCCAAGGCGCCAAGACCGGCACCGGCGGTCACCTTCCAGGCAGTAAAGTCAAAGACAAGATAGCCCAGGTACGCGGACTACAACCAGGCCAGGATGCGGTTTCCCCGGCCCGCTTTCCAGAGTGGGACGATCTCAGTCAGTTCCATGATTTTGCTTCACAGGTACGCGAACAGACTGGTGGCATCCCAGTGGGTTTCAAACTGTCCGCCCAACACATCGAACAGGATATAGATGCTGCCCTTGAGGTTGGTGTGGACTACATCATTCTGGATGGACGGGGTGGAGGCACTGGAGCCGCACCCCTTATCTTCCGTGACAACATCTCTGTTCCCACCATTCCTGCCATTGCCCGGGCACGTCGCCATCTGGATAACTGCGGACAGAAACAGGTGACTCTCATTGCCACTGGTGGACTGAGAACCCCGGCCGACTTTACCAAGGCCATGGCACTAGGTGCAGATGGAGTGGCCTTATCCAACTCCGCCCTCCAGGCTATAGGCTGCCTTGGTATGCGCGCCTGTCACACCAACAACTGCCCAGTAGGTATTGCCACCCAGAAGGATGAGTTGAGGAGGCGCCTGCAGATAGAAGAGGCCGCGCAACGCCTGGCGCGTTTCCTTGAGGCAGCTACCGAGTTGATGGTAGTGCTGGCTCGGGCCTGTGGCCACCATCATCTGCGCGACTTCAATCTACATGACCTCACCACCTTCAACCGGGATATGGCCTGGCTGACAGGAGTCAGGTATGGAGGGGTTGTCCCAACAGATGGTTGACCTGAACTACATATTGCAAATTACCTACTAAAATAGTAAGAAAGAGCCAGCACAACCGTGACTGACTAGAAACAGGGAACTTTCACAGGCGCGAACATGAAACCATTTGTCTGGGATCAACATTTTATAACTGGTCTGGTAAGCGTGGACGACCAACATAAGACACTGGTCGACATGATCAATAGCTTTGGCGAATTGATTTCAAGCGGAAAATCAGTTCCCAAGGCAGGAATCGACCGTATCCTGAATGAGCTGGCTGACTATGCCAAGTATCACTTCCATAATGAAGAAAGAATGATGCACCAGGCCATGATTGACCAGCGCCACATTAGTCAACACTGCAAAGAGCATCACAAATTTATTCATGACATCAGCACGATGTACTCTCAACTATCCCCAGACAAGCCAGAGAGTGCAACATCCCTGTTGGAATTCCTCATCTATTGGCTGGCCTACCATATATTGGGCATAGACCAGTCCATGGCCAAACAGATCAGCTTCATCAATGATGGTATGAGTGCAGCAGATGCCTACTACACCATAGAAATGCAACAGGACAGTGCAGCCAAGCCACTTCTGGTTGCACTGAATGGCCTGTTCCAACAGGTATCAGAACGTAATCGGGCTTTGACCACGTTAAATCAGACCCTAGAGCAGAAAGTTGAGGAACGTACCCAAGAGTTGGTTCAAGCCAATCTGCATCTGGAACAGATGGCCTTGACCGACCTGTTGACAAAGCTTCCTAACCGTCGCCACGCCATGCAAAGCCTGGACAAGGCCTGGCAGTTTTCAACCACAAATGACGTCCCCCTGTCCCTGATCATAATAGACGCTGATGATTTCAAAGAGATAAATGACAATCATGGCCATGATGCTGGTGATGAAGTACTGCGAGCCCTCTCCAATCAATTGGTGAATACATTCAGAACCGATGATCTTGTCTGTCGTATGGGCGGGGATGAGTTTATGGTGATCTGCCACAATACACCTATTAATGGAGCCTTGCATGTAGCCGAGTTGGCACGTAAATCAGTTTCAGAGATGAAGGTAAATGTGGGAGGAGGATTCTGGAATGGCAGTATCAGTCTGGGAGTCTCAACTCGTACACCAGAGATAGAGACCAGAGAGCATCTGATAAAATTGGCTGACAACGCCGTCTACAGTGCCAAACGCAACGGACGCAATCAGGTATGCTGTGAACACCATCCAGATAACAATGGTTCCACATAATTCATCTGTCCTGATGTAGCCTGGCAATCTCTCATATTTCGTACTTTACTGTTGTCATTTCGATACCTGCGATGGTGCTATACTTAATAGCCTTCACTCATACCAACTAACAGCTATTGCCAGAGAGTTTGTCTTGGGAGATTTTATGCAAAAACTGATCACTCCAATTGTGCTGGCTATGATAATCAGCCTGATTATGCCTGCAGCAAGCGTCGAGGCCAGGACATACACATCCAGTAAACTCTGTGGCAATAACTCTAATGGCTTCAATAAATGGCTTCAGGCGTTTAAGGAAGAGGCCCTGCAGCTAGGCATTGACAAGCGGGTACTGGATGATGCCCTGTATGGCATATCCTATAACAGTCGGGTGACACGACTTGATCGCAACCAAAAAAGTTTCAAACTCACATTTGATGAGTTCATGAAAAAACGTGGAGCAAATTATATTGTCAAAAAAGGCCGTAAACTTAAAAAAGCCAATGCCAAACTGTTAAAGCAGATTGAAAGAAAATATGGCGTACCCCCTGGCATTATTATGGCGATCTGGGGCATGGAGTCTGCGTTTGGTCGCTATACCGGCAATATGAATTCTATCCGCTCTCTAGCTACTCTGGCCTACGACTGTCGCCGCTCATCATTCTTCACTAGGGAACTTCTGGCTGCACTCAAGATAGTGCAAAACGGTGATATGCATTCTGACCAGATGATTGGCGCCTGGGCTGGCGAGATTGGCCAAACCCAGTTCCTGGCCTCCAACTATCTGAAATTTGCCGTTGACTTTGATGGCGATGGGCGCCGTGATCTGATCCGCTCACGAGCCGATGCACTTGCTTCAACAGCCAACTTCCTAGCATCCTTTGGCTGGATGCGCGGTCAAGGCTACCAGGAGGGCCAAACCAATTACCCAGCAATCCAAGAGTGGAACAGCGCTGGTGTCTACCAGAAGGCCCTGGCTACTATTGCCAAGCGCATTGACAAATAAACTAAAGAAGGCCGGGCTGACAAACTAATAACCAGAGAGCCACATGACAAACAACATGTCACACAAGGTATCAATAACAGTTTTCAGATGGGCTGGCGCCTGGGGACCATTCCGGGTGAAAATCCCCTGTGGTGAATGCGCCCTCACCCTGGACATCATCCAGGATACCCTGGCCAATGAACTAGCTGGAATAGAGGTACATTTGGATATACATGACTGGTTAAGTGAATGGTGGAAGCCACTGATGAAAGGAGGATGGCACGCCCCTATTGTCATGGTAAATGGATCAGTAATTTCCCAGGGTGCAGCCCTGAATCGAGGAGTGTTGACCCAGTCTGTCATAGAAAGTTACGCCAAAACATCCAAACTGGCGGGTAATCATATCTATGGCAAGGAGAGCTGCCAACACTGCATTCGTGCCAAAGGCTACCTGGAGGAGTCCGGAGTGGATTACACCTTCCACGACGTCATTCGCAGTGAACGGGATCTGTATGAAATGCTGGGAAGGGTAAAACCTATTGTAGGACCTACAACCCCAATTACCGTACCTCAGATCTGGATAGATGGTAGTTATATAGGTGGTGCCGACCAACTAAGCAATATTTTGCATCGAATGGTTGAACCAAACTATGACCGCGGCCAATGCTCAATATCACCCAAGAGATGAGCGCATCACTATGCATCCAGATCAGGTATCTCTTCCTGTTCCCTGCTGTCTAAAAATGCTTGAACCCGCTCCTCTAATATTTGTGGATTGATGGGTTTAAGGACAAAATCAAACACCTTGTGCTGTATGATCTCTTCTACCTTACTACGCTGATTCATAGCCGTTAGCATAATGAATGGAACAGATTTGAGATCTTCATCCTTATCTACCTCATCCAGCAGCTCAATCCCATCCATCTTTGGCATCTCCACATCACTGATAACCAAATCAACATCCTTACTACGCAGTACAGCCAAGGCCTCATGTCCATCACTGGCTTCAACAAGCTTCTCAAAACCCATACCCTGCAGCACGCCTTTGACAATGGCGCGCATGGAGCGCATATCATCAACCACCAATATCAATAGATCTTGCATATATACCAACCTGGGACGGCGACCATCTGAAGGTCACATGTATCATTCTGTAATGGATAGATTTAATGCGAATTATGTACCAGATAATCTGAGAAAGAAATAATCTTACGTGGCAATAACTATTGTGTAGTTATTGCGGTATATTTCCTACTCTGAAGCCTGCCAAACTGAATTATTAGACTTACGAGATGCCCGAAGGACCCGAGATAAGACGTGCAGCCGATGCAGTGAATGCCGCTATTGGTGGCAGAAAAACCATTGCTGTCTACTTTGGCCTGGAGCATCTGAAACAGTTTGAACCCAGGCTCAGCAACACACTGGTGAAATCAGTCACAAGCCACGGCAAGGCCATGCTCACCAGGTTTGCGAACGGTCTTACTATCTATAGCCATAATCAGCTATACGGGCGCTGGTATATATGCAATTCAGGTGAATCCCCCAACACCAAGCGACAGCTACGCCTAGCCATCCACAATCGAAAACAGTCCGCCCTGCTCTATAGCGCATCTGAGATTGAGGTTCTGGATGAGAATGAGATAGAACAGCATCCATTTCTCTCCAAGCTAGGCCCGGACGTACAGGAGCGTACAACTGGCATCATGCTGATACTGGAACGGCTGACCAGCCATAACTTTAGGAAACGGCAACTCGGGAACCTACTCACTGACCAGTCATTTCTTGCCGGCCTGGGCAACTATCTACGCTGTGAGATCCTGTTTGTCGCAGGCCTGCATCCTGCCATGCGTCCATGTGACTGTAATATTGATCAATTAACACTATTAGCTGAAATCATCCCGAGCCTGGCACAACAATCATATGCCACAGCAGGAATCACCAATGAGTTGCAGCGGGCCAATGATATGCGCCAGAAGGGTGTGGAATTTGAACAGTATCGGTTCCATGTATTCAGGCGGGCTGGGGAGCAGTGCTACCGATGCGGCGAAAAAGTCCTGAAGATAACTGCTGGCAGTCAGGCCTGCTATCTCTGTCCCCGTTGCCAGAGTATGGAATGATGGTTGACCAGGTTTATTTAATCCAAACAAAACCCCTGTGCTGGACAGGGGTTGGAAAGTGATGAGAACCACTACCGACAGTTTATGACTGAAATAAACAGCACTCCTAGCTGCGCTTTCTTGAGAACCCGATCAATCCCAGCAAACCTGAAGCAAATAGCCATACCGTAGCTGGTACAGGAATTGCTGAAACTGTTGCACCATAAATAGCACCACTAATACCTGTAATAGGCCCAATAGAAGTAGTTGCACCAGTATTTGTATTTACAATGTAAAGACCACCGGCCGACGAAACGCCATACATCACACTATCCACAAAGGCCAAGCCATACGAGTTATCAATACCCATGCCACCAATTAATGTTGAACTGCCGTTGGTAGGATCAAGTTCAACCAAAGTATCATTCGGGCTAGTATTTGCCGCCAGATACAGTGACCCACCTGCATCAAAGGCCAGGTCACCAGCTGACGCATAACTTCCAGTTCCCAATGAGGTTGCCGAACCGGAAGATGTATTGATAGTGTATAAGTTACCGCTGCCATAGCCAGCGCCATAAAGTGTACTTCCATTGAAAGTCAGGGCATTCATATTATTGATCCCTAGACTACCAACATTCGTGAATGTATTAGTGCTGGTATCAATGGAGTATAGATTTCCAAAAGTAACACCCCAGAGAGCACCACTGGCATCTCTAGCAATGTCAGTCATGGTGGTGCCATTTGCAATAAGCGTGGCCGCACCGGTACTGGTGTCTACATCATAGATGCCGCCAGTGCTGGTACCAATAGTGATAAAAGCCGCATTAGCTCCTGTCGACAGAATAAATGCCAAGAATGCTAGTAAATTAATCGTCTTTTTCATGCCAAATTAACTCATTACGTAAAAAGCATCAGATCACAGAATCATGCATGTTAGAGTAGCAAAAAGCACTCTATGATTGCGATAGATGACTTCGAAGACACCTACTATTAGTATAAGCGTACTCAACACTAATCCAACCCACATCCCTCATTTAGGTTATAGGCGCTAAATTTCTAGCAGTATCAGCTGGTTATACGGATTTTTATTACAAAAAAGATAGGATTTACTATTGCGGTATGATTTCTCAAAGCTGTTCAAAGTGGATCAGTTACCACTACCTGATTCCAGTAGCTCCCAACGTGTATACGACCTCTCCAACTCCTGTTCCAACTGCTCTAATCTACTGGTCTTCTGAGCAATAACAGTTCCATCCATTTGATAAAACCCAGGATCAGACATCTCTGCCTGCAGCTCTTCCAACTCCGCATCCAACTGTTCGATCTTCTGCGGCAACCCATCCAGCTCCCGCTGATCCTTGTAGCTGAGTTTGTTTTGCTTGGATTTTTGCCGCTTGACCTTTGGATCTGCAGGCTTGGAAACAGATTTCTTTTGTTCGATATCAGGTACTCGTTGGCGCTCCCAGTCATCATAGCCACCCACATACTCACCAATCCTGCCACCACCCTCGAACACCAGAGTACAGGTGACGACATTATTTAGAAAACTGCGGTCATGACTCACCAGGAGCAGTGTGCCATCAAATTCCAGCAGCATCTCTTCCAGCAGTTCCAGCGTCTCCATATCCAGGTCATTGGTAGGCTCATCCATGACCAGGATATTGAAGGGACGGGAAAACAGCTTAGCCAGCAGCAGGCGGTTCCTTTCTCCACCTGAGAGGGACTTCACCGGTTGCCGTGCCCGATCAGGGGTAAACAGAAAGTCCTGGAGATAACTTATGACATGTCTGGTAACACCATTGATCTCAACCTTATCACTACCGTCTGCCAGGTTGTCCTGAACCGATCGCTCCTCAACCAATGCACCACGCAATTGATCAAAGTATGCAACCTCCAGTTTAGTGCCAAGATTCACAGTTCCATCCTGAGGCTGCAATCGCCCCAGCAACAGGCTGAGCAAGGTAGTCTTACCTGAACCATTAGGGCCTATTATGCCTACCTTGTCACCACGCTGAATGGTAGTGGAAAACCCTTTAATTACCGACTCACCATCCCAGGCATAGCTTATATCTTCCACTTCCACCACCAACTTGCCGGAAAGCTCCGCACCCTGCATGGACATACTTGCTACAGACTCCCGCTCCCGGCGTCTGCTCCTCTCTTCCCGCATCTTCTTCAGAGCTCGCACTCTACCCTCATTGCGGGTACGCCGGGCCTTTATACCCTGTCGTATCCATATCTCCTCCTGAGCCAGTTTTTTGTCAAAGCGTTCATTGGCCTTCTCTTCCGCATGCAACATCTCATCCTTGCGACGTAAAAAATTGGCGTAATCTCCTGGCCAGTCGGTAAGCTGACCACGGTCCAACTCGATAATTCGCGTAGCCAGTTTTTGCATAAATACCCGGTCATGGGTAACGAACAACAGGGTGCCGCCATACCCTTTCAGAAACTCCTCCAGCCAGTCGATGGACTCAATATCCAGATGGTTGGTGGGTTCATCCAATAACAGCAGGTCTGGCTCCTGCACCAGGGCCCGGGCCAGCATCACTCGTCGCTTAAGTCCACCTGACAGCTGATCAAATTTCAGGTCTGGCTCCAATGAGAGACGAGAGATCACTGTCTCTACCCGCTGTTCTGTCTGCCAGCCATCAACCACTTCCAATTCATGTTGGGCATGCTCCAACTGTTTCAGTAAGCCAGCATCACCGCTAGCCTCCAGGGCTGCACTTATTTCATGGTACCGCCTGACCAGTCCACCCAGCTCTCCCAAGCCATCAGCCACCACTTCAAACACGCTTCCAGTAAACTTGCCCGGCACCTCCTGTTCCAACCTGGTAATACAGGCTCCCTGACGCACCACCACATCACCATCCTCAGGTTTTATCTCCTGGGCGATGATCTTCATCAGGGTGGATTTTCCGGTCCCGTTACGCCCTAACAGACAAACACGTTCACCGGATTCAATGGTGAAACCTACATTTTCCAGTACCGCGGGACCGCCAAAACCAAGCTGAATATTGCGAAGTGTAATCAGTGACATGTGGATAATCTTGCCTGTAAATCATGAGAAGGCGTGCTGTTTAAAACTAAAGCGCTTATTGTAACTGCTACTATTGAAATGAGATATGCCTTGGCTTCAGTGCTGAATATATATGACTTTCAACCAGTTATTACATGGTATTTTATAACCCGCAGGGAAAATATGGGCATTGAGAAACAAATTTACTGTACTCTTATTATGTGGCAGGCTATGAGGTCAGCGGTGGAATATCTGTGAAGGTTATTCGCAATACAACTCACCCCAGACTGGAAAAATGAAACTGATATCCGATAAAGACGCATGGGAAGGGCAAGCCGACTGCATCAGCTGTGCCGTAAGGAATTCGGTTCTGTTCGCCGGTTTGGAAGAGAAAGACTTCGATAAGATTCATCAACCCATCGATATCTATAACCTTCCACACAATTCTACACTCTACCGTGCCGGTGACAAAGGCGACCGCCTGTTCACTATCCGTACCGGCATCCTCAAGCTGGTGCAGTATCTTCCAGACGGAAACCAACGCATTGTACGTCTGGCCAGAGCAACTGATGTTATCGGTCTGGAGGCCCTGCTGGGACAGCCCTATCAGCACGATGCCGTGGTACTGCATCCAACCCAGGCCTGCAGCCTCCCGGTAAGCGTGGTACAGGCCTTATCCGATACCAACCCTGTTCTGCATAAAGAGTTGTTGACCAGGTGGCAGCGCGCCCTTTCCGAAGCAGATGCCTGGTTAACAGAGCTCTCTACCGGTTCCGCCAAGCAGCGTGTGGCACGTCTGTTGTTACGCCTGGTGAAAAATGAGGAAAGTAGCGAGTGCGAACTGTTCAGTCGCGAGGATATGGGAGCCATGCTTGGCATCACCACCGAAACCACAAGTCGGGTGATAGCTAGCTTCAAACGCGCCAGCCTGCTGGTTGAAACCACTCCCAACAATTTCCTGCTGGATATACGCAACCTGGAACATATTGCAGAAGAGTAATCCCAGGCCGTATTTACACCTGCTACACACACCTAACTTCAATAATCCATAGAGTAAATTTCGCAAATTGCGATTTTTCAATGCAATTAGTTGCCAGTTTCCCTAGCCTTGCACACGCAGGAGCGATTAAGCCACCCGGTTGATGTAATAGTGGAACCGCCACTTTCCGAGATGGTTGCTGGAGCAGTAGATGAAGCAGACTCTGTTACAAGAGACATACCCGATGTTTATCCTGGAGGTGGAGAAGAGTGAAACCGCCTTCAGTTCTGTGGATGAGATAATTAGGTATCTAAAAGAGAAGATCGAAACCAATCGCAGCGCTCGTTACATTGCGATTTTCGACCACTATGCACACACCTCGGATCTTGAAGAAGGCAGGATAGACAAGTCCATCCTGGATGCAAAAAACATCCTGTTCTGTTTTGGATTCACCCTTCCAAACCCCCAGGCTCTGGGCCTGCGTCCACGCTCCATAGGAGTTGCCGAGACCAAGGCTAGTTTTGTCATCAGCTTCATAGAGGCACCCATGCCTGTAGCCAACGTGGCCATGGAAACCTGGGCCTTGGGTATACGCAACACTGCTATCGATTCCAACGAGACAGAATCAGATAGCTCTGTGCCACTGCTACAGAACTAGCTCCCAAAATGAGATGCTACGTAGGCATCTACAATAGCCTGGAACTCCACTGCAATCTGATCCCCCTTCAGGGTAAGGGTCTTTACTCCATCCTCATATACCGGAGCCACTGGCTCCTCACCAGAACCAGGCAAACTGATACCGATATTGGCGTGTTTGCTCTCTCCTGGACCATTAACTACACATCCCATCACCGCCACGGTCATCTCTTCCACACCTGGATACTGTTCACGCCATAGCGGCATACGCTCCCGCAAATGGGCCTGGATATCCTGAGCCAGTTGCTGGAAGTAGCTACTGCTGGTGCGGCCACATCCGGGACAGGCGATTACCATGGGTGCAAACGAGCGCAACCCCATGGATTGCAGGATCTCCTGTGCTACCACCACCTCTTCCGTACGCGCACCCCCAGGCTCTGGGGTCAAAGAGATACGGATGGTATCCCCAATTCCCTCCTGCAGCAGGACAGCCAGCGCCGCAGTGGATGCCACAATCCCGCGCGAACCCATACCTGCTTCCGTAAGCCCAAGATGCAAGGCGTAATCTGACTGCTCAGCCAATCCCCGATACACCGCAATCAGATCCTGGACGCCACTCATCTTACAGGAGAGGATAATCCGATCCCGACCCAGCCCCAGTTCCTCCGCCTTGGAAGCACTCTCAAGGGCCGAGTTGAGTATGATCTGCCGGATCATCTCATCATTGGTTTTTGGCTTAGCGGAACGGGAGTTTTCATCCATCATCCGCGCCACCAGTTCCTGGTCCATGCTGCCCCAGTTCACCCCGATACGCACCGCTTTGTCATACTTGCAAGCAGTCTCGATCATATAGGCAAACTGCTCATCCCGTTTGGCCCCTCGCCCCACATTTCCCGGGTTGATACGGTACTTGGCCAGAGCCCGGGCACACTCTGGGTACTTCTCCAGCAGCCGATGACCATTGAAATGAAAGTCACCTACCAGAGGCGTGGTAAAACCGCGCTGCTCCAGATCATCACGAATCTGCGGTACCGCTCTGGCAGCTTCTTCCGTATTCACCGTAATCCGGACCAGTTCTGACCCGGCCAGGGCCAAGTCGGCAACTTGGGCCACGGTCGCTGATACATCGGCGGTATCTGTATTGGTCATGGACTGAACTGCAACCGGCGCATTCCCACCAATGACAACACCTCCGACATTAACGGCAACCGTGTGTCGGCGTTTAACAGGCGAATCTGACATAGAAGGACTATTCCTCAAAAGATGAGTTACATAAGAGTGTAATCATACTCAAAATCAATGGCTTAGTCGCCACAACAACCTTTCCTGATGACAAACTGCATACATCGAGCCGCTTCGAAACAAAACCTCACAGATGACGAATAATTTAACAAAAATCATTTTTTTGTCGTTTTTACCCCATATGGGTGATAGATGAACCTGGCTATACGCTATAGAATTCACAACAGATAGGCAAAAATGTGAGCCAGATCACACTTTCAGGCAAAGGCTACTGGCTAGAAAATTACCTACGGAATCATGCATGATTCGTTGCAATTCAATCTGTTAGCGTGATATTTACCATAATTTACTGGTGTAATATGTAATGAATACATTAAAAACAATCGCCACATTAACCTTTGCTGCAATCACACTGCTCAGCCTACCGGCAACTGCAGCAACAAACCTCATAGTCAATGGTGGCTTTGAAAATCCAACTGGAGTCACTACCTGGACACCATTCAGTCCCTCTGTGGTACCGGGATGGAGTGGCAGTAACTCGGTGGAGATCTGGAGAACAGGTTTTAATGGTGTCCCTTCGTACGAAGGGGTTCAACATGCGGAACTGAATTCCACCGGAGCCGCCCCTTTCTCCCTCTTTCAGGATATTTCCACCATTGCCGGCCAAACCTACGAGCTCAGCTTCGCCTACCGGGCGCGTGCCAACTCCAGTGAGTCTTTTCGAGTGCAGGCCAGCAACACCGGTGGTGACATGCTTTCACAGGTTATTGATGACCATGTCGTTGGACAGTGGTCAACCTTTACCCAGACATTCCTGGCCACTAGCGGCCTGACCACCATCTCATTTACCTCTATCACCCCAAGCGGAACTGTAGCCAACTTTCTGGATGATGTGCGGGTATCAGCCGTACCTCTACCAGCAGCAGCACCCCTGTTTGCCTCGGCCCTGGGCCTATTTGGATTCCTGCAGTCACGCCGTCGCAACAAGACAAGCTAAAACAGTTTGATTCCTACCCCAGCCGGAAAAATGGGCACATAGCAGTTCAACTGTGAATATGTGCTATAGCTATAAAAATACCTCACAGATATAATTGTCAGGACAACTATTCAGTGTCACAATTACATCTATGGCATATCGCATTCAGGACACCGTAGGTTTTAACCTGTTTGTTGCCCAGATAAGGCTCAAGGCAGGACTGGCACGTGCCATGCGTCCCTTTGACATCACCCCGGAGCAGTTCGCAATCCTCTCTCTGCTGCGTGAGCATGATGGATTACAGCAACGTGAAATTGCTGATCTACTGGTAAAGGACAGACCAAACATCACTCGAATCCTGGAACGTTTGGAGAAAAAAGGCCTGGTTAGGCGTCATACAGATATGGATGATCGTCGCGCGGTGCGAGTACATATCACCACTGCTGGCAGAAAAATCTGCCCTAAACTTGAACAGATAGCTATGGATTACAGAAATCAGGCCTATCGAGGTCTAACTCAGTCACAGCAGGAACAGCTCAGAGACATGCTGCATACAATATCGGAGAACCTCACATGAGATTTATTCACCACTTACTCTGGCTGGGACTGGTTCTCCCTATCTCCCTTCCAGCCGCACCCCAGGAACCACCACCCGCTCGTGTGGTGATAACCCAGGTTCGGGAGCAAGAGCTGGCGCCTACCAGTAGACTGGTTGGTGCCATAGACTTCGATCGTATCTCTGAGGTATCAGGTGAAATATCCGGGCTCATCACGCGTCAAAATGCAGTGGAAGGTTCCATAGTGAAAAAAGGTGACGCCCTGGCTGAGTTGAATACCGACCTGATCCGCAAGGACATGGATATCAAGCAGAAGCAACGTGCCCAGTCCAGCGCTGATATTGAAAAGGTGGCCCGCACCATGAAGCGCCTGGAGAACCTGCTGCAGACCAACTCTGCAAGTCGTCAGGCCTATGATGATGCCCGTTTCGAACACCAATCTCTGATGAAACGGCGTGAGACAGTAGATGAGCAGATCTCCCGACTCCAAATCCAACTGGAGAAGAGCATCATACGCGCCCCGTTTGACGGTGTAGTACTGGCAAAGCTCAAGGAACAGGGAGAGTGGGTAAATCGCGGTACCTCAGTTGCCCGAGTCGCCTCGATAAACGACCTGGTGGTGAAAGTAGCCATATCGGAAAAACTGGTGCGATTTCAGAATAGCGGCGAAACAGTCCCTGTAACCATCACCGCCCTCAACAGCAGTGTTGAAGGCAAGATCCTGGGATTTATTCCGGTGGCTGATCTGCGCAGTAAAAGCGCCACCCTGAAGATCTCCATCCCTTGGCAACGGGAAATGATCCGCAATATGTCAGCAGCAGTTGAGGTACCTTCTGGACAGAAACAGAAGCTGCGCCTGCTGCCGCGTGACGCCGTGGTTAATTTCAATGGCCAGAACTTTGTCTACACCGTAGCTGATGGCAAAGCCAAGATGCTGCCTATCAAGATTGTGGCCCGCACTGGCACCGATGTGGCTGTAATGGAACCACCAGTCACAACAGGCATGGATCTGGTTGTCGACGGTAACGATCGTCTACAACCAAATCAATCGGTTGTGATTGTACAGAACTGAGCAGGCAGTAGACCCAAACATGAACCTGGTAAAGCTCTCAATCCATCAGCCGGTATCCACCTTCTCAGCGGTAATCCTGGTGATACTGTTCGGCATCATTGGCCTCAACCGTCTGCCGATCCAACTTACCCCGGATGTGGAGGCACCCAAGATCAGCGTCCAGACCAGATGGTCCGGTGCCACCCCCTATGAGATAGAGAAGGAGATCATTCAGGAGCAGGAAGACACACTGAAGAGCGTCTCAGGCCTCAAATTGATGGAGAGCACCAGCTTTAACGATTATGGCACCATCAATCTCACCTTCAAGGTGGGTGAGAATCTGAACGACGCCATGGTACGGGTCACCAATAAACTGAACGAGGTCCCGGACTACCCAGAAAACGCCGACAAACCGGTGGTAAGCACTTCCAGTGAAGAGAACTCGCCGGTGATCTGGATGATGCTCAAGACCATTGAGGGCGATCCCCTGCGCATCAAGACCTATCGCACCTTCTTTGAAGACGAGGTACGCCATATCCTGGAACGGGTACCTGGTGTGGGCTCCCTGTTTGTGTTTGGCGGCACCGAGAAACGTCTGGAGATCTCGGTAGACCCGGCGCGCCTGGCGGACCACAAAATCTCCCTGGATAAGGTCATCAGCCGTATCCAGACTGCCAACAGCGATATCTCAGCAGGAGTCATGGGGCTGGCCAAACGCAACTACCGCATCCGCACCGTAAGTCAGTTCCAAAACCCGGAGGATGCAGGAGAACTGTTACTGGAGGATGACGGCCTGCGCCGCATCTACCTGCGGGACGTGGCGGAAACCGGCTTTGGCTACTACTCAAATCCACCTGCCGTGCTCCACAACGGTCAGCCCATGATCGTAGTGGGCGTACGCAAAGAGGCCGGAGCCAACGTGCTGGAACTGACAGCCAGCATGCGTAAGGTGGTAAACAACTTGAATGCAGGCCTGTTGCAAGAAAATGGTATCTTCTTCGACTGGGTGCATGATCAGACCCCATACATCAATACCGCCATCGACACGGTACAGAAAAATCTGATGATCGGTGGCGTCCTGGCCATCACCGTACTGCTGCTGTTCCTGCGCTCAGTAAGCTCTACCCTGACCGTGGCCATTGCGATCCCTATTTCGGTAATGGGTACCTTCTTCTTCATGTACCTGTTCGACCGCAACATCAACGTCATGAGTCTGGCCGGCATCACCTTTGCCGTGGGTATGCTGGTGGACAACTCCATCGTGGTGCTGGAGAACATCGACCGTCACCGGCGTATGGGTAAGAACCCCTTCCTGGCCTCCTATGACGGTACCCGCGAGGTGTGGGGCGCAGTGCTGGCATCAACCGTCACTACCGTTGCCGTGTTCCTGCCGGTGCTGTTTATCGAGGAAGAGGCGGGACAGCTGTTCCGCGACATCGCCATCGCCATTACCTTCTCTATCCTCATCAGTCTGTTTGTATCGGTCTCAGTGATCCCGGCGATAACCAATAAGTTCTATGGTCTGAGCAAAAAAGGCGTAAAGACCAAAGTTGCATCACATGATGACGGCAACTGGTTCGTGCGCATGGTCATGTTCCTGTCCAAGAACACCCTGAGGAACGGCGTCACCCGCATCCTCACCGTGGCCGTTTTCACCACCGCCTCCATCATGGCGGTAATGAGCCTGCTACCCAAGGCCGAGTATCTGCCCCAAGGCAACCGCAACCTGATCCTGAATATCCTGGTACCGCCACCCGGCTACTCGGAAGAGAAACGCCAGGAGATCGGTGAGTACATCGCCGAACGTACCAACCCCTATCTGCATGAGGATGGTAAAGATGGAATACCCCAGATAGAAAACATCTTCTACGTGGCATCAGACCGCGTGACCCTGTTTGGTGGTACCAACAAACATGTAACAGAAGCACGCAAGATGATGCCATTGTTTACCGAGATCATGAACTCCATCCCTGGCATGTTCGGGGTAAGTATCCAGCGCGGTATCTTCGAGTCTGGTATCGGTAAGGGTAGAACCGTGGACGTCAATATCTCTGGCAACGATAACCACGAGATCGTGAATGCTGCCCGTGTCATGTTCGGCGCCATCAGTGCCGCCATACCCAAGGCCCAGGTGCGCCCGGTACCATCCCTGGAGATCAGCTATCCGGAGGCCAATCTGGTACCGGATCGCTCCCGGGTGGTGGCCAACGGTCTGTCAGAACGGGATCTGGGCATCTACGTGGATGTGTTGATGGACGGGCGCAAGATCGGAGAGTTCAAACCGGACGGCAGCAAGGTGATGGATATGGTGGTAACCAGCGGTGGGCAGAAGGCCAACACCCCGGAAGAGCTGCTGGACAAGGTCATCGCCAGCCGCTACGGAGAACTGGTACAACTGGGAAGCCTAGCCCACCTAGAGTATGGCCAGGGTATGACCCAGATCGATCACCTGGAGCGCAAACGTACCATCCGCCTGGAAGTCACCCCACCCGAGGATGTGGCCCTGCAGAGCGCCATGGAACTCATATCGGAGCAGTTGGCACCACAGCTGCAAAAGGAAGGTAAGTTGCAGGGAGTCCAGGTCTCCATTGGTGGCAATGCCGACAAACTCACCGAGACCCGCATTGCCCTGCAGTGGAACTTTCTACTGGCCATAGTGATTACTTACCTGCTGATGTCGGCACTGTTTGGTAACTATATTTATCCTCTGATCATCATGTTCTCGGTACCTCTGGCCGCTGCCGGTGGCTTCATGGGGCTGGAACTGGTGAACCGTTTTGTGGCCCCACAGCCCTTTGACATCCTGGTGATGTTGGGCTTCATCATCCTGGTGGGCACGGTGGTCAACAACGCCATCCTCATCGTGCACCAATCCCTGAACAACGTGCGCTTTGAGGGACAACGCGGCCTGGAGGCAGTACTGCACTCAGTACGCACCCGTATCCGTCCCATCTTTATGAGCACCACCACCAGCCTGTTCGGTCTGTTGCCCCTGGTACTGGCACAGGGCTCAGGCACTGAACTCTATCGCGGCCTGGGCGCGGTGATTCTGGGTGGACTGGCCCTCTCCACCCTGCTCACCCTGTTCGTAGTGCCGGCACTACTGGCATTCCTAATCAAGCTGGAGCATCCACGAACCGATCCAGCCACTGAAGAAATCTAGAACCTACCCATACATCTTCAGCAGTAGTGGCTGTTATTGACTAACATTACTCAACAAGAAATGTTAGGGAGCTTGTTATGGAGATTCGCAGGGCTACACTGGATGACTGCCGGCCCATTGCTGAACTGGCCTTGATAGCTGGGGAAGGCATCCCTGCCTACTTCTGGAAAGGGTCACAAAAACCCGGCCAGGAGATTGAGGATGCAGGTGCGGAAAATCTCGCCTCGGAAATAAAAAACTTCTCCTACCGCAACACGCACGTAGCAGTGGTGAATGATTCCATAGCGGGTATGCTGTTGGCCTATCGGCTACCAGATGATGATAACGAGGATCTGGATGAACTTCCCGAGTTCATCCGCCCCTGTATCGAACTTGAGCAGTGTGTGCCAGGCAGCTTTTATATCAACATGCTTGCCACCTTTCCTGAGTACCGCAACCAATCCATCGGCACCCAACTCATGGCTATAGTAGACAATCTGGCCAGGGAGGTTGGCTGTGATCAAACCAGCATCCAGGTATTCGGTCAGAACCAGGGAGCACTGCGGCTGTACCAGCGCCTTGGGTATAACATAGTAGAAAAACGACCGGTAATACCCCACTCCTGCCACCCCTACACCGGTGAGATAATGCTGCTGACCAGAGCTGTGGCAACTGCTTGAGAAAGCAGGTGAAATATGATCAAGTGATCGTTTCGTCATGCATCTGCGAAACTGATTAATAACAATATTAACTATTAATAGAACTACCAAAGAGAGGAACTGATGAAACTTGAGTCCATGGCCCTGCATCATGGCTACGAATCCGAAGCCACCACTAAATCCGCTGCCGTCCCCATCTACCAGACAACCTCATACACCTTCGACGATACCCAGCATGGTGCCGACCTGTTCGATCTGAAGGTTCCGGGCAACATCTACACCCGCATCATGAACCCAACCAACGCAGTACTGGAGGCACGCCTGGCAGAGATGGAAGGTGGTGTTGGTGCCCTGGCAGTAGCATCAGGTATGGCCGCAATCACCTACACCATACAGTGCATCACGCGGGCTGGAGACAACATTGTCAGCGCCTCTCAACTCTACGGCGGCACCTACAACCTGTTCGCCCATACCTTTCCGCAACAGGGTATAGATGTGCGCATGGCCTCGTTCGACGACTTCGAGGGCCTGGAAAAACTGATCGATGAGAACACCAAGGGCATCTTCTGCGAATCCATCGGCAACCCGGCTGGCAACGTGGCGGACCTGGAGAAGCTGGCCAAGATCGCTCACCGGCATGGAGTACCCCTGATCGTGGACAACACCGTGGCCACTCCCTTTCTGTGCCGACCGTTTGAGTTCGGAGCCGATATTGTCATCCATGCCTTGACCAAGTACATCGGAGGCCATGGAACCACCATCGGCGGTATCATCGTCGATTCAGGTAAATTTGACTGGGCAGCCAATAAAGAACGCTTCCCCATGTTCAACACCCCAGACCCCTCTTATCATGGCGTGGTCTATACCGAGGCCTTTGGTCCAGCGGCATTCATCGGACGCTGCCGTGTGGTACCCCTGCGCAACACTGGCGCCGCCCTGTCACCCCACAGTGCCTTCCTGATCCTGCAGGGGCTGGAGACTCTGGGACTTAGAATGGAACGTCATTGTGAAAACAGCATCAAGCTGGCCAATCACCTGCAGCAGCACCCCAAGGTGAGTTGGGTAAACTATGCTGCCCTGGACGGAAGCCCCCACTACGAGAATTGCTGGAAGATCACCGGCGGCAAGGCATCTGGCATCCTCAGCTTCGGCATCAAGGGTGGCGGTGATGCCGGTGCGCAGTTCATCGATGCCCTGCAGATGATTCTGCGCCTGGTAAATATCGGTGACGCCAAGTCCCTGGCCTGCCATCCTGCCTCTACCACCCATCGCCAGCTTAGCCCGGAAGAGTTGGAGAGCGCAGGAGTGTCAGAAGATCTGGTACGCATATCTGTAGGCATAGAACATATCGACGACATCATTGCCGATATTGAACAGGCCCTGGATCATGTGACAGCAGATTGACGTGAGGAGTTGGTATAACTGTTACATTCAAACCAACTCCCAATCTCACCTACTGATACCGTGTTTATGAACAGGGCTGCCACATGGATCTTTAGCTTACTACTGCTAACAGTTGCAGGTAACGTAACTGGAAAGATATACAAGTGGACAGATGAGAATGGAAGAACCCATTTTTCCAGCAGCCCGCCTGGCACAGGCAAGGCAGAAATAGTGAAGCCGAAGATCAATACCTACAGCAGCCGCAAACCTAAAAAATCCGGCGCCAAGCCAGGGACTAAAAAAAAGGTGGTGATGTACAGCGCCACCTGGTGCGTAATCTGTAAAAATGCCCGAAGATATTTCAAGAAGAACGGCATAACCTTCAAAGAATATGATATCGAAACCAGCTCCAAGGGCAGACGTGACTACAAACGGCTCCGTGGCAGGGGTGTACCGATCATCATGATTGGCAACAAGAGAATGAATGGATTTGACCCCAAATCGTTTAAGGCCATGTATGGCAGCTAACTAGTTGCATTCTGTCAAAAAAACGGTCTAACCTAACCAGCCAGTAAAAGACTATTTATTGGCATTTTGCATAAACCTGCTATCTTCATTCTTAATGGCGACAATAATGAAAGGAGCCAAACAAAATGATTAGAATGAAAGATGTCCTGGCTGAAAAGGGAACTGATGTATGGTCTGTTGGTTCGGATAACACAGTATTTCAGGCCCTGGAGCTAATGGCCGAGAAAGAGATCGGGGCACTACTGGTTATGGACGGAGACAAGGTCAAAGGCCTGTTTTCTGAACGGGATTATGCTCGCAAGGTGATACTCAAGGGACGATCATCCAAGGATACCAATATCAGCATGGTAATGACTGACAAGGTATTCTGCACCACTCCCAATGACTCGGCTGACCAGTGCATGGCACTGATGACAGAAAAACGCGTCCGACATCTGCCGGTTGTGGATGATGGCAAGGTTGTGGGACTGATATCAATTGGAGATGTGGTAAAGTCCATCATCAGTGAACAACAGTCTACTATCAACGTACTGGAGACATACATTACCAGTTAGCAACTAAACCTGTATTACTATGAAGGAACATACATATTCCCCTTGGATGTGGTTTGAATGCTGAATCACATCCCGGGGTGCTATGATATATACATCTAAGCACCGGAAGAGATGCTATGTCACGAATAATTACCATAACATTCATTGTCCTGATACTGGCTTTGATTGCAGTAGACCCGGCACTGGCTGGAAATAAGTTCACCAAGATCGGTGGTGGTGTAGCCGGATCTGACGCAGAAAAGTTCCGCATTCTGAAAATAATCGGGGGTATATTTGGCGGCTTTCTTATTCTCATGGGCATCATCTCTTTTCTTACCAAAGGTAGGTTTGAAGGCCTATTAGGAATGTCCACTGGAAAGAAATTTGAAGCCGTAAACGTAGTTCCTGTTGTATTGATTATCTTTGGTGGACTGCTGGTCACATTCTACTTCCTGTAAGATTATCAGTTACTGGTGCACTTTGTGTTTTGAGTGGCTCAAGGTGCACACATAAAGAGGCCAAGAGCCATATGCTAGCCTCACCTGCCCTACTCCGATAACATACTGACATACTGCCCCTAACAACAAGACCCAGACACTCTTATGCAAAGTAAGCTGCGCTATACTCTTTGTCTGATCTGGCTCCTGCTTTCACCCCAGGCCCACTCCCTGCCACCACTGCAGATGTTCGTGGATGTAACCCCTGCCAACGGCGTATTACGCCCACCTCCCGGTACATATGCCGGTCCGGTGGTGATCAACAAACCTATAACCCTGGAAGGATCAGGAAAGGTTACTATCGATGGCGGTGGCCAGGGTACGGTCCTGCATATTAAGGCCAACGGCTCGGTAGTACGTGGAGTCCATCTGACCAACTCCGGTGATTCTCACAACGGACCAGATGCCGGCCTGCTGCTGGAGGCCGACGACAGCATAATCGAAAACAATGTTATCTATAACTCCCTGTTCGGTATTCATATCAAACAGGCCAATAACAACACAATACGCGCCAACCGCATATCATCACGTGGTGAAAAGCTTAGCCTACGTGGAGACGGCATCCGCATGTGGTACAGCAGTGGCAACCTGATAGAAAACAACCGCTTTGATCATATTCGGGACCTGCTTATTACCAATTCACCAGACAACCGCATCATCGGCAACCAGATATCCAACAGCCGTATGGGAATGGAACTGGTATACTCACCAGACAATATAATCGCAGACAACCAGATCAGTCAGAACAGCAGCGGTATCGCCATCATCTACTCTCATGGATTACTGCTTCAGGGAAACCGCATTTACCAACTACGCAACATCACCGGTTCCGCACTTTCCATCAAGGACAGCTCCCAGGTAAAAGTAAAACAGAACCAGATCATCCACTGTGCCACAGGACTGATTGCCAATGCCCCGGTACATCCGGAAAATATCATATTCCTAAATGACAACCTGTTTGCCTACAACGACATTGCCATGTACTTCTATGGCGAGAAGGGTGGTCACCTGCTGCACAACAATCGCTTCCGCAGCAATAACATAGAGGTACTGGTGAGTTCAGACACCAGCGTACTGGACAACGATTGGCGTAGTAACTACTGGGATCGCTATGAAGGTTTCGACCGCAACAAAGATGGTATCGGAGACACACCACACTCCATCATGCTCTATTCCGATCGCATCTGGATGGACCGCCCTATGACCAAGTTCTTCCGCAGTTCACCGGCCCTGGAACTGGTGGATTTTGTGGAACGCCTGGCGCCATTCTCCAAACCCAGGCTGGTGCTCAAAGACCCCACCCCACGAATATCTGAAATATCCAATCAATAACTGCAATCGATACCACACACAATTCTAAACACCCAAAGGGAGAGACAATACAGACTGGCCAGGCTACTACCTTGATAGTAGCGACACTCACCAACAGAAATACCTAGTTACTGCTCTTGTTCATGCCAGGCCAATTGACCCTTGCTATTTCCAAGCAACCATTTACGAATCCTGTTGGAATCTCGATAGGGCGTTAACTTACCCAGGGCATTAAGCAGCACAATGGTCATTGTCTTGCCCGCTGTTTTTGCACGCATCACCAGACAACGGCCAGCCTCGTTGATATAGCCGGTCTTAGACAAAAGAATCTTCCAATTACTGTCATTGCCACGCAATAGACGATTGGTAATCTTGAACTCCATGCGCTTACCCTTCCTAAACGGGCGCACAACGACCCTCTTGGTAGTAGATGCCTTGCGGATTAACGGATATTTCATGGCGGCGTTTACCATGATGGCCAGATCTCTGGCCGTGGAGATATTGCCCGGGTTTAGTCCTGTAGGCCCACGAAACCGCGTTTTTTTCATACCCAAGGCCTTGGCCTTTTTGTTCATGGCTCTGACAAAGCCTTTTACACCACCCTTGTAATTGCGGGCCAATGCATGGGCAGCACGGTTCTCGGAGGCAGACAACGCCAACCTTAACATCTCCTTTCTGGTCAGTTTGGCTCCGAACTTTAACCGGGATCCGGTTTTTTTTAAGGTATCTCTATCCCTTTTGGTGATGGTAAGAACCTGCTTTAAATTCTGCTTTGCATCCAGGACTACCATGGCACTCATCAACTTGGTGATAGATGCAATGGGTGTTGCAGTATCGGCCTTTTTACTGACTATAACCGCATCATTTTCATCCAGCACCAGCGCATGGCGAGATTTCACCACTGGGGCACTACCGGCGGTTACATGCAACGGAAAGAACAAAACTAACAGTGTCAGCAGAAGATACGGCATTACAATCCTTCTTTTGTTAGGAGATCTCTGATTATGTACTTCCCGAGCTTAGCGGCAGTAGCAATAAAATATTGAGAAAACAGCTATGATAACTGAAATTATACTAGTTTCAGCCAGGTCTTCTATGAATCCTGCGTAACATTCTCCACAACGCCCCTTCAGGAGGCGCCTCTCCAGTCTTGATGTAGCTGAGAACGTTTTCATTTAGCATACCCCAGCGCATTTTGCTATCTGCTGTGGGTTTCCCACAGAACAGCAAACGGTCGCCAGGCTTCAGGACCAGATCTTGTTCCGGCAGAAGAACCCTGGTCTCATCCCGCACATGCATCAATGCAACACAGGACAACAACTGCTCCCGATCTCTGGGCGACAGCAGCATATCCTTGAGCGTTATTGTGTTACCCGCGGCAATTGCACTACATAAGGCGGGGGCTGTTGCTGTATCGATCTCTACTTCCCATACTATAGGCGCTTCCACTTCCACAACTGCAGCAATGGTACTGGCCAGTTCACAAGCCCATGCATCGTCATTAAATAGAGCCAGCCCCAGAAAATCAGACAACAGCGGGGTTGAAAGCAACATCCTGATCCGATTGGCAATGATAAAACTGGGATGCATCAGCATATCTTCATTCACGGCCTCAAACAGCGCCTTGTTCTCCTGGTGGTTCTGACGCGCAATAACAAACAGCTCAGGGTTAAGTTCTCTGGCCGTCATAATTATGGAGAGGTTATTCACATCATCATCGGTACCAGCTACCAGACCCACCGCTGTTTCCACCCCAGCCTCTTTCAGGGTTACGGCCTCTGTCCCACGCCCCTTGATACAGAGACCAGGCGGCTTGCCGGTCTTCTCCGGCGACATCTCAATTACCGTAGTCTCGATACCTTCGTCCATCAGGCGCTTGTACACCGCTTTCCCAAAGCGCCCATAACCACAGACGATCCAGCACCCTTCACGCGGCGGATATACCGGCTCTTCCAGCTGATCTCGTGAATAACCGGAAAGCCACTCCTGAATCAGATACAGGCAAGGAGCCTGGAAGGCAGTAGCCAGGTAAAGGGAAAACAGATCGAAGGGATCGACGATATGGTCGGTACCAAAGGATGCCATATTGTCCTCCACATCATGGGAGTCGGCACGGCAGATGACCCTTATTTCATTGCGTAATAACTTGGTAGTAATGGCTACTTTAAGATTGAGCTCATTACTGTTGGACAGGGCCACAACACCGGCACAGCGCGGATGCCCTAGACCGGCCTTTAACATATGATCCGGGTCACCTGCATTGCCACACAAGCCGGGAACAAACTGTCGCAGGTTCTCCATGCGCAGGGTATTGATACGATCCCACTTCTCCTCTAACACCACTGCCAACTGGTCATGATCAGTAAGTGCTCGCACCAGGGCGCGACCAGTCTCACCATAACCACAGATGATATAGAAGGTATCGCGCAATCTCCTGACCCGGGAGGCAAAACGCTGCTCCCGCAAGGCCTGCTTGAATGACTGATCCTGGACCAGGCTGATAATGGTTCCAATGGAGTAGAGCCACACCACCACCGTGGTGTAAATAGTTATGGTCACCCACAGGCGTTGACCATCGGTAAATTCGAATGGGATCTCGCCAAAGCCGATAGTACTGGCCATGAAACTGACGAAGTAGAAGGCGTGAAAGAAATCCATTGTATACGGATTTCCGGCCGCATCCTGGCCTGGGATCAGGACCAGACCGAGGATGGCGATGGCATATACGCTTATGAGGGTAATGAGCGGCGCCCGCATGCGGCGCATTACAATAAAGAATATATTATCCATCAGACTGGCCTTCGCAGGAGGCTATTAGCGCCGCAGCATTACGGTTTCAATCACCAGCAGCACCACAGAGACCACGTTTGCCAACATGGCGCCCCCGGACAAAGAAACGATACTGGCCATCACCGAGGGGGTCATGCCATCTGAACTTACATGTTCTGCCATTACCCAAACCAGGGCCGCTGCAAACAGCTGCAGCAGGGCCACCAGGCTGGTGGAGAGCAGTACTGCACCCATCTGGGTACGGTCACCAAATTTAAGTATGGTGGCAATCAGGTTTACCACTATCACTGCAAACAGCTCATACACATGATGGTGGTCCGGGTTGTCAATCTCCCCGACAAAGAAACCAAAATTCAGGGTCAATGCCAAGACGATAAAAAAACCAAATACAACCTTTTCCGGATTCATTCAGAACTCCTTGGTGTTGGTATTATTGTGTTATATAGCTCGATAATAGCCCTATTCCACCGGAACAACACCGGGTTGATAGCCGATAGCTGATCCTAATCATATAGCGCACAGATATTGTTACAATACGTAACAATTGATACTCTCCATCTTATGCCACCAAGTCATGATCCGGATAAACTGCGCGAACACACAGGCCTACTGGCCATGTTTACGTTATTCCTGTTCGCAACTCCACTGACGTTATGGTGGGCCTCACCTACTCACCCCTGGTTTCTGCCCTACCTGTTATGGCTATTGGTAATAGTTCTGGGAGCTATCATCAATTACCGGTTCAGCGGCCATGACCTATGAACTAGAGGTCCTGTTCGGGGCCAGCGTCTTTTATCTGCTGCTACTGTTTTTTATCGCCTATGCCACAGACAGCGGCATAATCCCCAAGCACTGGGTACGTCACCCTCTGGTGTATATCCTCTCACTGGGAGTATATGCAACCTCCTGGAGCTTTTACGGTAGCGTAGGATTTGCCGAGCGTGAAGGATTCCAATTTCTAACCATCTACCTGGGTGTGACCATTGCCTTCCTGCTCACACCGCTATTGCTGAAACCAATCCTGCAGATCACGCGGGATTATCAGCTTACCTCACTGGCCGATCTATTCGCCTTTCGTTATCGCAGCCAGATGGCCGGCATCCTGGTTACCCTGTTCATGCTGGTTGGCGCCCTGCCTTATATCGCACTGCAGATCAGGGCCGTGAGTGAATCCCTGCAGATCCTCACCCAGGAATCGACCCCGCAGGTAATCGCACTCTGGTTTTGCGGCATGTTGATTCTGTTTGCCATGCTGTTTGGAGCCCGACATATCTCTCCCCGGGAAAAACACCTGGGCCTGGTGGCGGCTATCGCATTTGAGTCAGCGGTAAAACTGATCGCCATACTCGCGGTTGGTCTATTCGCCATCTTCGGTGTATTTTCCGGTCCAGTTGATCTGGGCCAGTGGTTGGCTGAACATCCTGAGGCTACAGAGGCGCTGTATCGACCCATGCATGAAGGTCCCTGGGTTACGCTGCTGTTCCTATCCTTTGCCGCCGCCTTTCTGCTACCACGCCAATTTCATATGGCATTTGCCGAGAACCTGTCCACACGGGCGCTGAATACGGCCAGTTGGGGCTTCCCCCTCTATCTGTTGCTGCTGAACCTGGCCATACCACCTATTCTATGGGCTGGACAGCACATGAATCTGGGGATAGACCCGGACTATTACGTACTGGGAATAGTCATCTCCGACCAGCCGTCATGGCTGCCGGTAATGACCTTTCTTGGTGGCGTCTCCGCAGCAAGTGCCATGGTGATCGTAACCACGCTGGCCCTATCCTCCATGAGTCTCAACCACCTACTGCTGCCAGCCAGTTACCCAGACCCGAAAGTGGATCTATACCGCTGGCTGTTGTGGGGCCGGCGTGCCCTGATCGCAATCATTATCATGGCTGGTTACGGCTTCTATCAGCTCCTGGAGCATAACCAGGGCTTGGTACAGCTAGGATTGATCTCCTTCGTTGCAGTAGCCCAGTTCATGCCGGGAATCATTGGAGTCCTATTCTGGCGCCGTGCCACCAGGCTGGGATTTATTATCGGGCTGCTGGGAGGGATCTCAGTCTGGTGTATCACCCTGTTGATTCCCCTGCTGGAGCGCTCTGGATTTATCAGCTCCGGTATCGACCTGCCTACCCTGCGTGAGATGTCGGGCCTCAGCTACTGGGAGTTCACCACCTTCTGGTCACTGGCGCTAAACAGTACCCTCTTTGTTGTTATCTCGCTGCTATCCAAGCAATCCAGTGGCGAGCAGGAGGCAGCACAGGCCTGCCGCAGCGGTGCCCCCACTCAGCTTTCTGGCGTAGTTACCGCACGCTCGCCTGAGCAGTTTATGGAAGGACTAGCTGGCATTATCGGGCGCCAGACCGCAGATAAGGAGGTAACACAAGCCCTGCGCGATCTTAAGATGTCCCCCCAGGAATCCAGGTCCAGCGAACTGCGGCGCCTGCGAGAACGTATAGAACGCAACCTATCTGGACTGGTGGGCCCACACATGGCCCATATGATCATCAATCAGCGTTTGGAGATGGACAGTGCAGCCAAGACAGCCCTGGCCGATTCCATGAACTATGTAGAGCAGCAGCTGGCAAAATCCCGCTCCCGCCTGCGCGGACTGACCGCCGACCTGGATAATATGCGCCGTTACCATCAGCAGATCCTGCTGGATCTCCCTCTGGGAGTCTGTGCAGTGGAGGCCGATCACTCGGTGGTAATCTGGAATCTTGCCCTGGAGAACATGAGTGGAGTACCCAGTCATCAGGCCATGGGCTGTGAGCTCAAGTCACTGCCACCTCCATGGGGGGACCTGCTGGCCGGATTTGCCGTGGCCCAGGATTCACACATCCATCATATGGAGACCAGTCTGGGCGGTCGCCCACGCTGGTTTAACCTGCACAAAGCAACGGTTCTGGAACAGGATCAGCAACAGACAGGTAATGGCAGCCGTACCAGTCTGGTTATGCTGCTGGAGGACCTCACCGACCTGGAGATACTGGAAGCGGAACTTGCCCACACCGACCGCCTGGCATCTATCGGACGACTGGCAGCCGGTGTGGCCCACGAGATCGGCAACCCGGTCACCGGCATTCACTCTCTGGCCCAGAATCTGCGCGAGGAGCAGGATCCAACCAGAGTCAGCGAGAGTGTTGAGGCGATCCTGCAACAGACCAGGCGTATTTCTAATATTGTCAAATCCCTGATGAACTTCAGCCGCAGTGGAACTCTTGGTACTGAGCGAGACCGTTTTATCCTGGATGATGTAATCGATGAGTCCGTACGCCTGGTGCAACTTACCCACAAGAGTAAACAGATAGAGTGCAACTCAAACTGCCCGCGTGACCTGACTATGGTCGGAGACCGCCAGCGCCTGTCACAGGTACTGGTGAATCTCCTCACCAACGCCTGTGACGCCTCACAGGTAGGTGACAGCATAGAGATCTTCGCCACCAACCATGAGGATGAGGTAAAGATCGAGATCATGGATCACGGCAAGGGGATTCCAGCCGATATGCAGGAGTATATCTTTGAGCCATTTGTCACTACCAAGGCGCCTGGGGAAGGCACCGGGCTGGGACTATCCATGGCCCACAAGATTATCCAGGAACACAATGGCAGCATAACGATAGACTCCCAAACCGGAGTTGGTACACGCGTAGAGATACGACTACCCCAGACAGACAAACAGACCAACGATAATGAGGGGTAAACAATAATGGACCGTATACTGATAGTCGAAGATGAAGAGGTAATACGCCTGGCAGTACAACGTCTGTTGGAGCGGCATAATTACAACGTGGAAGTGGCAGAGTCAGTGGAAGACGCAGAGTCACAGTATGACGTTAACAGCTTTAAGCTGATCATTACCGATGTCAGGTTGCCTGGAGTACCAGGGACAGAAATCATACAGAAGGCGAAGGATGTACCAGTTCTGATAATGACCAGCTATGCCAGCGTACGTTCGGCGGTGGATGCTATGAAGCTTGGAGCGGTGGACTATATCGCCAAGCCATTTGACCACGATGAACTGGTTCTGCTGGTAAAACGCACCCTGAAACGAGGACAACTGGAACGTCAGAATGAAGCCCTGAAGTCCGAACTTGAAAAGAGCTACCCGGTAGCCGGGATGGTTGGACAGAGCCCCGCCATGCAGACCATATTCAAGCAGATCGGCAAAGTGGCTCCAACCGACTCCACGGTATTGATCCTGGGAGAGTCCGGTACCGGTAAAGAGCTGGTGGCCCGTGCCCTGCATAATCAGAGTAATCGTCGGGAGGCACCTATTGTTACCGTCAACTGTGCAGCCATACCCGAGTCACTACTGGAATCAGAACTGTTTGGACATAAAAAAGGAGCATTCACCGGTGCAGACACAGATCGCACTGGGCTGGTTGAAAGCGCTGATGGCGGCACCCTGTTCCTGGATGAGATTGGTGAACTGTCCCACACCGCCCAGGCCCGTCTCCTGCGGGTGCTACAAAATGGAGAGATCCGGCCGGTTGGATCAGAACGAGCCCGCCAGGTGGATGTACGCCTGATCTCTGCAACTCACCGCGACCTGAAACAGTTGGTACAGGAGAGTCAATTCCGCAGTGATCTCTACTTCAGACTAAGAGTAATGGAGCTCAATCTACCCCCACTGCGGGATCGCGGCACAGACATCCCGGAACTGGCCAAGTTTCTACTGGATAAGGCGTGTAAGAAATTCAACAAACCACCTATCAGCCTGGCGCCAGATGCCATTAAGGCCATAAGTAAATATGACTGGCCTGGAAACGTACGAGAATTGGAAAATGCCATGGAGCGCGCAGCAATCTTGTGTGAACAGGATGTAATCTCCACCGATATGCTGGCCATTGACAGCAAAGAAGGCATAGTCACAAGGCAATCAGGAAATGACAAACAGGACCTGTCTCTGGAGGAGTATTTTTGCCAATTCGTTTTGGAACACCAGGATCAATTAACTGAGACAGAATTGGCAAAACGCTTGGGTATAAGCCGAAAAACTCTGTGGGAGAGGCGGCAGCGATTTGGTATCCCAAAGAAAAAACCAGGACAGAGTAAAGAGGATATCTGACTGGATTTTTACTGCCACCAAAATCACCAGAAAGCTATGAGTCACACCCATATGACGTGTTTTATACAAACGCCGAAAACATGGCACAAGCGGCGGACGCACAAACAATATTTACTTATATATCAATGAGATATACCAAATCAATCCTTCTGCCATAGACGACCATCTCAACACTGTTTTGCGTAATCTCTGGTAGGCTAAACGCACACTTTTTTCATGGGCTCTGTTACCATTTCACACACATGGTGTTACTCATGGTAACACCAACCACCCCCAGTAAAATCGTTCATCCACACATCACTCTGTTTTATAAGAACTTCTATATTTGGCACAAAATTAGCTTATAGTAGTTTAAGTTTTAGTCCGCCAATCCTTAGTATTGGGTTGGCATTCCGAAACCTAAACCGGCAGTCCGTCAAAAACAAACTCTAGCAAAGGGGGAATTCGACAAATGGACCCTAAAGTTGTCTGGTTGTTCGTTTTCGTTGCGCTGTACTGGGCATACTGCATCTTTTGGGGCATCAAAGGTGCACTATCCGCCAGGACAGCCAGCGACTACTTCGTAGCCGGTCGTTCAATCTCGCTGTGGGTGTTTATCCTCGCAGCAACGGCGACCTCATTTTCCGGTTGGACCTTCATGGGTCATCCGGGTCTCATCTACCGTGATGGTTTTCAGTACGCTTATGCGTCCTTCTACGCCATCACCATTCCGTTCACTGGCGTTATATTTCTGAAACGTCAGTGGATGCTGGGTAAACGCTTTGGATTTATTACCCCGGGTGAGATGATGTCCTACTACTTCAAGTCGGACGCCATCCGTATCCTGGTGGTATTGGTAGCCCTTATCTTCTCGGTTCCCTATCTGGGAATCCAGTTACGCGCTTCTGGCTTCCTGTTCAACGTGCTGACAGACGGCATGTTGGGAGTCAACGTAGGTATGTGGCTGCTATCCATCGTGGTTATCATCTACGTGGCATCCGGTGGTCTACGCGCTGTTGCCTACGTGGACTCAGCACAGGCCATTCTCCTAGCCGGCGGTATCGTAATCATCGGCATCATCGCCATGAACGAGGTTGGTGGTTTTGCCGCTCTGAATGAGCGTATAGCTGCCTTGACCGCTATCGGACCTGATGGCAAGGCAATGTTTGGCAAGACCACACCGGAGGGATACTCATCCTATATTGCCATTCCCGGGGTGATTCAGTTCGGCGCAGGCTTGGGTACCGCAAGTGCTCCAGTGGGCGGAGCCTGGACCGGCATCATGGTTCTTACCTACATGTTTGCCCTGATGGGTATTCAGTCTGCTCCAGCCTTCTCCATGTGGGCCTACGGCAACAAGAACCCGAAACCATTTGCTCCACAACAGGTATGGGCATCCTCCTTCGGTATCGGTTTTATCCTGATGTTCTTCACTGCCATGCAGGGTCTCGGCTCCCACTTCCTGGGTGCTGATACCAAGTTCCTGGCGGCACATCCGGAGCTGGTAAACAATGTCATGGCTGCAGGTCTCCAGGGTAAGGACATTATGGATTCCGCCGGTAAGCAGGGTATGTTGGTACCACAGCTGATCTATCTGCTGACCGAGACCGCACCCTGGCTGGTGGGTCTGCTGTCTGTTTGCGCCCTGGCTGCCATGCAGTCGACCGGTGCAGCCTACATGTCCACTGCTGGCGGTATGCTGACCCGTGACCTGCTGAAGCGTTACGTCATGCCTAACGCCACCCACGCCCAACAGAAGTTCTGGGGTCGTGTAGGCGTTATCATCATCGTAATGGCGGCACTGGTGGTTGCCACTACAGCTACCGATGCACTGGTACTGTTGGGTGGTCTGGCTGTGGCCTACGGCTTCCAGATGTGGCCAGCCCTGATCGCTGTCTGCTGGTGGCCATACCTGACTCGCCAGGGCATAACCATCGGTCTGATCGCAGGCCTGGTTGCCGTAACCCTGACCGAGAGCATTGGCTCCCAGTTCATGCCTTGGGGACGTTGGCCCATGACCATACACTCCGCTGGCTGGGGTATTATCTTCAACCTGGGACTGGCAGTCATTATCTCCTCCATGACCCAGAATGACGATGATATGGAACACCGTATGACCTTCCATAACTTCCTGCACGAGCATGCGGCACTGTCTCCAGAGAAGAAAGGACTGGTACCGGTGGCCTGGATTATCACCCTGGTATGGTTCCTGATCGGCATCGGCCCCGGCGCCGTTATCGGTAACACCATCTTCGGTGACCCAACCAACTCCAGCACCTGGCTGTTCGGTATGCCATCTATATGGACTTGGCAGTTGCTGTGGTGGGCTCTGGGTGTAGGCATGATGTGGTTCCTGGCCTACAAGATGGAGCTTTCCACTATTCCTAATAAAGAGGTTGAAGCACTGCATGAGGACATTGGTGATATCCAGATGGATACAGATACACCATAACTGATCAGTGAGTAGAATTGGGGGAGGGGTTTTCCCCTCCCCCTTTTTTTACATCTGTTATGAGTTTTCAGCTGTGAGTGGCCAGGCAACGGTATACCAATTACACTAGCTCCTCATACCTAAAAATTCAGAGATGAAACCACATGACTCTCTACTTTTATTTTTCTGTAGCACTGCTTGCACTACTGCTGTTTTTCCCGGTTAACAAACTTATCTGGGTAATGAGTGTCAGACGCCTGCAAAAGAAACAGGAGCATGAACTAACCATGGAGGAGATGGATGGACAGAAGACCAGGTCCAGATTCATCGCCATCCTGTTGGTAATCATCTTCTCCTGGTTTTTCAACCTGCAACTACTGGGCACTCCAAATGGATGAGAAGCTGTATAAGACACTGGTAAGAATTGCCATCGCCATTACCCTGCTCTGGGTGGGCTGGAGCATATATGACGGCTTCCTGGTGGAAAGTGTACCCGGGGCACATTCAGTCCAGGCTGCCGCTAAACACCTGGAAGATGGTCGTAACGAAGATGCGTTAAGAGAGTATGAATCCCTACTCAAAGACAATCCGGGAAACGTCTATTACCTGCGCGGCAAAGCCCAGGCCCTGATGCAGATGGGAGAAAACGACCTGGCACTAAATATATATAACGACGCAATAAATCGCGAGAAGGATTTTGGCGTTACTTATGCGAACCGCGGAATCCTACGCGACCGTATGGGTGACCATGAGGGCGCTCTTGCCGACTATGAGAAGGCACTTAAGCTAGCACCGGAAACGGCCGAAGGCCCGGGAATGATGACCAGATTCCTGCGCAAACAGGATGTAAAACCACCCACGATTGCCGAACGCGCCAATTATCTGCGGGAGCAGTTGGCAAAACCGGAGTCAGAGCGTCTGCTCAAGGTACCGGAACGGGATGCAAAACAACGCCCATACAAGATGGATTGATCAGTTGGAAAGGCTGTGTTTAGAAAACTTTCAAGATATCGACCAGGAGAACCCGCATAAAGAACAGCATGGCAATAGAACCAAATAACATATGGCCAATATCGTTCTCACCGTCTTCATTACGATGAGTCAGTGAGTGGTAAGCAACTGCACCAGTTATTATTAAGAATACCCAATCAATCACTACACACCTTTACGAGAGAAATTTAAGTATGTATCCAGCGGTCGTCAATAATCAACCTGACATTACTGCAACACAGAACAGTTCTGTGACTATGACTAAATTAACAGTATCTTACAACCATAATCAACCAATCACTCTTCGTTCCTATTTAACTGAAATCACTGGGGCGACGAAGTGAACGAGATTGCGACAGGGAAAATTTCTGTTCTTGATATGCTTTCAGGTACCCGCACCTTCAGCGGCGTTGAACACTCTGCCCTCGAGGCACTGATAGTCAAATCAAAAGTCCATAAGTTAAACCCGGGCGATGTACTGTTTCGTCCCGGTGATGAATATCGCAACACCATCTTTATCCCCTACCTAGGGACCATGCGCCTGCGCAGAAAAACCGGACGGGAGGATGAAGTACTTCCTGGAGAGTTTATTGGACTGGCAAACTATCTGGATAACGCCACCTACGCCTCCACCGCAATTGCCACTACTCCTGCACGGGTCCTGGAAGTAAGCGCAGAGGAGTTTCACATCCTGGAGCGGGACCACCCATCACTGTTTGATGCCCTTAACCGCACCATTGCAAAAAAACTACGTGAACGCAGCCCTGAGCGTGGAATTACCTCAGGCATACTGGCACAGCCGGTAACCAACATCATGAAGTCTCCCGTGGCCACCTGCAGCAAAGACGCAACCCTGCTGGAGGCGTTTGAAATCATGAAAAAGCGCAAGATTGGCAGTCTAGTTATCACCTCCGATGAAGGGCACATGATTGGGATTATTACCTTCCCTGGACTGTCTGAAGCACTACTGGAGAAAGGTGCAGCAGCCTCAGACCAAATTCTGGAGAATGCCTGCCAGACTGCCGTCTCACTGGACCCAGATACCCCTATTTGGGAGGCGGAAGAGATTCAACGCCAAACCAACGCCAAGCAACTGATCATTCTGGAGCAGGGTCAACCAATTGGGATCATATCTGTAACCGATATACTGCGCAGGCTCATCTCCCGACCCAGTGCCCTGATGACACAGATACAACTGGCCGCCAGCATCAAAGAGCTACAGGCCCTGTTTAAGATGATCAAAGAGACTGCAGCAGATGCACAGGATGAACACCATCGTCCCAGTGCTGCTGTAAGGCATCTGAGTAACACCCACTTTGCCCTGCAGCGCCGCACCATTGAATTGACTCTAAAATGGATGAAAACCAAAGGCCATGGTGAACCACCATGTGGATTCGCCATACTAATTATGGGTTCTGGTGGACGCAAGGAGATGATGCTAGATCCAGATCAGGACAACGGCATCATAGTCCAGGACTGTCCAGACTATGAGAAGGCAGAGAGCAAGGCCTGGTTTGACACCTTCTGCAAACGCATGAACAAAAACCTGGATCGTGTCGGCTACTTTCTGTGCCCTGGTGACATCATGGCCAGAAACCCCATGTACCAGAAGTCTCTCAGCAAATGGAAGCAACAGATAACCCAAACCATCCGACAACCCAGTGAAAAAGGTGCGCGCTGGTCAAACATCCTGTTTGATTTCGACACCCTGTACGGCGATGACAGCCTCACATCAGAGCTACGCAGGCATCTATTTGTTGAGATACAGCAGAATCCCAAGCTGTTGCAGATGATGATGGAACATGATGCCGAGGGGGCACCAGCAATCGGCATGTTCAATCGCCTGATAACAACCAAGACCATTGCTGCCAAATCAAAAAAGAGCAAAACCATAGAGGTGATAGACATCAAGCGCAATGGCCTGCGCATTATAGCTGACGCAGCCCGTATATTTGCCCTGCAGAGTGGTGTGGCCGTTCAGAATACCACTGATCGTCTATCTGCCCTGGTACGCATCGGCAAGCTTTCAAATGACATGTGCGAATCGGTTACCGAAGCCTATGAGGAATTACTGGATATGCTGCTGACACACCAGATAGAACAGGCGGAGAGAGGAGAAAAACTAGACAAGTCGATAAACCCGGAGGAACTAACCCCACAGACCAGAGGCACCTTGAGGATGGCCATGCGAGCGGTGAAGAGATTCCAGGATTCTCTGCAGGATGAATTTAGTGCCAACTTATTCTAACTATCATGATTAATACTAGATTAATTGCCATCCTTACACACCCCATAGCCAAGCGCATCTACTGGGTACTGTTTGCCATACTGTTCTATAACTCAGGGCAGAGCTTTACTGTCTGGTTATTGGAGCCAGAGAGCTTCCAGGGGGGGATGGATTGGATATGGATGCTTGCATTCCCCATCCTGCTTCCGGCTTTTTTCCTGCTGAATCGACATCTGGGTTGCTCCCATGATCAATGTAGTAACAGACCGATAGAGAACCACAATGCAATTGAACCAGATCATCGACAGATGCCGGGGTGAGTATTGAATGAATTTCTAGTAACAATTGATATATAGAAGCGTTAAATCTTGATGAATATGATACGTTGAATTTTATTTGAAACATCAAGAACATATTTGGCAGCTGACAGGCCGCCACGGAGGACAAACACGGCAGATGCCGTAGACACGATTGATACACCAAACCGTTTTTTAGGAGAAACAGTATGTCCGAACAGAAAGTCTATCCAGTCCCCGCAGATTTTGCGGCCCAAGCCAACGTAACAGAAGAGCAGTACCAGGAGATGTATCAGCGCTCTATTGATGACCCTGAAGGCTTCTGGGCGGAACAGGCTGAAGAGTACATCACCTGGTCCAAGCCATGGGATAAGGCCGTAGACTGGAGTTTCATGGAGGATGACCTGCATATCGAATGGTTCAAGGGCGGCAAGCTCAACGTTTCCGTAAACTGCCTCGATCGGCATCTGGACAGCCGCGGTGACCAGACCGCCATTCTGTGGGAAGGCGACAACCCGGAAGAGAGCAAGGCGGTTACCTATAAGGAACTGCATACCGACGTTAACAAGTTCGCCAACGCTCTCAAGGACCGCGGAGTAAAGAAAGGTGACCGTGTCTCCATCTACATGCCTATGATTCCGGAGGCCGTGGTAGCCATGCTGGCATGTACCCGTATCGGCGCCGTGCACTCCATCGTCTTCAGTGCCTTCTCACCAGACGCCCTGGCCAGCCGCATCCTGGATTCTGACTGCCAGTGCCTGATCACCGCCGACCAGTCCATCCGCACCGGCAAGGCCCTGCCACTGAAGGCCAATGCCGACAAGGCCCTGGAACAGTGCCCGGATGTACACACCAGCTTTGTGGTTAAACGCGGTGGCGGTGATGTGGAATGGACCGACGGACGTGATGTCTGGTATCACGACGCCCTGGCATCTGCCGACCAGGTATGTGAGCCAGAAGAGATGGATGCAGAAGATCCCATGTTCATCCTCTACACCTCCGGCTCCAC
>JANQEV010000058.1 GCA_028278145.1 Chromatiales bacterium | reverse complement strand
CTTGCCGTATAGCTATGGCATGCGGCCTGCGCACCACGCCTTGCGATCATCGCCATTTGAACACAAACTCGGTTCATCAGCGAATTGATCAGAGGTTCCCTGGGTTTGGTTCCACTGCAGATCATCATTGGTGTTGATCAATATATCATCTGTACTGGCATCATCCTATTATCTGCGATCCAGGAGTTCTCGAATCTTGGCTGTCATTTCGTTACTGCGGTACGGTTTGGCCAGCATTCCTTTACCATACTCTTCAAACAGCTCGTGATCTTTGTCCTGGGTAAATCCAGATGCTAACAATATTTTCAGGTTTGGATATTGTCTCTTTGCCTCTTTGGCCAGGTCGAACCCATTCATTCCACCAGACATAATGACATCACTGAACATAAGATCGATATTCTGGTTGTTCTGCAGCAATCGGAGCGCCTCGGTGGCGTTATTTGCAGTCAATACCTTATAGCCAAGCCTGTTAAGTGATACCTTGGTGCTTAAGGCCAGATCGTACTCATCGTCCACTACCAGGATTGTCTCATTTTTGCTGGTAGAGGTGGCATGTGCCAGTTTTGCAGCAGCCTGTTCGGCAGTGGTGCTACGTGGTAAGAGTATCCTTACCGCGGTCCCCTTGCCCGGCTCCGATGTTATGTCGATATGCCCATTTACCTTCTGGATAAAACCATGCACCATACTGAGTCCAAGACCTGTGCCCTGTCCTTGTGGTTTGGTGGTGAAGAACGGCTCATATATGCGTTCCAGTATATCTTCCGGGATGCCGGATCCATTATCACGCACTATTAGTTCAACATATTCTCCAGCCTTGAGTTCTGGAAGGTCCCTTATGTTCTCCTGGTCCAGTGTTGTATTTGTAGTCTCTATATTTAACTGTCCGCCATAGGGCATGGCATCCCGGGCGTTTATAGTTAGATTAATCAGGGAGTCTTCCAGTTCACCTGCATTGACTGTTGTTAGCCACAACTCATCTTCCAGTTTTGTCTCCACCTTTATGGAAGCGGTAAGAGATCTCTCTATCATATTCAGAATGTCGGAGATCAGGTAGTTGATATTGTGTGGTGTGGCTTCCTGTGGGGAATCGCTGGAAAAGGTCAGCAGGCGCTTGGTTAAATCTGAACCGCGTAGTGCCGCTCTGAGGGCAGATTCACAGTGGCGCATTGCCGGTCCATTACCAATTACTTCGTGTTTAAGTATATCCAGATTGCCAATGATAATGCCTAGCAGATTATTGAAATCATGGGCTACGCCACCGGTAAGCTGGCCAATTGCCTCCATTTTCTGAATGCGTTGTAGATCAGATTGTAGGCGCTGCTGCTCTTTTTCTGCCTGGATTCTTTGTGTGATGTCCTGCCCAATAGCCAACAGGCCTATGGTCTTGCCAGCTGCATCGGTTATGGTCTTGTCATACCACTCGATATCACGCTGATTTCCATCTTTGGTGATGATTTTGTTGATGTTACCCTTGGTGTTGATGTTGGTAATGGCAAGCTGGAACAGATCTCTGGTTACTTTCTGCATAGATGTGGGCACGAAGATGCTGAACCAGTCTTTGCCTTTAACCTCGTCCAGGCTATAGCCGGATACCTCTTCCATGTACGGATTGAACCGCTCTATCTTTCCCTCTGTATCCAATACCAATACGATCACCTGGGCCAGGTTGATCAGGTTTTCTGCAAAATCCCTTTCGGTTCTAAGCTCTTTTTCAGCCTGTTTTCTCTCGGTGATGTCCTGAACAAAGCCGGTTATTTTTTCTGGTTTGCCATCTGGACCGATTGTTGGGCGTCCACGGCACTCTACCCAGCGCTCAATGCCATCAGGCCTGTGAACCAGGTATTCAATCCAGTGCTCTTCGCCGGTATTCATACTGTTACTCAGTGACTGTTGAAATTCTATAAAATCCTCCTCGCTCAGCAGGCCTTTAATTACCTCATGGCTGGGTTGTATGGATGGATCGAGGCCAAGTATCCTGTAAACCTGGTCAGACCAGTAATCTACGCAAAAGTCCTTGCGCAGTATCCAGTGACCGATATTTGCATACTCTTGTGCGCCCCGTAACTGTTTCTCACTCTCAGCCAGTTCTGCGGTTCGATCGCGGTATTGCCGGTGGACTTTCAATAGCAGCAACAACAGGATGAGTATGTAAACCACAAGTGTCCCAATACCAAGGGATATGCCATGATCGGCAATCCATCTTACCCATGGATTGACTGGGGGTTTTGATTTATAAATAAGACCTTCAATACTGCTGCCTGCATCCACAAACCCCAGTTCTTCCAAGGTGCTTCTGATCTGTTCCCAACGTGCCGGGTTCATATGGCCGATGGCAATCAGGAGTGGTTGTATCAACTCCCTGGTGGTGTGGGCTTCATACACCAGGTGTCTATAACTCATGTTCTGGGTATTGTATTTTTTCAGGATGGTGTCAATAGCCTCATCCTGATGTGCCAGGGCGTACTCCCACCCCTTTAGGCTGGCCTGTAGGAATCTTTGTGTTCTTTCAGGATGTTGTCTGATCTCATTTTCGGTAGTGGCCAGGATATCGCCATAAAAATCCACCCCGTAGTTGATTGGTAGGATGTGACGCCCTTGTACCCCGGCTTGTTCCATCCGGTAACGTTGGTCAGTTACATAGGCGTTGAATACATCTGTTTCACCCCTTAACAGGGAGTTAACATCAAAACTTGATGGTAGCTGGGTAAAGTCTGATGGCCTTATCCCGGCTCTTTTCAGAGTTGCCTGGAGTGCTGCGTCCTGGCTACCGGTACCCATCATTACCCTGCGGCCGATAAAGTCCTTGACGCTGGTTATACCTGAGTCTGCTCTTACCAGAAAGCCGTATGCACTATGTTGGAATATGGCACCGAGTGCGACGACCGGAGCCCCCTTGGTGCGGTGGATTACTACGTCAGAACCGGTTACCGCAAAGTCTGCTTCTCCAGCCAGCATGGTCTCAGCAGGTGATTTTTTTCCGGTGTGGGGGCGAATGATTACATCCAGGCCGGCCTCTTTGTAAAAGCCCTTTTCCAGGGCCATGTAGTAGCCGGCAAACTGGTATTGATGCTTCCACTTCAGTTGCAGAGTTATCTGCTCAAGCTTGCTCTCAGCAATTGAAATGGTGGGGAGCAGGCATACTAATGCCAGAAGAGTACTGGCCAGTCTACCTGGTCTAAAGATACATAAAGAGCGTTTTCTGGCTTGCATGAAATTCCCGCTTACCAATCAAGGATGTGCTTCCCTGCCAGAGCGTTGGTAAGACTTGGCTGTTTTTAGAATTATAGAACTTTAACCTATATTGCGCTCTAGGATTTTTGTTAATCAAATAGGCTGATTAGATCAGCATATCCCTCTTCATCCAGCTTATCCTTGGGGATAAAGCGTAATGCTGCAGAGTTGATACAGTACCTTAGTCCGGTTGGATCAGGGCCGTCTTTGAAAACGTGTCCCAGATGTGAATCTGCATAATAACTACGCACTTCAGTGCGAGGTGGGGTAAGCATGAAATCCTTGTGCTCTGTGATGAACTTATTCTCTATGGGTTTGGTAAAACTTGGCCAGCCAGTTTTTGAGTCAAATTTATCTTGTGAGCAAAACAGAGGTTCACCGCTTACAATATCCACATAAATGCCGTCACGTTTCTCGTTGTAGTAATCATTGTGAAATGGCCGTTCTGTATTGCCATGCTGGGTAACGTTGTATTGGGTGTTGGTGAGTCTCTTTCTGATCTCTTTAGTTGGTGGTTTGTGGTACTCATGCTTTCTGTGGGCATCGGCAGCTGCGTCCACTTCCTCATCACGCCAGCACTTTTGTAGGTAGATCTCCCTCCCAGTTCCGTAATGATACATCCTGTAGCGGGCCGGATTTTTGGCAGAGTAACCCTGGTGGTGTACTTCGGCCGGATAGAAGGTAGTAGCTGGAACTATGTCGGTATCTATGGGCCTGAGAAAGCGTCCTGATTTATCCAGTTCATCACGGGATCTTTCAGCGACCTCCTTCTGATCTTGGCTGTGATAGAAGATGACAGGCTGATACTGTGGACCACGGTCAGAAAACTGACCATGTCGATCTGTGGGGTCAATCTGGCGCCAGAAGGTATCCAGCAGGCCTTTATAACTGATTTTTTCTGGGTCAAAGGTAATTTCTACCGCTTCCACATGACCAGAGGTGCCTGCGCTAACCTGCTCATAAGTTGGATCTGCGATTTGTCCGCCGGTATAACCGGAAACAGCTTCCAAAACCCCAGGGATCTGCTTGAAGGCAGTTTCCACACACCAAAAACAGCCTCCGGCAAAGGTGGCTTTTTGAGATTTATTATCCATCTTGAACTCCTATGGTTTAGCGGTTCGTTAAGGCGTTTTATTTTTTGTATATGTGATGAGCTTAACGCAAAAACAGACACATTCTTAATCGATTTGGTATTAACCGGTCAAGATGCGCGGGAATAACTGTTTGTATTCATTATACATAATAATAATTTCCGGGATAGTTGTTGATTTTTGTCAAAATAATGTTGACATGCCGACAATAAAGATGACAGAATAGCGACAAGTTTGATGATATACGAACAGTGACGAATTAGTGTAATTAACAATTTAGGAGAAGTAACAATGCCTGTAATCAACCGTTATGTAGATATTGATCAAGTGGAGAAAGAGACCAAAAAGGACTATATCGATCGCCACTCACCATTCATCCATTGTGCCGAGAGTGCCAGTAAGGATCAGCCGTTTGCTGTTACTGTAAAGATGGGTAATGAATATGCCCATCCAGATGACATGGATCACTATATTAAATCAGTACAGCTGTATAACGGCCAGACCTTGTTGGCAGAGGCCAGCTTCCCTCCTGGTTCCCTGGGTGGAAATGGTGCCAAGGGCAATGCCCAGGTAACCTTCAATGTTGTACCAACCGAAGAGGAGCTCAATCTGAGCGCCATGTCCTACTGCACCAAGCATGGTCTGTGGGAGAGTGATCCTGTAGTTGTTAAGGTTCATTAATCAGGACTTTTGCTGTAAATATTCAGTGGCGGGTATAACTGGTTAAAATGGTTATACCTGACTACTGCACATAATAGATAATATACATTTTGGAGATAAACAAATGACCGTACTTGTTGCAAAAGAGGCCCCGGATTTCACAGCGCAGGCAGTAATGCCAGATAATAGTTTCAAGGAGATTTCCCTTTCCGACTACAAGGGTAAGTATGTGGTTCTGTTTTTCTACCCTCTGGATTTCACCTTTGTCTGCCCATCCGAGATTATTGCCTTTGACAAACGTCTGGGTGAGTTCACCAGTCGCAACGTTGAGGTCATTGGTGTCTCCATTGATTCCCATTTCAGCCATCTGGCCTGGAAAAACACCGATATCAACAACGGTGGTATTGGCAACGTTCAGTATCCCCTGGTGGCAGATATAGACAAGGCCATTACCGATGCATATGACATGCGGACCGGTCCAGGTATCGCCCTGCGTGGTTCCTTTTTGATCGACAAGGATGGTGTGGTTCAGCATCAGGTAGTGAACAACCTGTCTCTGGGACGCGATATAGATGAAATGTTGCGTCTGGTAGATGCCCTGCAGTTTACTGAAGAGCATGGAGAGGTCTGCCCGGCAGGCTGGCAGAAGGGTAAGGCTGGCATGAAGGGTTCCACCGAGGGTGTCGCTCAGTATCTTTCAGAGAATCTGGATGAGCTCTAAATCCAGGGTGGATTAAGCAGAGGCCAGGGCTAATAGATCAGTCCTGGCCTCTGCGGTTGAATTAAAACAACACCAGTTTGTCCTATAGTAAATAGACACCAGGCATATCTGCGATCAATTGAGATATGAGTTTATAATTTTCTGTAGTTAGAGAGGGAGATCCTGCGATGAAACCTAAACTGATTTCCATTCTAATCCTGTGTACTTCACTTCTGCCGGCAGTTGTATTGGCTGATGGAACGGCTACTGGGGTTACTGAAGTCTCAATCAAGAAGTTTAAGTTCATTCCTGCAGAGATTACGGTAAAGGTCGGTACCAAGGTACGTTGGGTCAATAATGAGAAACGACAGTACCACAGTGTCTGGTTTCAGGAAGCTGGTGAAAAACCATCCGAGTATTTTTTTCCGGATGAGACCTATGAGCAGACCTTCGATAAGGTAGGGACCTTTCCCTATACCTGTGAACCCCACCCTGAGATGTTGGGAGTGGTCAAGGTTGTGGAGTAGCAACATAGGTTGAGTCGTAATTTCAACTGGCTATTAACAGCCAGAGTATATCCAAGGGTTATTAATGCCAGATTCATCACATGCAGATGACGTGAATGCGCTCATGCATTCAGTCATACAGCGGGTTGCTACCGGACCAGAGCTTAGTAAGAGTATCTCTACTGAAGAGGCCAGACTTGCCACCAGAGGAATACTGGATGGCCTGGTCGATCCAGTACAGGCGGCCATATTTTTTATCGCCCTGCGTATGAAACGGGAGACTCCGGAGGAGAATGCCGGGGTGTTGGCAGCTATCCGCGATGTAACTACAGAAGTTACTGCCGATGTAGATGACGTAGTCAACCTGGTGGACCCGTTTGGTGGTTTCAACAAGTGCCTGCCAGCATCCACATTCCTGCCTGCAGTCCTTGCAGAATGTGGAGTCAACTCTGTGATATTAGGGCTGGAGTCCATTAGTCCAAAGTTCGGTATCACACATAGACAGATATTGCGCAGCCACGGGTTGGATGTAGACCTGTCTCCACAGGCGGCTGCAAGTCGAATTGAAGAACCGGATATAGGTTGGTCCTATCTGGATCAGAGCCAGTTCTGTCCCAAACTGCATGCCTTGGTAGACCTGCGTAATATGATGATTAAGCGCCAGGTGCTGACAACGGTGGAAGTGCTGGCAAAGCCGGTTACCGGCAGTGAACGTACTCACTTTGCAACCGGTTATGTACATAATCCGTATCCGCCAAAATATGCTGCCTTGGCACGCCAGGTCGGTTTTGACTCTGCGCTACTGATTAAAGGGGTTGAGGGTGGAGTAATCCCATCACTGCGTCAGGCAGGAATGGTCTACAGCTATGTGGGCGATGCAGAACTTCAACAGTATGATATTGATCCACAGCAATTTGGGATAGAACAGAGTGTTCGCATGACTCCAATACCTGATCACGCAATGCCAGGAGAAACCGGGCAGGATGCAGATTGGAATCCAGCAATTGCTGCAACCATTGATGCAGGTGTTGCGGCTTTGCAGGGGCAAAGTGGTCCTGCATATGACTCCCTGGTGTATGCTGCAACTATTATCCTGCAACATCTGGGTCGGGTGAAATCTAGGGAGCAGGGTGTCAAACTTGTATGCAAGGTGCTGGATTCAGGCCTTGCCCTCAACCGCTTGTGTTGAAGTGGACTATCCACCGCTATTAGAAGGACGTCTGCAACGGCGCTATAAGCGCTTTCTGGCAGATATAGAAACAGAAAGTGGTGATGTGGTTACCGCCCACTGTCCAAACACTGGTTCCATGCGCAACTGTTGTGAGCCAGGGAGCAGGGTATGGTTGTATGACTCGAATAATCCCAAACGTAAACTGCGCTACACCTGGGAACTGGTGGAAGTGGCTGGTAGCCACCTGGCATGTATAAATACCCACCGGGCCAATCATTTGGTAAAAGAGGCCATACAGGCGAACAGCATTGATGAGCTGGGAGGTTATGAACAGATACTTACCGAGTGTAAGTATGGTTCAGAAAATAGCCGCATCGACCTGCTCCTGAAAGGGGTTGGAGTGCCTGATTGTTACGTGGAGGTCAAGAATCTGACCCTGTTGCAGGATGAGAAAGGCTCGGGAGTGTTTCCGGATGCTGTTACCACCCGTGGTCGCAAACACCTACGTGAACTGATGGATATAGTTGGCAACGGCGAGCGCGCTGTACTGTTTTTTCATGTGGCCCATACAGGAATTGACCAGGTTTCTCCCGCCTGGGATATCGATCATGACTATTCTGCCACCCTTGCTCAGGCGGTGGATGCCGGAGTTGAGGTGTTGGCCTATCGAACTGCAATTTCACCACAACAGATTGTATTGAATCAGCCGCTGAAGTTTGATCTAAATCCATCGGCTTGAATTGTAAATCTGCCTAGTCTGTACGATTGAAATGTAAACCAGCAAAATCATAGGTTATACTTTGACCGGTTATAACGCGCCTAGATGTGTGTTGCTGAGCAAGGAATTTAATTCCATTTTCATCTAATTGTGGCGCATAACGGTTTTGACAGGATGTCATAACGCTCAAAGTGTAATCATAGGAGAGCGGCTGTCATTAACATATTGGCGTAATTCGACTGGTTTAGAGAACAAGATGGCGTTGAAGGAAGAAACAAACAATCAAGGAAGCTGTAACAACTGCAATACCGAAGTAGCCTGTGCCAATTGCGGTCTGTACGGGATCCTGGGTGTGGTGAGCAAGCTGGAGCACTCTACACCAGAACATCTGGAAAAAATCCTCAAGAAACGCCAGGTTGTGGCCAAAGGTGAGAACCTGTTCCGCACCGGCCAGCCATTTCATGGGTTATATGCCATCAAGAGCGGTTCTTTCAAGAGCTACGCCTTCCTTGAAGGTGGGCAGGAGCAGGTGGCTGGTTTTCATTTTCCAGGCGACCTGTTGGGCCTAGAAGCCGTGAGTTCCACCAGATACTCCTATTCGGCCAGGGCGTTGGAAGATAGTAGTGTGTGTGAGCTGAAGTTTGAGGAGCTGGATCTGATGCAGGATCACTTCCAGCAGTTTCAGGAGCAGCTTATCCTGCTGCTTAGTGACCAAATCCTGCGGGAACAGCGTCAAAGCGGCCTCTCTGTCCGACAATCGGCAGATGAACGAGTAGCCGCATTCCTTATTGGGCTTTCCTGCCGCCTGGCAGAACGGGGTTTGCAAGCAGATGAATTCAGGTTAGCCATGTCACGACAGGACATTGCCAGCTATCTGGGGTTGGCTGTTGAGACCGTGAGCAGAATTCTCAAGTTATTCAGCGAGCGTGACCTGCTTTCGGTACAGAGCAAAAAGATCAACCTGATTGATAAACCAGGATTGAGAGAGATAGCCCATATAAAGGGCTGTTGTCAGGAAACCACCTAACCCTTCCACTATCGCCGCATTCTTGTGTGCGGGTTCCCCCCTACAAACACCATGGCATCCTGCCTGCTGATTGCAGCTCTTGTTCCTATTCCTCTGGATTTCCTGGGAGGAGTGAGGAGGCTGTGCCTGCCTAATAAACCAAGCTACCTAGAAAGGGGTATATGCGGATACCACTTAAGAGATAAATTTCTATTATAATAGTATAAAAATAAAAGTAGGTATAAATCAATTAAAAAGTTGATAAAAATCAATTACAGTTCGCTTCATATGCAATAACCTTCTTTGCATCAAAATTTCATTACTCATATTTAGGTATCTCAGGGGAGAGTAGATCGTGAATAAGCAACTGTTATCAATTTCATCACTATCCGTGGCCTCACTGCTGCTTCTGGCAAGTCCGGTTATCCAGGCCTATGAAAAAGGCGATTGGCTGGTGCGCGGCAGGATTATCAATGTAAGCCCGGATGAGACCAGTAGCCGGGTATCGCTTAATGGTGCTCCACTAGCTGGAACCAGTGTAGGTGTGAGCGATGACACAACTATAGAACTGGATTTCACCTATATGTTGCATCGGAACTGGGGTGTTGAGCTTATCCTTGGCAGTTCTGAGCATGATGTTCCGGCTAAGGGTGGAGCAATTGCAGGATTCGGAGATATCATTAACGCGCGTACCCTGCCTCCAACCCTGACCTTGCAGTATCACTTCCGTCCGGATGGTGATTTTCGCCCATATGTAGGTCTCGGTGTTAACTATACCCATTTCTTCGATGAGAAGGTTACAGGTAGCCCTGTCTACGATACACCTGGTTCCAAAGTAAAGATGGATAGTTCCTGGGGGCTGGCTGCCCAGATAGGGGCCGACTTCAAAATCAATGATGACTGGTTCATCAATGCCGATGTGAAATATATCGACATGTCCACCACCGCGCATTTTAAGAATGTCCTTGGTGCAAATAGAGCAAAAGTGGATGTGGATGTAGACCCCTGGGTATTTGGTATTGGCATCGGAAAACGCTTCTGAGTGCATGAGTGCCAGAGGTGTTTGACCAGTAGTGTGTTGCCAATAAATCATTTATGACATTAGTCATAAAATAATATTGACAATTATTTATATAGATTTAAATTGTAGCGTTTGTTTTCTTCAGGCGTGTAAACCAGTGCCCAAAATGTTTCCCTGGGCAAGGCAGGAGGCCTTACTGGTTTACACGCGCTTTTTTTCAGTTGAACTGCTGATAAAAACTCAGGAAAATCAGGGGAATCAGAAAATGGATTTTCTGGTGCATTAAGGCTGTTTGCCATTATGCTAGATGTGGGATCAAGATGTTTCTGTGAGAGAATGGCATAGAAGCACAAAAATATACGTTTATCGTAAACAAATAGGAGAAAATCCGTGTTGGAAGCGACATTGGAACAGAAGTACAACTACTCTGTTGTACGTTGGTTCACGATTATGTCAGCGGTCTATCTGGTAGTAGGGGCACTGGTCGGGGTGTATATCGCTTCGGAACTGGCCTGGCCTGTACTCAATTTCGATAGTCCATATCTGTCATTTGGCCGGCTCAGGCCCCTACATACAAATGCTGTAATCTTCGCCTTTGGCGGATGTATCCTGATGGGTACAGCATTTTATTCAGTACAGCGTACCTGTGGTGTGGGCCTGTGGAGCAATAAGATGGCCTGGTTCACCTTCTGGGGCTGGAACCTGATCATCCTTTCCGCAGTGATAACACTGCCTCTGGGCATAACCCAGGCCAAGGAGTATGCAGAACTGGAGTGGCCGATTGATATCGCCATTGCCGTGGTCTGGCTCTCCTATATGTTCAATTTCGTCATGACTATCGTGCATCGCAAGAGTTCGCATATCTATGTGTCCAACTGGTTCTTCCTGGGCATGATGGTGATGATTACCTATCTGCATGTGGTCAACAGCCTGGCCATTCCGGTTGGTCTGTTCAAGTCCTACTCCATCTTTGCCGGAGTGCAGGATGCCATGATCCAGTGGTGGTGGGGACATAACGCGGTGGGATTCTATCTGACTGCAGGTTTTCTCGGCATCATGTACTACTTCGTACCCAAGCAGGCTGGCAAGCCGGTATTCTCCTATCGCCTGTCAGTGATCCATTTCTGGGCCCTGATGTTTGGTTACGTATGGCTGGGTGCGCACCATCTACAGTACACAGCTCTGCCTGATTGGACCGGTTCCCTTGGTGCTGCCGTATCCATGGCCATGATCATCCCATCCTGGGGTGGTGCGGTGAACGGTATGATGACCCTGTCCGGAGCCTGGGACAAACTGCGTACCGACTACACCCTGCGTTTCCTGATCATGTCTCTGGCCTTCTATGCCATGTCGGTGTTTGAGGGTCCGGTGATGTCACTGAAGACGGTGAATGCGCTTTCTCACTACACTGACTGGACCATCGGTCACGTTCACTCAGGAGCCCTGGGCTGGGTTGGTATGGTTGGTATCGGTGCCATCTACCATCTGATCACCAAGACCTATCACATTGAGATGTGGTCCACCCGTCTGATCAACACCCACTTCTGGACTGCCACCATCGGTACCCTGGTCTACATCGTGGCCATGTGGGTATCTGGCATTATGCAGGGCCTGATGTGGCGTGCCTACGATGAGTACGGCACCCTGGCCTACACCTTTGCTGAATCAGTAGAGGCCATGCACCCATACTACGCCATGCGCGCAGTTGGCGGTGCCATCTTCCTGGCTGGAGCCGTGATGATGCTGGTGAATGTGGTGATGACAATTTTAACTGCCAACTCGCAGGGCAGCGTGGAAAAAGCACGCACCGCTGCTGCAACTGCCTAGAGGAGAGTGACCGAGATGGCAATACAAGAAAAGATGGAAAAGAATATCTGGGGCATGATCTTCATGCTGCTGATAGTTCTTTCAATTGGCGGTATCGTAGAGATCGTACCGCTGTTCTATATAGACAAGACCTTCGAGCATAACAAGTATCCGGAGATCGTCTGGAAACCCAAGCCAGGTCAGACCCTGGCTGATCACAAGCCAGGTGATGGAGTACGTCCTTACAAGGCCCTGGAACTGGCAGGCCGTGATGTCTATCAGCGCGAGGGGTGCTATCTGTGCCACTCACAGATGATCAGGCCGTTCCGTGATGAGAAGGAGCGTTATGGTCACTATTCCCTGGCGTCTGAGTCGATCTATGACCATCCGTTCCAGTGGGGTTCCAAGCGTACCGGTCCAGATATGGCCCGCATCGGTGGTAAATACTCCGATGATTGGCACCGTAAGCACCTGCGTGCTCCGCGTTCGGTAGTGCCGGAATCGGTTATGCCTAACTATCCCTGGCTGCAGCACAACAAGGTGGATGGTGAGACTATTCAGGCTCATATGCGCGGTATGCAGCGCATTGGCGTACCTTATGCAGATGCCGATATTGCGGCAGCGGCCGCCGAGGTGAAGGGCAAGACCGAGGAGGATGCCATGGTGGCATATCTCCAGGTGCTTGGAACCATGGTCAAACTGGATGAGAACAAGGCCTATCGTGAATAGTCTGGCAGATTACTTCCATACCGATTGGGAGGCGATGACCACGTCCGACTGGATTGGAACAATCCTGACTGTGGTGATCTTTCTCCTGATGCTTGGGGTATATCTGTATGCCTTACGTCCTAAGAACCGGGATAGTCTTGAGTCAAGAAAGTATATCCCGCTGGACAATGATGAATTGAATAACGGAGAGAACAATGGCGGATAACAATCCATTTCCAGGCGAGAACAATACTGGCCACATCTGGGATGATGATCTGCGCGAACTGAAGAATCCCCCGCCACGTTGGTGGATGATCCTCTACTATGCCTCGATTGCCTGGTGTGTGGTCTACGCTTTGCTGTACCCAATGATCCCACTGATAACCGACTCCAATAAGGGGTTGTTAAACTGGACCATGATGGAGGAGTACAAGGAGGGTCTGGCTGAGCTTGATCAGATTCGTAGCAAGTACGAGAGCAGGATCAAGACCATGAGTGCCAAGGAAATCCTGGCCGATCCCGAACTGTCAAACTATATCAGCCATGGTGACGGCGCCGGTGCTGGCAAGGTGCTGTTTGGTGACAACTGCTCGGCCTGTCATGGTTCTGCTGGACAGGGTACCCCTGGTTTTCCAGTGCTGGCAGATGATGAGTGGATTTGGGGCGGCAGTATCGAGAAGATCGAAGAGACCATCAAAAATGGCCGTGGTCCCAAGGCAATTATTCCGTCACCTGGAATGCCTGCCCATGCTGCCACACTTTCTCTCCAGGAGATCAATGGTCTGGCTAAATATGTAGTCGGCTTGAGTGAGGGCAAGGATGATGAGAGCGGCAAGAAGCTGTTCATGGAAAAGGGTTGCGTAGGTTGCCACGGCGTAGACGGCAAGGGTCTGGCAGCCCTGGGATCGGTTAACCTTACAGATGCCATCTGGCGGTTTGATGAGGAGGATCGTCTATCCAGCGCTGCATACACCATCCGCCACGGTGTAAATCAGATGAACAACCCCAAGAGTCGTGAGGCTGAAATGCCGACTTTCGGTACCCGCCTTTCTGCAGACGAGATCAAGAAGCTTGCGGTTTACGTCTATAAGTTTGGAGGCGGTAAGTAAGGCATTAACTATTCCTGGATGATCAAGCCAGACAATTGGCTTCTAGCTAAAGGGGGAAAGATCATGAATTATGATGCGGTAGCTGTGGGGGCAATTGTTGCAGTTGCAGTCAGTATAGGGATAATTGTGTTTCTGGTATTCAAGATCAAGAGTCTGATGAACAAGGATGCAGAGACACATAAGTAGTAATTGTTTGTCTACATGCCATATTAAAGGGGGGGCATTTTGTTCCCCCTTTTTGGTTTCCGACCATAAAGTGTTTCTATTGAGAATACTCAATGGTATATAGGTCAAACATGATTAGACTGAGATCTGTGTTAAGTAGGAGATCCAGGGTTGAGTAAGGTCGAAACAAAGCAAGGTCACAGCGCGGTAGATGAACTCTATGCCGAGGCGGTGCACTGGCACGTCAATACTGGTGAAGAGACCATACATGCCAAGCGCATACCCGGCACATGGCGCAATGTAAAGTGGTGGTCATTCGTAGTGTGGCTGCCTTTCTTTCTTGGACCTTACCTGCGCCTGGGCGATAGACAGGCTGTTCTGTTTGATATTCCCAGTCGTAAATTCCATATCTTTAATATTACCGTACTGCCACAGGATATTTGGATGCTGGCCTTGGTACTGCTGTTTTTCGCAATACTGCTGGCGCTGGTGACAGCAACTGCCGGACGGGTATGGTGTGGCTTTTTCTGTTTTCAAACCCTCTGGACTGATGTTTACACTTGGATCGAAGAGAGGCTTGAGGGATCTCCGCAGAAACGCCGTAAGCTGGAACAGGCACCCTGGTCACTAGATAAGATAAGTCGCAAGACTATCAAGCACTTCTTATGGTTGATTGTTGCAGCCATTACCGGTATCAGTTTTGCAGCCTGGTTTGTGGATGCATATCAGCTCTGGATTGATATCTTTACCCTGCAGTTGTCGGAGACGGCGGTCATAACCATCGGCCTGTTTATTGCGGGCACCTATGTTCTGGCTGGCTTTCTACGGGAGCAGACCTGCTTCTGGCTCTGTCCCTATGCCCGTATTCAGGGTGTAATGGTGGACAGTACAACGGTTGTTCCCACTTATGATTTTCATCGTGGTGAGCCAAGAGGCCGCATGAAAAAGGGTGAGACCGGAGATAATCGTGCTCTGGGTGACTGTGTTTCCTGTAACCAGTGTATTGCGGTCTGCCCTACCGGTGTGGATATACGTCATGGCCAGCAGGAGGGGTGCATCATGTGTGCCCTCTGTATTGATGCCTGTGACACGGTGATGGACAAGGTGGGTCTGCCACGGGGCCTGATTCGCTATGAATCCCTGGATGCCCTCAATGGCAAACAGAATCCTCCTATACTCAAACGGCCCCGGGTTTGGGTCTATAGCGCAATAGCCATTGCTTCTCTGATTGGAGTAGTGTTTGGGCTCAACACACTGGATGCAGTGGAGCTCAAAGTTCTGCACTCCAGGCAACCGCTATTTGTGCTCAAGAGTGATGGCTCCATTCGCAACAGATACACCCTCAAGGTGTTGAACAAGACCACATCTGATATGCAGATCAAGGTTACTGCAACCGGTCAGGATGGGTTGGTGTTGAATGGTGTGGAGAAACCTATTGCAGCCACGGCTGGGTCCGTCTCAGCAAGAACGGTATTTGCTAGCGTACCCAGGAAAAACCTCAAAGTGGAGTCAGGCCCAATTCTGTTTCACATCGAGGGTAAGGATGGCGACGGTACAGTCTATACATACACACGTGAGAGCGTGTTCATAGGTCCCAAGCGTTAATTATCATGGTTAAACAAGATTCAGCCTGGCGCAGCCCCTGGGTTATCGGATGGATGGCCTTGCTAGTAGTGTTCCTGATTGCCAACGGTATCATGATCTATCTGGCTGTAGATAGAAATCCAGGTCTGGTGGTGGATGATTATTATGAGCGTGGCCAGGATTACGAAAAGAACATGCTTAAACGTCAGGCCAATGATCCTGGTTGGGATATGCAGGTTGAGATCCCAAGCGAGATAGTTTTGGCAAAATCGGTGCTGATAAATTTCACAGTGCGTGATGCAGAGGGAAGGCCAGTCAACAGGGATAAAGTCACCTTCTTTGTCTACCGCCCCTCCGATGCTAAACAGGATTTCTCAGTTCCCATGCAGCGCATCGATGATGGGCTGTATGAAGCCAAAGTAACCTTTCCACTGCTAGGGACATGGGATGTCCTGGTGAGCATCGCCAATGAAGGTGGCGAGATCAACCATCCACACTGGGTACATGTACGTAAACCATAGTAGGTTGGGCTGAGGGCGTTACCCAAGGCCTAGTTATAAATTCAATTTCTGCTTACCCCTAGTAGGTGGTAGCCTCACTGTATGAGCGAAAAGTCAGAACCGTCTCAGGTCGACCCACAACACTGCTTCCACTGTGATCTGCCCAACCCTCCTGGTGGAGAGGTAAGAGGGGAGATTGATGGTGTGGCGCGGGAGTTTTGCTGCATAGGATGCAAGTCGGTGTGTGAGGCCATTTATGCAGCAGGCCTTGAGGGATTCTACAATCGTACTCCTGATGGCGAGGTGTTGGGTCCTCCACCCGAGATCCCCAAGGAACTCAGTCTGTACGATATTGATGAGGTGCAGGAGGAGTTTGTCGACTCCATGGAGGAATGCCGGGAGATAAATCTCCTGGTGGAGGGCATCCACTGTGCCGCCTGTGTCTGGCTGATAGAGAACACACTGCGCCAAATGCCTGGGGTGGAGAAGGCAGAGGTGAATCTGACTGCGCGCCGTCTCAAGCTTAGATGGAACAATAGCCGGGTAAAACTATCCAGTCTATTGAGGCATCTTGGTGAAGTGGGTTATGCGGCAGTGCCCTATGATCCGCAGCTGGTGGAAGATTCCCTCAAGCGCCAAAACCGGCATCTGCTATATCGGATGGCGTTTGCCGGTTTTGCCATGATGAATCTGCTATGGATCTCCATTGCCCTCTATAGTGGTGCCGATAGAGGAGAATTCCGCACCATGTTCCACTGGGTAGGTTTTGCCCTGGCTACCCCAACCCTGGTCTACTCCGGGGCACCGTTCTTCAGATCGGCCTGGGCCGGTCTGAAGCAGATGCACCTGAGTATGGATCTCCCCATCTCCATTGGCGCTGCTATCACTTACCTGTACTCGGTGTATGTTACTGTCACCGGCACCACCCAAGGTGATGTCTATTACGACACGGTGGTGAATTTCCTGTTTGTGATCCTGGTGGGGCGTTATCTGGAGGCGATATCCAAACGTCAGGCACTGGCTTCTACCCAACGCCTGCTGGATCTGCAGCCAAGGGTGGCCACAGTGCTGCGGGATGGTGAAGAGGTGCTGGCCTCTATCCGCTCGGTCAAGGTTGGTGAGCTGGTTTTGGTGCGGCCTGGTGATGCGATTCCAGTAGATGGAGTAGTGGAGGAGGGTGAGAGCAGTGTGGATGAATCCATGCTCACCGGGGAATCAGAACCTGTGGTCAAGTCAGGGGGTGATCAGGTCTCAGCTGGTACCATTAATAATCAGGGCGCTCTTACCATCAGGGTGGGAGGTATACTGAAGGATACTACCCTGGGGCGTATTATCAACTTGGTAGAAGAGGCCCAGGCCAGTAAAGCACCTATCCAGTGTATGGCGGACAGAATAGTGCCCTGGTTTGTAGCTATCACACTTGGTCTGGCCACTATTACCTTTCTGTGGTGGGTACGTAGTGATTTTGAATTGGCCCTGATGGCCTCCACGGCGGTGCTGATTATCACCTGTCCATGCGCCTTCGGTCTGGCAACTCCGCTTTCCATTGCCGTGGCCTCAGGGCTGGGTGCCAGAAACGGAATCCTGGTAAAGAATGGCGAGGTGTTGGAAAGCCTCTCTTCCATTGACCATTTCGTATTTGATAAAACCGGTACTCTGACAGAAGGGCGTATGGGCGTAACAGCTATTCATACCCGGGATCAGGTTTGGCACTCAGGTGATCCCATACCAAGAGAGATAATGCAACTACTTGAGTCTTTAGTAGCAGTGGAGCGCTATTCAGAGCACCCTGTTGCAGCAGCAATTATTGAGTGTGCCGAAGCGGCAGGAGTTGTGGTTGAGTTAAAGGCCGGGGCTTTCAAGTATGAACCTGGAATGGGTGTGTCAGCAGTAGTCAATGGCTCAGAGGTGCTAGTTGGAACAGCAGATTGGATGGAACGATACAAGATTGAGCGTTTCCAAGGTTTTGATCAGGTACAACATTCATTGGATGATCTCGGGATAGGCTCTCTGCATTGTGCTGTAGATGGGCAGGAACAGGCGTTAATAGCAGTGGAAGATGCTCTGCGCAGTGATGCGGCAGATCTGATTTCTGAGTTGAAACTGGATGGCATGCAACTGACCATGCTCAGTGGAGATCGTCGCCATACTGCTGAAGCCCTGGCCGAGCGACTAGGTGGTATGGAGGTATTGGCTGAGGTGTTGCCAGAACAGAAGGATCAGAAGATTGCCAGTCTTCAGGCTGGAGACCACCGGGTAGCTATGGTGGGTGATGGTGTCAATGATGCTCCAGCCATGGTGCGTTCAGATGTTGGTATAGCCCTGGGGTCCGGAACAGATGTCTCCATAGCCAGCGCTGATATAGTGCTGGTGGGCAGTGAACTGAAGGATGTACGTATGGCTTCTGCCCTGTCCCGGCGTACTTTGCGCACCATTCGCCAGAATATTGGGATTTCCATACTGTATAATCTGATTATGGTGCCCCTGGCCATGGCTGCACTAATCACCCCATTGGTGGCTGCCATTTCCATGCCCATAAGTTCACTGTTGGTTATTGGAAATGCGGCTCGCATCAGAACCCTGTTTCGAGGCAGATAAAGTATGGAAGTAATCTATGGTTTAATTCCTGGAATGATCCTGCTTGGCTTGGTGGCGGTAGGGGTGCTGTTCTGGGCTGCGCGTAGTGGTCAGTTTGATGATCTGGAGGGAGAGGCCAATCGTATACTCATGGATGAGGATCTCACAACTGACCAGCCTGAGCAGCAAGATCAGAAGGAAGATGAAAAGTCGTAGATACGTGCAGGGGTTAGGTGAACTGGCATGAATCCAAGTGTGACGAAAATAACCATTAGTTCATTCCGAAATATCGCATTGCCTGAACTATCTGTCTCCCAGGGAAGAATTCAATACTCAGTATGTACTATTTGTGCTTGAAAACATGTGTAAAATGCATGAATCTTCATTCCACTAAAAGTTGTTTCGCACCGGAAGAGTAAAATGGCCAGGGTTGGTGAACAGTTGTTGTGGTGATCGTGAGGTGGTGAGTTTCTTGAGCCTGCTGATAATAAAAAGTACGGCATCTATTGAAAGATAATTCTCCTCCCTAACGAAGCAGATAAAAACCTGAGGAGGATAAAAAATGATGGGTGGGAAAAAAAACGATATGCCAAGCACAGAAGGATCTGCAAATACTTCTGAAAATATGGAATCTATCCTTGGAAAAGGGAGCGAGTTTGAGGGAAAACTTACGTTTGAAGGGACTGTAAGAGTTGATGGTAGATTCAAAGGGGAAATTCAGTCTAAAGGAACACTTATTATAGGTGAGGAGGCCGTGCTTGAAGGTGATGTTGATGTTGATTCAGCCATAGTGGGTGGAAAAGTTGAAGGAAACATGACAGCGAAAACCAGGTTGGAACTGCATGTTCCAGCTGTAGTAACCGGAAACATCATCGCCCCAGTTCTTATCATACAGGAGGGAGTCTCATTCAACGGTAACTGCCAGACGTCTAAAGGTGGATCAAATACTCCAGCACCAAGCTCCAAGCCGATAGCAAGCTCCAAGCCGATAGATAGCAACAATAAAGAGAAATAACTGTTATTCGAGTAACCGCAATAGGATCAGTGCAAGTGGCTTGATCTATTATGACAGTTATCTGGAAATGGTCAGATGTACTGACCAATCCAGACTGGCTGTTTGGTTATTTCTTTGATTTTGACTTCTTGGCTTTTTTCGCTTTCTTAGCCTTCTTGGCTTTCTTAGCTGCCTTAGCTTTTTTAGCCTTTTTGGCCTTCTTAGCGGCCTTGGCTTTTTTTGCCTTTTTCAACTCTTTTTCTTTCTTTGCGTTTTTCTTCTCGCCTTTCTTTTTCGCCATTACGATTCTCCTTCATATGAGTCAGATATTATGGTGAGTGGGTCTAGTTAATCCTAGCAGGTAATTACTATTTAAGTTGGATAATTAGCCATGTAAAAAATAATGTACATAGAGTAGTTAGATGGCTGTATCTGAAGTCTGATAAGCCCTGACTTGATTACGTCCAGACTGTTTGGCTTGATACAAGGCATTATCGCTATGTTCCAAAAGCTCTTCTGCATGTATTCCGATGTGCCATACAGCCACACCTATGCTGGCAGTAATAGCAATTTCATTACCATCGCGTTCTATTTGCAGCAACTCTATCTTTATACGCAGTCTTTCTGCCTCATTTAAGGCTTGCTGCAGGTTATTTTCCGGCAGTAGGATACAAAACTCTTCTCCCCCAAAGCGACAACTGATATCAGATCCACGTATGGATTCTTTGATTGCATTACTAACTGATGTCAGTACCTGGTCACCTGTTGCATGTCCATAGTTATCGTTGATCTGTTTGAAGTGATCGAGATCTACGGTCAGAAGAGAAAAGCTCTTGTGGTAACGAGTTGAGCGGCTGATCTCTTCATGCAGTCGTTGCATGAAATAACGGCGATTATATAGTCCGGTCAGGCTGTCGCTATTTGCCTGCTCGTATAACTTGCGATTCAGGCAGTGTATTTCCTCAGTTCGTTTGGTGACTACCACTTCCAGACGCTCTGTTACCAGACGAATTGCGAAGAACAGGAGTAGTTCTATTGCAAGAAAGACGATAACGGCATAGAGAAGGTTTACTTGCTGCCCATGCTGGAAAGCTGATACCTCTCTGGAAATGTCCCACCATAGAAATACCCCACCAGCTTGCTGCCGTCCTGGGTCACGCATTCCCTTATAATCCCGCAGGGCAAATCTGCTCAGGGCAATATGGCGGTCATGCAATGGAATAACATCTGTTCTGACATCCTGTGTTGTTGCATGGATTCCTGGTTGTTTGATCAATTCTATGATTTCGTTATTTGATGTTGCTTCCAGGTAGCAGTTACATGGCTCGTTGCGACGTGTGAAATGTGATTCAATAGCCTGGGGCCACATAGCTGCCTTGACATGTTTTTCGGTGAGCAGAATTGCAACGTTACTCTCTAACTGTTCACTAAGCTGCTTGATGACGTTAGTGAATGATGTCCCAGCCTCTAAAGCACCCACGTGGACATGGCTGCCGGTTACTGGATCAGTAGCAAATACAGGCACAACTCCCCGTAACCCTGAGTAGACGCGCCCGGTCTCAAATCCGGTACGTGGTGAAAGCTCCTTGTTGGTGTCTACTATGGTAAAGCGCACATCGTCCATGCGATCACCGTTTTTATTTGGGCGATGTACCCGGAGAAAACTGAGTGAACCTGGTCCCAGGTGGAAGTGGAGTTGCCGGACCAGGAATTTACTGGTCATTTGGCGCCAACTGGACTCAACGTAGGAAAATAATTCCTTTTGGATGGTGCGAACTTCAGGTTGTTCGAAGTTGCTGCCACTGTTCTCTACAGCATTTTTCCCTCTCAGAAAGGTGTTCTGTATACGTTTGTCATTGGCCACATAGGTAGCAATTTGCAGCATGTTGTCGTACGTAAGGGAGAGGGCAATATCATATGCAGTCTTACGCTGCTTACCCTGCTCAACAATTGATGATTCCAGGGCATTTCGCGCAAAGAAGTAGTTAAGCACCACAAATGCACCATCCAGCAGGAATATCATCAGGCTGAGGAGGATAAATACCTTGGTTGATTGGCGCATGCTTATTATCTTTTATTGAGATACCAGTCTTAGTGGTGTTTAGCGACCATCCTTCATATATATGTAGTCATCCTGAGGGTAGATTTGCTTTTTTTATAAAAAAACATGAGCAAGATCAGGTTATATTTTGATAAATAACTGGTTTTTATATTGAGTTCCACTGCCTGTGTTTAGTCTATTGATCTAGATCAGTTGTTGCTTATATTCCACACTTTTTTTCATCGTTTTCTATTACGGCTGCCGCTAATCAAGCAGAGGAAAATGTGTATTTAAATCATATGCACATTGGAAGCAATATCAAAAAGGATTCATGGAGAAGTAAAAATGAAATCTATATCGTTGCGTAGTCTTTCTATTTTTTTAATTGGTTTGGGTCTGTTAATGGGCGTTACTGCTTGGGGCCTGTCTATTTATCTTTCTGGAGTAATGGCTGTAGTTGCATTTTTGGTACTTGGCGTTGTTACTGGGGTTATCGCTTACTTTATTGTGCAGTGGATACTGGATGTAAAGATAAGCAGTTTGATCGGTAAAGCTGCAGATGTTGGTCTTGGTAACTCAGATGTTATCAGTCGTATATCCGCCCATATCAGTGAGCTTGCTTCTACCAAGGCAGCCATTTTACGCCAGTGTTCCGATACCAGTAGCAAGCTGGTTGCAGGTATGGATGAACTTTCTGAGGGCGCTCATCGAACTAATACAGGAACAAAAAACCAGAAGGAGGAGGTGGAACTGGTTGCAACAGCAATGAACGAGATGTCAGCAACTGTTCAGGAGGTGGCGCACAATGCCGCCAATGCAGCGGTTGCCGCTACCAGTGCCGATGATCACTCCAGACAGGGCAAGCAGGTGGTGTCCACCACTATTGAAGCGATCAACAACCTTGCTGAGGGTGTTGAGCAGGCCGCAGGTGCCATCGATACCGTTGAGAAAGACAGCGAAACTATCAGTACGGTTTTGGATGTTATACGCGGCATTGCAGATCAGACCAACTTGTTGGCACTCAATGCGGCTATTGAGGCCGCACGTGCCGGTGAGCAGGGTAGGGGGTTTGCTGTAGTGGCAGATGAGGTGCGTTCCCTGGCTGCGCGTACCCAGCAGTCCACCCAAGAGATCCAGGAAATGATTGAGAGGCTGCAAACTGGTACTCAGAATGCAGCAGGATTGATGGAGGAGAGCAAGGAAAGGGCCGGTGAGGCAGTAGAAAAGGCTGCAGAAGCAGGTGTCGCTCTGGAGACTATTACCGAGGCTGTAGATACTATCAATATGATGAACAGCCAGATAGCCACTGCGTCAGAACAACAGAGCGTGGTAGCTGAAGAGATCAATCAGAATATTGTGCGGATTGCCCAGGTTACGGAAGATACAGCCATCATAGCTGAGCATACATCTACTGCGTGTATTGATGTCACCGATGTTGTGAGTGGCCTGGAAACTGCACTCAGGCAGCACCAAGATAAGGATGGGGGGCTTGATCTGTCTGCAGCCAAGAGGGCGCATCTGGCCTGGAAGACCAAGCTGCGTTCTTTCCTGGATGGCAGGGCAACACTATCTCTGGAACAGGCGGTGTCCCACCATGATTGTGCCTTTGGGAAATGGTATTACCGTGAAGGTGTCTCAAACTATGGAGATATCAACGAGCTTCATCAGATAGAAGAGCCCCATGCAGAGTTGCATGCCTTGATTAAGAAGATTATTCACTGCAAAGAACAGGGCGAAATGCAGCAGGCTGAGAGCTATTACCAGGATATTGAGCCGTTATCAAAACGGATAGTGAACTTGATTTCTGCTGTGGAGCATAAGGCGGCTGTAGCTACAGCCTAGAGCTGGAACAATAAGGGTTCGAAATACGCACTGAACATCTTGATGTTTAGTGCGTATTACCACCTTGTTTTAACTCTAATAGAGGTTTAGTTACCTTACCGAAATCTGTCGGCTTGACGTACTGAAACACCTCTTTACCTTCTGGATTTATGGCTATATCCAGGCCCTTTTGTGGATATAGCCAGTGTTCGATGCCGGATGGTTCCTTGATTATTGAATCTGGTTTACCAAAGCGGTGTTGGATTAGCTCCTGATCCAGCTTGGCTGCAGGCAGGTAGGTTATACGTTCAACCACCGCAGTGGCAACTATAGGCATATCATCCTGGGCTATGGTGACCTTTTTTGATCCGTCTCCTAGTTGACTGATGCGGATGCCACGCTGGTAAATACTATCCAGTTGCTCGTTGCTGAGAGACAGACTAAACACCAGGTCTGCTTTGATGCCGCTTATGTATAAACGCTCAAAGTATGCTTCCAGAAAACTTATGCCATCCTTAGAAACAAAGATATTGACCTTGCCTTCTGTGCCAAGCACTTGGCGTGCCTCAGACAGGGTACTTTGACCCAGGGTTATTTCGAAAACTCTTGATGAGCCATCGTCGCCTGTTTCGATCAGCCAGGGTAGTTTTGGTTTGCTGTCGGGCGTTTTACCGCCAGGTAGCAGTAGGGCTGTGGTCAGGACAATAGCGGTTATGGCTAAAATCCACAGAACTATTTTCTTATCCAATGTAACACCATAAATATGTTTCTAAACAGTCTGAATGATACATTGGCTTTAGAGATTTCAGAAATTGAACTTGGATGCAGGGCGGGCTAGGCTGGATTTTTTCCAATTCCAGCAATATTACATATAGTCAATTGCTGGCAAGTTGATATTTACTTGCAAAGTTACAGCTTGAGTATTATTTAGCGCTTGGTCAAAATGAATGGCGTTTTAGTACTATAGATCCAAGAACTGCATAAATATATCTACATTAACCAGGGCTTACTGCTATAGGGGATAAATGTATTTAAAAGTTCAAAATACCAATCGAGCAGCTTTTTTTGTGCTGTTGTTTATCTCCTCTGTGCTATTTTCCTCGCCTGTATTGTCTAACTCAGTAGAAGAAGGGCTCCATGCCTTCAAGCTGGGTGATAAAGAGCTCGCGTATCAAAACTGGTTGCCCCTAGCGATTAAAGGTGATGTTAGGGCGCAATTTTTTTTGAGTGTCCTATATGAGCAGTGGACAGGAGGAGAGAATGATGCAAGTAATGCCAAGAGGTGGTTGACTGCTGCAGCCAATAACGGCTTTATCCCGGCCCAGTTCAACCTTGGTAATAACTATCATCTGGGGAAATATGGTCGCGCAAATAACAAGATGGCCGCCCTGTGGTGGGAGCAGGCAGCTGCACAGGGTTTTGCTGAAGCGCAATACCTGCTGGGAACCATTTACTACTGGGGGGAAGGTATAGAGCTCGATCTGAAGGAGAGCATCTACTGGTTAGATAAAGCAGCCAACAGTGGTTTGAAGAAGGCCAGAACAGCAGTTTTGCAGGCACGGGCAGGAACCCTGGGGAGGGACAACACAATTCCGGAAAATATAGCATATGATGATCCTAGGATTGTGTTGGGTACGCCTGCTGCCAAGGGTGTAGGCAAGGGACCTAGTGTTATTAGAGAGCAGGTGGTTGTAAAGCCAGGTAAAGTAGAAACACCAACAACTGAGAGTATAGATTCAAAGGCGACACTGGGGGTGAAAGGTTCTGATAAGCCCCTAAAAGATGTGCCGGTAAAAACCACTGTAGATGAAAAAGGCACAGAGGCTACCCAGGACTCACCACAGAACCAAGAGTTGAGCTGGGTACAGCAACAGCCGGCTGATAATTACACAATTCAGCTATTTGCATCAGTAGGTATGCGGCATTGTGAAAAACATGTCACTCAACTCAAACAAAGTTACAGGCTTGAGGTCCATGCCTACCCATTTGTCATGCAACGCAAGAATATGTGTGCAGTTATATATGGGAGTTTTCCCAGCAGATCGGCAGCCATGGCCAGGCTTCAGAAGTTGCCAGGCAAGATAAGGCAGGCTAAACCATGGCTCAGAAAACTTGGTGGCTTGCAGCGGATGGCCAGATAAGATCTATGACAAGAGCAGGGCAGCTGCCACCCGGCGCCCCTCTGAAACCAGGATGTTATAGGTGCGGCATGCGGCGGGTGTGCTCATGACCTCTACCCCTACACCCTGATTCAGTAACACTGCATACAGTGAGGTACTGGGGAACTGCTGTTGGTCGCCAGTACCAAGTACCACCAGCTGAGGTTCCAGATCCCTGATGGTTAGAAAGTGATCCTCCCTCAGATCATCGAATGTTTGTGGTGCCCAGTCATCGATAATCTTGCTTGGCATCACTATGACACTGTTGTGATGGCGGTGATCGTTGATCACTAGCTCACCATGGTCGTAGGCACGAATTATATAGCTGTTGCTATCATCGGAGAGGGAGAATTTCATCATTTCAAGATACCTAATGGGGAAAACTGCGGCAAGTCGCTTTCATATCTATCCGCCTGTGATAGGCTTTTTAAACAATGGGGAAACTGCAGATTACTTCGCATATAAATGAAATTGCCAGTGAACCTGTAACCAGACTGAATTTATAGCTCCTATCCACCTAATTATTTTGACTTTTTGCCGCTGGCTCAGGTACCTTAGCCGTTTGTCTTTTAAAACCCACATGCAGTAGAGGTCGCAGTGTCAACGCCCGAAATGGAAGAGTTCCGTAGAATCAAACGGCTACCGCCCTATGTCTTTAATATTGTTAATGAATTAAAGGCAGCGGCGCGCGCGCGGGGCGAGGATATAATCGATTTTGGTATGGGAAACCCGGATCAGCCAACACCACAGCACATCGTGGACAAGTTGACTGAGGCTGCCCAACGCAAGGATACCCACCGTTACTCAATGTCCCGGGGTATACCACGACTGCGTCGTGCTATGACCAACTGGTACAAGAAGCGCTACGATGTGGACCTGGATCCAGAGACCCAGGCCATTGTCACTATCGGCTCTAAGGAGGGCCTGGCCCATTTGGCCTTGGCTTGCATGGGTCCGGGTGACTCTGTATTGGTGCCAAATCCCGCCTATCCAATCCATCCCTATGGCTTCGTAATTGCCGGTGCCGATATACGGCATGTACCACTGGTGCCGGGTGTGGACTTTTTCGCCAAGCTGGAGGAGGCTATTACCGACTCCTGGCCGCGCCCCAAGATGCTGGTGCTCAATTTTCCCGGTAACCCTACCACTCAGTGTGTGGATCTGGACTTCTTTGAGAAGGTGGTGAAGATCGCCCGTGAGCATAATATCTGGGTGATTCATGATCTGGCTTATGCAGATATTGTGTTTGATGGCTATACGGCCCCATCCATCCTGCAGGTGCCTGGTGCCGAGGACATAGCAGTAGAGTTCTTCTCCCTGTCCAAGAGCTATAACATGCCTGGCTGGCGTGTAGGTTTTATGTGTGGCAACAAGACCCTGGTAGCAGCCCTGGGACGTATCAAATCCTACCTGGACTACGGTATGTTCACTCCAATCCAGGTGGCATCCATCGCTGCTCTGGAAGGTCCCCAGGAGTGTGTCCAGGATATATGCAAGATGTATGAGAGCAGGCGCAACGTTTTGTGTGATGGCCTCAATGCAGCTGGCTGGCCGGTGGAACGGCCCAAGGCCACCATGTTTGTGTGGGCGCCCATCCCGGAGCAATATCGGGAGATGGGGTCCTTAGAGTTCAGTAAGAAACTATTGAAGGATGCCAAGGTGGCGGTATCGCCTGGAATCGGCTTTGGTGAACATGGTGATGATCATGTGCGCTTTGGTCTGATCGAAAATGAACATCGTACCCGTCAGGCGGTACGTGGGATCAGGGATATGTTTAGACGTGATGCTAAGGCCGGAATTGTCCCGGTAAATGAGAGTGTGGGAGAGCAAGATTGAACCCGGTAAAAGTTGGTTTGTTAGGTTTGGGTACTGTCGGTGGTGGCACCTTCAGAGTACTGGCGCGTAATGCAGAAGAGATAGCACGGCGTGCTGGTCGTGGAATAAAGATCACCCATGCGGCAGCCCGGGGGTTTGACCCAGCAACTATCCCAGGTGTTGAGAAGATCGATATCACTGAGGATGCCTTCGAGGTGGTGAACAATCCTGACGTAGATATCATCATTGAGTTGATCGGTGGTTACTCTCCAGCCAAGGATCTGGTGCTGAAGGCCATCGAGAATGGCAAACATGTAGTGACTGCCAACAAGGCATTGATCGCGCTGCATGGTGATGAGATCTTTGCTGCAGCCCAGGAAAAGGGTGTGATCGTGGCCTTTGAAGCCGCAGTTGCCGGCGGAATTCCTATTATCAAATCCATTCGTGAGGGTCTGTCTGCAAATCAGATCCAGTGGGCGGCAGGCATTATCAACGGTACTGGAAACTTTATCCTCACTGAGATGCGGGATAAAGGGCGTGATTTTGATGACGTTCTGGCTGAGGCACAGGCCCTGGGTTATGCCGAGGCCGATCCCACCTTTGATGTGGAAGGCATAGATGCTGCCCACAAGCTCACTATCATTGGTTCCATTGCGTTCGGTATCCCGTTGCAGTTTGAGAAGACCTACACCGAGGGTATAAGCAGGATCACCGGGTCTGATGTGGCCTACGCCAATGCCCTGGGTTATCGCATCAAGCATCTTGGCATCACCCGCAGGACTGATCATGGTATCGAGATGCGGGTGCATCCCACACTGATCCCGGAGAAGCGCCTGCTGGCCAATGTGGACGGGGTGATGAATGCCGTCATGGTAATGGGAGATGCAGTAGGTCCCACCCTCTATTACGGGGCCGGTGCCGGGTCTGAACCCACAGCCTCTGCGGTAGTTGCAGATGTGGTGGATGTGGTGCGGGCCATGACCGTGGACCCAGAGAACCGGGTTCCTCACCTGGCGTTTCAGCCCAGTGAATTGTCAGACCTGCCAATCCTGGATATGGAACAGGTAGAGACATCCTACTATCTGCGTATGCAGGTTAAAGATGTGCCGGGTGTGCTGGCGCAGGTGTCAGGTATCCTGGGTGAAGCTGGTATCAGTATTGAGGCCATGCAGCAGAAAGAGCCCACTGAAGGTGAGACCCATGTGCCCCTGGTGATGCTTACCCATAAGGTGTTGGAAGGCCAGATGAACGAGGCTATCAGGAAGATAGAGGCACTGGATAGCACCAGTGGTGAAATAACCCGTATTCGCATGGAGCATCTGGAGTCCTGAAGTGGTACCTCAGCTCGCCTAAGCCACAGTCTGAACTGTCTGAATAAACCATGCAGAGCAACAAGCCCAGTCTAGATCTGCTGGTCCCTGGACTATTGGGTCCCATGCCGGCCCTGCATGAACTGGATGTGATTCCCAGGGCACCGCTGGTGGAAAAATGCCTGTCCCGGGCAACGACCTCCTATCTGCCTGTATCAGATTACAGTTCAACCATATTCAATCTATTTGGTATCGCTCCTGGACCTCAGTCCGATCTGCCCACAGCGCCATTTTGCCGTATGGCAGATGGTGGAGAGGCCGATGTTGGATTCTGGATGCAGGCCTCACCGGTACATCTGCGGCCCGACGGTGACGGGCTATTGTTATTCGATGCCGGAGTCCTGGAGATTACCCTGGATGAGGCGGAGCAGCTGGCAGATCTGTTCCGCCAACACTTTAGTGAAATGCCATGGCAGCTGGAGGTTGGCTCCCCAGATCGCTGGTATCTGCGACTGGAACAGCGGCCGGACCTGCTTACTGCTCCATTGGAGGAAGTTACAGGTAGAAATATCGATAGCTTTCTGCCAACTGGCAGTGAGTCAAGCATCTGGCACTCCATACTGAATGAAGTTCAGATGCTGTTCCATATGGCCAAGGTGAATATGTTGCGTGAGGGACGCGGACAGCTAACCGTAAACGGTCTTTGGCTGCACGGTGGTGGTTGTCTGCAGTCTGTCGATAAGCTGAGGTTTGAATCCATATGTGCGGATGAACCTCTGATGCTTGGGCTGGCTCAGCATGCCAGGATTAAGCCTCTCCCGCTACCTGGTGACAGTATCGAACTACTGCCTGAAGCAGGTAGTCGCCTGGTAGTGGCAGACCAGTTCCAAAGAACAGTTATGGATGCTGATCCTATAGGATGGGTTGAGGTCATGGAACAGTTCGACGAATGGATTGAGCCGCTGTTGACTGCGGTGCAATCTAAACGTCTGGGATATATTAATCTCTACCCGTGTAACGGTTCAGTTTATCGACTGGATGCCAAGGCGTTGCGTCGCTTCTGGAGGCGCAGCTCTCCCATTGGAAAATATATTACCTAGGGAGCCTCTGATTAACTCCATGATGGCCGAGACGCTGCCTTTACGTCTTGAGATGCAAGGCGGCTTGTGCAGCTAATGGCCTTAGTCCTTAGCAAGCAAGCCAACACAGCACGACCCCATGGATGGGGGAGGTAGAGCGACGCAGGAGCCAAAGCCGAGATCTGGTGCAAAGACGCGTCCCGTATGGGTTTGCGCCAAATGGCGCGCTCGCTGTGTTGTGGCGCTTGCCGTATAGCTAAGGCATGCGGCCTGCGCACCACGCCTTGCGATCATCG
>JANQEV010000039.1 GCA_028278145.1 Chromatiales bacterium | reverse complement strand
GGAAAGAAAGGGCTCTATGATGCTAGATGTCTCATTTTTCTGGTCCGGTAAGCAATTTCTAAAATACGATCGTGAGCAGTGCAAAATGGCCAAGATTATGGCTGATTTCCACAGGGAGTGGGAGAGCAGCTGGAGTAATACCTACGACAAGCTGGAGGAAGAACGTCAGCAGTATATAAAGAAGTTTGAAAAGCTTGCAGGTGACTATAAGAGCGCCATCCGGGAGTGTAAACCACAAACTGAGATCGATGCCATCTATGCTGAGATGGAAACCATAGCAAACCACGAGTGTGGACATGGTCTGGACCCGGCCTACTGGAAAAAGATCTTGGAGGGCCCTCTTACTCCAGAAGAGAAGGAGGTATTGGAGCGTCTGAAGGCTTTTCCAAAAAAATGCACTGATACGGCGGTGGTCGAGGCAAGAGATGACCTTAAAACATTTCAAGGCTATGGAGAAACCACCAATCTGCGCTGCCTGGTAAAGGAGACTTTAGAAAAAGAGGATTTTGAGTCAAAAATTACAGCACTGGAAACTGATATTGCCACGGTTAAGGAATTTATTGGTGATCTGCCGGGTAAGGATCATATGCTCGATATTGTCACATCCAGCTGTGATGTAACAGCCGCCAAGGATGTGGTTAATGAACAACATGAAAATTTCAGAACGCTACAGGTAAATCCCCTTTGCTTTAAGGTTGATGCCGGATTTGGAGAAGAATTTGCCGTTTGGTTGAAGGATATAAATCTGTACATTGATAGTCTGTCAAAGGGAATGGGCCGGAACAGGGCTGAAACAGAGCAGACAAGGGTAGTGGGATCCCACTTGGCTGCGTTAAAGCAGGCTGCCGAGGCCACCAAGGTCAGGATTAGTCAAATAGAAGAAAAGGCACGACTTCTCAAGGGAAAGTATCACCAGGTTGAAGATTACGAGATAACCGCTTTCCAGGCCGCCCAAAAGATCATAAAGGCCAAGCCGACTGCAGAAAAGCTGGCGCGTGACATCTGCGAGATTGCCGAAAAGGTAATCAATGCCACATCAGAGGAAAAGGCAAAGTTGCTGCTGGAACAGGTGCAGACGCAGATGGCCGTCCTGATGAAGCTTCGAAATGATACGGCTGAATCATATAAGGAGGCGCAAAAAGCGGCGGATAAGGCGGAGCAGATCGCAGCGCAATACTCCTCTCTTCCCGGAGGTATGATGTCGGTGAAGGTGGAGCTGAATACACACAAGTCTGCCCTGGATGCGCTTGGGCTGGATATTCAAAAGATAAAGGAGACTATCCAACAACTGGAAGCCTTGCCAGAGGATAGGCAATCATCTGCACCTATGGGTCCTGATACATGCTGGGATAGCGTAAGGGAGAAGCTTTCCGTCATCGAAAAAGAGTACAACACCCTGAAAGGAATTCTGCAGGAATTGGCGGACAAGGTAGCAGCTATAGATGTGGAGAAAGAGTGGGTCGACAAGATCAAGAAATCAGCTGCGGATGCCAGGGCGTCTGCAAATTCGGCGGACCCATTTTTCGAAGTGGATCAGTACGCCACGGATGCAGAAAAGTGTGCGGCCCGTGCCAGAGATGATGTCGCCAATAAGGGCCAGGCGACCCTGGATAAAGATGTAACAGCAGCAATTCAGAGCTGCGAGTTTGACAAGGCAGTGGGACTTATTGCGCAGATGTCGGATGAAACACGCAAGAAGGCGCTGCAAAAGGAGTATGACATAGCCAAGAAAGGTGATGACGAGGCCCGGGCCCTGTTCAAGAGTGCCCAGGGGCAGTACAAGGCGTGCGAATACGGTAACACCATTACCACATTGAACAAGGCAATTGGTGAGACTCCATGTGCAGATTACAAAGAATTCCTGAGAAAGAAGGTCACCAAGACAGAAATGGTGGTCAGGCTTCATAATGAGGCCAGAGCCCTATATAAGGAAGCCCAGGGCCTGTATAAGAGATGCAGCCTAACTGATGCCATGGGAAAACTACAGGCAGCCATTGCCAAGACACCCTGTGAAAAGTACAAGTCATTTTTGAATGAGAAGATCACTAAGGTGCAGGGGCATCTGGATGTCGAGAACCAACTGAAGGGGTATGTGAAGAAGGCCAATGGACACTACAAGGAATGTGAGTATGACATGGCACTGGTACAGCTGCTTCTAGCTGAAGGTATAGCTGAGTGCAAAAAACATAAGATAAGCATAGAAAAGAAGAGGAAGATTGTTGACAAGGCCAAGGCCCTGGATCTTGAGGCCCTGTCGCTCTCAAGGGCAGCGACGCAACACAGGATAGATGGCCAACTGGATATTGCCTGTGAGCGCCTGGATAAGGCCGTGGATTTGACCAAATGTAAAAAATCGCAGAGAAAATTTGTCAGGCGGATGACCAATTTACAGTGCGGAGTTACTCTTTCCCCACAGCAACAGGTGGATCGCAAGGACTGTTCTGCCCTTGGTGGCAAGAGAGCAGTTAAAGCGTACTGGGATGCAGCGGCGAAGCAGGCCAAGTGCAAGTGCCGAACTGGTTATGCCCCGGTAGCTGGGAAGTGCAAACCTGCAAGAGATACCCAGGTACAAAGGTTGGATTGCTCCCGTCTGCCTAATACACGCAAAGGCTGGGATAGGGCAAACAACCGCCCAGCCTGTTTCTGCATCAATAGTAACTATGTGCCGAAAAGAGGTGGTGGAGGCTGTGTCAAGAAGCCTACCCGTAGCAACAGGGTGCGTGGTGGTGGGCCGCGTTGTGTCTGTCCTAGTGGCACTGTCCCCAGTGAAACCTTTGGGCAATCCGGATGTATCAATCCTAGAACCGGGAGAAAGATGTCAGAGGTATGTAATTAGTCGGCTGGTGTCACTATCTGGATCCCAGGCTTCATGACGGGATAGATCGGTGGATAGATGTATGGCTTAAGCGAGGTGGAGGAGGGAGACCAAGAAATGAAAAAGAATAGATGTATCCCTTTGTGCTTTAGCATAGGCTGCCTGTTGCCACTGAACTTGTATGCCATGCAAACACTGCTGGGTGAATCCTGTGAGCAGAATCTTGTCTGTGACATGAGGAAAAGCGATGTTTCCGGATCGGCAAGAGTGACGGCAACATCAACCCTCAATAACAGCAGGAGATATGTCCCCGCAAATGTGCTGGATAGGTCACCTGATGCCACTCCTGGTCATTACTGGGGCAACCCCAAAACGGCCTGGTGTGAAGGGGTTCAGGGTTCGGGTGTTGGTGAAACCATTCGAATAGATTTCTCGGGGTTGCAACCGGTTACTGTCATAAACATCTCTTCAGGTTATGAGAAGAGTCTGGACCTGTTTGCCAAAACAAGCAGGATAAAAAAGGCTTCACTGACCCTTTCTGATGGTTCGCAATACCGGCTGGTATTTCGCAAACACTTTTATGACATATCAGATGGAAAGCAGTCCTGGTATCGAATGAATACCCGCTTTCAGGATATGAACAGTCCACAGGTGTTCGTGATATCTCCGGAAGGACAGCCGCCAAAACAAATCAGATGGTTGGAGCTGTCAATAACTGAAACCGTAAAAGGCAGTAAATACCAGGACACCTGTATCTCACGTATCGAAATCACGCCACGCTGGGATATGAATTTTTGACATGGGGTAGGGAGGTAATTGACCGAACTAGCGACAAAAGGCTAACTCCTCATTTGATGGGATATAAAAGATATGCCAATCCATGTGGGCTACAATTTATAGTAGGCAAACCCAATTCCATGGATGATCGCAAGATGCACACTGCAACAGTGTCCAGAAGCCTGATCCTGTCTATGTTGCTCCTTTACAGTTGGGGCGATGAGATTCTGGCTGGGGAATATGTTGAGCTTCGGCAGAAAATGGTGCAGACCATTGAGGAACTGGTGCAGGATACCTCCATCTACATAGACAAGGAGGAACTGGACCCGCGGGTGATGCAGGCCATGGGCAAGGTCCCACGGCATGAGTTCGTGCCGGAAACAATAAAGCCGCTCGCCTATCTGGACCGCCCACTACCCATAGGCCAGGGCCAGACTATATCCCAGCCCTATATTGTTGCCCTCATGACCGATCTGATGCGCCCCCACCCAAAGCAGCGGGTGCTGGAACTGGGAACGGGTTCCGGCTATCAGGCCGCGGTTCTGGCCGAACTCACCGACCAGGTATTCACCATAGAGATCATCGATAAGTTGGGTGAGCAGGCAGCAGATCGCTTTCAGCGTCTTGGCTATGACAATGTCACGGCGCGGGTGGGTGATGGCTACTACGGCTGGGAAGAACATGCCCCTTTCGACGCCATTCTGGTGACCGCAGCAGCCAGCCATATACCTCCTCCTCTGCTCAAGCAGCTGAAACCAGGGGGGCGTATGGTGATCCCAGTGGGTGGGCGCTTCCAGGTACAGCAGCTGGTACTGGTAGAAAAGAATAAGGAGGGGAAGATTACTACCCACCAGATACTACCGGTACGTTTCGTGCCGCTGACCGGGGAACACTGAACGTGGATGAGCATAAGGTTCATCCACCCTATCTCTCGATCCTTCTCATCTCAGCTTCCGCCCTGGCCTATGAAGTGTTGCTGATGCGGCTGTTCTCCATCATTCAGTGGCACCACTTTGCCTACATGGTGATCAGCCTGGCGCTGTTGGGATATGGTGCCAGTGGGACCTTTCTGACCCTGGTGCGTACCTGGCTTCTGCCACGCTTTACCACAGCTTTCATAGCCAACACCATGCTCTTTGCCATCAGCAGTATTGGCTGTTTCCTGCTGGCCCAGCGACTTCCCTTCAACACCCTGGAGATTCTCTGGGATTTCAACCAATGGTGGTATTTGTTGTTGAGTTATCTGCTGTTGTTTATCCCCTTCTTCTTTGCCGCCAATGCCATCTGCCTTACCTTCGCCCGCTTTGGCGAACAGATACCGAAGATCTACTCATATGATCTGATTGGGGCCGGTCTGGGTGCCCTGGGTGTTATCGGTGCCCTCTATCTGTTGTCCCCCTCCGGAGTGTTGCAGCTGATTGCAGCTACTGCTCTTGTGGCCGCTGCCATGGCTGTCTGCCACAAGCGGGGTACCATGTCTGCCTTGCTGGCTCTGATCCTGATCCCCCTGTTGTTACCACCATCATGGCTGGCGCCACAGATGTCTGAATACAAGGACCTCAATCAAACACTGCGCGTGACAGGCACCTCCGTGATCAAACAGCGCACCAGTCCCCTTGGCCTGCTCACCCTGGTGGATAGCCAGAAAATACCACTACGCTTGGCCCCTGGGATGAGCCTTAACAGCAGCATTGAACCACCCCCGCAGCTTGGCTTGTTTATCGATGGTGACGGCCCCAGTGCTGTTACCCGGTATGACGGGCGTAGTGAACCGTTAGGCTATCTAGATTTTATGACTTCAGCCCTGCCGTACCATCTCAAACCACAACAGCGGGTATTGATCCTGGGACTGGGTGGCGGCAGTGATCTGTTACAGGCGCAGATATCCGGGGCAGAGCAGATCGAGACGGTGGAGCTCAATCCGCAACTGGTGCAGATGTTTCAGGAACAGTATGGACACTTCACCGGCTGGCCCTTGTTGCGAGAGAGGAGTCAGATCCATATTGGGGAGGCACGTGGTTTTGTTGCGGCCAGCCAGGATCACTATGACCTGATTCAGGTCTCTCTGCTGGATTCCGCCGCCGTCTCATCTGCTGGGCTCAATACCTTGAGTGAGAGTTATCTCTACACCCAAGAGGCCGTGACAGAGTATATGAACCACCTGACCACCGATGGCATGCTGGCAATTACCCGCTGGGTAAGGGTGCCGCCCAGAGATGGCCTCAAGCTGTTTGCCACTGCTGTGGCGGTTTTGCGCAGTTCTGGAGTCTTGAATCCGGCACACCATCTGGCCATGATCCGGGGTTGGAGCACCAGTACCCTGGTGCTCAAGAAGAGTCCATTTACAGCTGATGAGATTCAGCGGCTACAGGATTTTTCTGAGGCACGCTCCTTCGATAGTGTGTTCTACCCTGGTATCTCACCGCAGCAGGCCAATCGCTATAACATCCTGCCACAGCCTTACTACTATCAGGGAGCTCAGGCACTTTTAGGTGATGGGGCAGAACAGTTTTTTTACCAATATAAATTTGCAGTGCGTCCAGCCACTGATGACCGGCCCCACTTCTTCAATTTCTTCAAGTGGTCGACCCTGCCAGAGATGCTTTCACTGTATCGCCAAGGTGGCTTTTCTCTGCTGGAGCTTGGCTATCCGATATTGATCATCACCCTGTTGCAGGCCATGCTCGCCAGCCTGGTGTTGATTCTGCTGCCCCTGCGGTTTCTCAAGAGGGTACAGGGGAAAACCGGAGGCGGTTATACCTGGAGAGTAGTGGCCTATTTCATCGCCATCGGGTTGGCTTTTCTGTTCATAGAAATAGCCTTTATCCAGAAGTTTATCCTGTTCCTGGCCCACCCTATCTATGCGGTATCCGTGGTCCTATGCGGTTTTCTGATCTTTTCCGGTATTGGAAGCCGCTTTGCCGGAAGGCTGCTGGAAAATAGGAGGAAGCCTACAGTGCGTTCCATCGTCCTGATCCTTGGTCTGGTTAGCTTGAGCTATCTGTGGCTGCTACCTCAGCTGTTCAGTGTATTGTCGACCTTGCCGGATATGGCTAAAGTGATGATCAGCCTTCTGTTGATTGCCCCCCTGGCCTTCTGCATGGGGATGCCCTTTTCATTAGGGTTGGCGCAGGTTGCCCAGCATGCCCCGCAGCTGGTTCCATGGGCCTGGGGGGTTAACGGCTGTGCCTCCCTGATCAGCGCTATCCTGGCGACCCTGCTGGCGGTCCACTTTGGATTCAGCTGGGTGGTGTTGTTTGCCATAGCGCTCTATTCAGTTGCTGCCACAATAGAGTTGCATGCCAGGCATGATTGAATACACCGGCTTCTGGATTATCCTAGTTACATCAGCCCAAGATTTTGATATGTAATAATCAAATCGACGGCAGTGGAGCATTTTTCCTAAATCAACTACTATTATTGTGGATAAGGTCGATATTATTAAAGAGCGACATAGATGAGAATCAGAAGCGCTCAAAATCTCAGTTTTCTCTTACTCCTGCTATGTTTTGTGGTACCTCACCTCTGGGCGTCTGCCAGAGATGATCTGGAGTCCTGCCGGGAAGCAGGTGAGCGGGAAAACTGGCAACTGGTAATTACTCACTGCAGCCGATTCATTGTCTCCGGAAAGCCGGGGAGAGATGGTCTCGCGAATGCATACAGCTACCGGGGTGTTGCCAATAGCCAACTTAAAAAGCACAAGAGTGCTATAGAAGATTTAGGTGCCGCCCTTAAATTGAACCCAAATAATAAAGATTTACTTCTCATTCGCGGTAAATCTTATGCGATGCTTCGCTTCTACAACGAGGCAATCCAGGATTTCAGCCGGGTAATACAACTGGATTCCTCTAACAAATCCGCCTACGACTATCGTGGCAACGCCTACTCAGAGCTTGGTCAGTTTGGAAAAGCCATTTCTGACTTCGACCGTGCTATTAAACTCGATCCAAAATCAGCAAGTGCCTATAACAACCGTGGCTTGACCTTCATGGAGATGGGAGATCTGGATCGGGCTATCAGCGATCTGAAACGATCGCTGGAACTTGAGCCGGGAAATAAATATGCCAAACATAATCTACAACTTACCCAGGCCAGAAAACGCCAACGGGCCATATATGGAACCTCCAGAGCCAAGCCCCTACGCAATTTGACTAAACAGCGTAAAAAACTCCCAAGAGAAACCAAGAAGAAGCGGGGTGATCTAGCGAAGAAAAGAAAAACGCAAGAGATCAAGAGTTCCCCCACTTCCAAGGTCGCTGGAAGGTTAACGGATTTAAAAAAGCAGGCATTAACCCAGCCACAACCAACAGCAAGCAGGAAGAAAACCGCACCCGCCTTGCAGCTACAAGCAGCGGCCTTACCTGAAGCTCCATCTCCAGTGCATGTGGATATGGAAACCGCCAGCTTGGTTGTGTCTACCGTGGATCTTTTATTGCAGGTAGGTGAGGATCAATTAGAGATCAGGCGCTCGCTAAACCAACTAGACCCTAAACCTGGTCTGTTTGGGAAAAACTGGCATCTGAACTGGGAAGCGCGTCTGAGCCGCATTGGCGCAGTTGTTGTGATAGAGAGAGACCAAGAGGAGAACCTGTTTGTCGCGGCGGAAGAGAGGAATGTTTATACCAATAACGTTGGAGAGCGGGTAAAGATTGGTGTAGATGGATCGGCACTATATGTTAGAAGCAATGGCGAGCGGGAAGGTTATAACCCTGATGGGAGATTGGTGGAGGTTGCTCGCCGCAACGGTAACAGTTTCACCCTCCATTATGACTCAGGTGGAAAGTTAAGACGCATTCAAGGCCCTGGTGGAATGCATGCGAGATTAAAGTGGGATAAAGCTGGGCGCATTGTCAGTATCGAAGGATCGAATGGCAACCTGGTGGAGTTTCGTTATGAAGGCAATTTTCTTGTCCAGGTGCGTCTGAACAATGAACAAATACATGCCTATAGCTATACCGATCAGGGATTGGTTGCCAGCATTACAGACTCCAACCACAGGGTAACGGAGATCGGTTATGACAAAAAGGGGCGTGTCATTCGTCACAGCAGACCGGGAGAAGGGGATGACGTGTACAGCTATGACGATTTCAGTCAACGCATAACCAGAACCGACCGGGCGGGTATGTTAACAATGATGGAGTTCAACCAGGATGGGCTCCAGTACAAAGTCACCGATGCCAAAGGTAATCACCATCTATATGGCTACAACAAAAAAGGCCGCATCCAGTCGGTAAAGTCGGGTATGGAGCAATGGCAGATCAGCTACAACGAGGCGGGCCAGATCCAGTCGCTGAATGACGGTGCTGGCACGGAACTCCGATATGGCTATGACAAGCGGGGCAATCTGGTTTATGAAACAACGCCACTGGGGGGGGAAATCAGGCGCGAGTACGACCAGTTGAATCAAGTGACATCTGTTATCGATGAACGTGGCGGAAAGACCCATATAACCTATGTGCCAGACAGCAGCCAGATTAGCAGCATAGCCTATCCAGATGGAAGCAAGTTGCACTACCGTTATGACTCTGCGCAGCGTCTCACTGAACTGATCGATGCCGACGGAGAGAGTACCAGTTATAAATATGATCAAGCGGGACGGCTGGTTAGTGAAAACAGGCCGGGCAGACCACAATTAACCTACACCTATGATGCAGCAAGCAACATCAGTGAGATCAGAGAGGGAGATAGGAGTCTGGTCCGCTATAAGCGTGCCCCATCAGGGAATATACTGTCTGAGATCCACTCCAGTGGTCTGGAGATAAACTATCAATATGATGCCAAAGGCAATGTTAAATCATGGAATGACAATACAGGTGGAGGAGAACGCATTGGCTATGATGCCAAAGGACGCCAGCAATGGAGCATGGATTCCAAGGGTGGCCACAACAGTTTTGAGTATGATGCAGCGAACAACCTTGTCGCTACAAAAGACCCTATGGGCAACCAATCCAGGGCCGCCTATACAACTCAGAACCGGCTGAAACAGCTGAGCAATGCCCTCGGACGCAGCGCCAATTACAGCTATGACTCCAGTGGGAGGTTGCAGCGAATAGAGACTCCGACTAAAGGTACCATGGCATTCAGCTATGATGTACTCGGCAACATCCTTACCACCACCGACCCCCTGGGGCGTATATCTAAGAATACCTACGACCATGCCGGACAGTTGATCAGCAGCATAGATGCAGCCGGCAGCGAGATTCGTTATCGCTATGATTCCGCAGGCCGTGTGATAGAGAAACTACTGCCGGGCAATCGCACTATACGTTACGGGTACGATGGAGCCAGTCGTCTGCTCAGCATGAATGATGGAGAGTTTCCCATAAACTATGAGTATGGCCGCTTTGGCCGTCTGGCCAGGATAGCCTACCCAGCTTTGGATGTTGATCTGAAGTACCGTTATGGTCCCAATGGTCAGATTTCGGGATTCACCGGGCCCAAGGGCAAAGAAGTAACATATAGGTATGATGCATCCGGGCGCATGCAATCCATGCGATTGCCGGGAGGTGGTCGGATTAAATTTGAACATGATCCCAGAGGACGTCTGGTATCTATCAAATATCCCAACGGTATCCGCGGTATTCGTGAGTATGATGCCCTGGGCAATACTTTGGCTGTTGCCTATGTGAATACTCTGGGGGAGGTGGTTAAGTCTTGGAATTACAGCTATGACAGTTTGGGTAATCTTATCGGGGCGCGTAATGAGTTAGGATATACAACCAAGTATCGCCACGACGCCAACGGGCAGCTCATAGAAGAGCAGTCAAATGAAAAGTCGTTGCTCAAGTATGGCTATAGTCCTGGGGGCAACCGCAAACAGCTTGCAATAGATGGCAAGGTTATCAGCTACCGTTTTGATACGGCTGACCAGATTCAGCAGGCAGGTGATGATCAGTTCAAACATGATGCAAATGGAAACCTTATCCAGCGCAGTAAAGCAGGAGAGGTAACCAGTTACAGCTACAGCAGTGAAGGCATGCTGACATCCGTCAACCTGCCTGATGGCAAAAAGGTGCAGTTTGGTTACGCACCTAGTGGCGAACGCACCTGGCGGGAAGATATAAAGGGGAAGATTCACTACGTTACAGACGGTACCCACCTGCTGGCCACTTTAGGTCAAGACAAGCAGCTTTTAACAAGCTTCTACCATGGACCGGGTATCGATCATCCGGTTGCAATGCGGCATGAAGGTGAGCTCTTTTACTATCTGCTGGATGGTCTCGGGAGTGTGGCGGCACTGGTGGATGCAGCTGGCAGGGTGGTTGCTTCCTATACAACCGACGCATATGGAAACCTGAAACAGAGTACTGGGGATCTGCCCAATCCGTTTATCTTTACCGCACGTGAATTTGATCCTGATACCGGACTCTACTATTATCGCGCCCGCTACTATGATCCAACTCTGGGACGGTTCCTCACTAAAGACCCAGCTGGACTAGACCTAGAGGACCTTGCCAGTCTCAACCCATACCTATATGTAGGCAATGCACCACTCAGGTTTACTGATCCCTGGGGATTAACACCAACTCCCACTAATGTGGTTCCGGCGCCACCACTATCTGGGCACACCCAGCCTTACGGGGTTCCCGTTAGGGAAGTAATGCATGGACCAACCAGGCCATTCCATGCCCCAGGTACTGGGCCTTCGAGCACACCCACATCAGCGTCACCAGCACCAGCACATGGAATAGGCCCATCTGCTGCTACACGTAATGTGCATCTGGTGAATACCCGGCCTTCACCTGCGCCATCGCAGCCACTGCCGGCGCATACCCAACCCTATAGAGTTCCCGGATCAGGGGGAGTTGGAGGTGGGGCGACCAGGCCGAATGTGATACCCGGTACCGGCCCATCAAGTACACCCACCGTTGCCGCCCCCCGCCCAGGTTTCTGGAATCTAAAGCATGGATGGCGCCAGGCACGGGATTTTGTTAAACAGAGACAGCATGAGGGCAGCCCTGGGTTAAAGATAATTTCTGGCGTCAATGTGCTGTCAAATGTGTTTGACGCCCTGCAGCAGTGCAAAAAACGCGCTAAGACGGCGCAGCAGATGGAGAATTGTGTCAAAGGGGTCCTGAAGACCACCGGCTACCTGGTGGTTGGCGGCACAGCAGCGGGTGCCCTTTTGGTATACCTGGTACCCGTAGCCGGTCCTCCGCTTGCGGTGGCTGGCATATTACTGAGTGGCGCTCAGGCAATCGTTAAGGTAGGAACAGAAACCTACCGCTGGATCAGAGACAAGAATGCGTGGCAGAAGATCAAGGAGAACAGTGAATATTTCCAGGATAAACTGGGAAAGAAGGACAAATATGGCAAGACCTTCCTCGATAAGCTGACTGCCTCGGTCAAGAAGAAGATTGAGGAGATACGCAAACTTGCGCAGCGGTTGCGCGATACCCAGGACCGGTTGGATAGGGGCTGGCAGTCCGTGCAGGCATTAGGCAAGAGAGGTGATGCGGAGCTTAAAAGAATTAACAGGTCCCTGGCGAAGATAGAACAACTGGTAAAGATCTGCCAGCAGCACAAAAAACACCTCAATACTATAGTGGATACCGCCCGCCAGGAGGTGGAGCGGCATCTGCAGATCATTGAGAAGGCCACCGATCGTTTGATTGACCTTGCTGCGCTTATTCCTCCAGTGATTCCTCAGGCAGAAGAGTTGGTGGTCAGGATCGGTAAGCTGCGCAAAAAACTTGAAGAGAAAGAGAATGCAGTTAAAAAGTTGCTACGGCGGCTAGACCTGTCTTTCACTGCAACCTCTGTCCGTTATCCCGTACGGGTCGGAAAGTGGATAGATACCCACGTGGAACAGTACCGGACCAAAGAGATGAAGGACCTGCGCCGTTCCATAGCCACCCTGGATCGCATGGTGACAGAGGCGGCCAAGGTTCCTAGCATGTTCTGGCCACCGGAAAAATATGTGCGCAAGATGGTAGATGTGGGCGATAAGCTGATCAGGGCACGGGAAGATGGTATAGCCAAGCTCGACCGGGCGCGGGAACTGGCTAAGCTGTGCGATATCGACATCGATGCGCGTATACAACTCACCAAGAAGGCCAGTAGCAGTGACGTGTTAAAAGATGATGAGGTGGTTTATACCTACACGGTAAAGAATATCGGCAATGCCATTCTCACCCAGGTAAGTGTGACTGATGACAAGTGCAACCCGGTAACCCGTACCAAAGGAGACGACAAGCTTGACCCAGATGAGACCTGGAGCTTTGATTGTGCCGTAACCCTGACTGCTACCACCACCAACACGGCCACGGCCTCTGCCGTAGATCCTGATGGAAAAACCATAAAGAGTGGCCCCCAGAGCGTAACCGTCAAAGTATCCAGCAATAAGGTAAAGGTACCCTACCTGCTGGGTCTGAACCGAGATGCCGCCACCTATGATGTGGAGCAGGCCGGGCTTAAACCCAACGCCAAAGAGGATCATGGACCACTACCTAAGGGCGATGTATTCAAACAGCATCCACAACCGGAGACGGTGGTTAAAAAAGGCAGCACAGTAGAGTTCTGGATCTCCAAGGGACCAGCCCCCAAGGTCAGGACTCTGTACCTCGATCCACCCATGCAGAAGATTAAGGCCGGTGAGGTAGCCAGTATCAGGGCACTCCTAGTGTTTGAGAGTGGAGACGAAGAGGATGTTACGCGCACAGTTACCTGGTCATGGTTCCCGGACAGAGTAATACAGAAGCTGGGCCCAGGCAGCTTTGGCGGCAGAAATGAGGGGCGTGTGGTGGTGACCGCCAGAGAGAAGCGCGGTACCGGTGTGGCGTCTATTACCGTTGAGGAAGAGGAGCGTACCAAGTGGGACAAACCCATATCCCATGCCGATGAGCTAAAAGCCAAGGCGCTTCCACCTCCACCGGATGCATTTACCTGGTATGCCCTTTGTGACAAGCGCAGCGGAGAGGTGCGCTATGGTGAAGATACGAAATCTACGCGCTACAGGGTTCTGGGTGGACCTTTTCAGGGGCCACGGGATGCAAAACTCTGGATCAAGCAGAATTATCCGGACTGGCGTTGTACAGATGCATCGAACCGGTATGGAAAATGGAATGTGTTATGCAATAAACAGAACCTCTCGGTTGGAATTGGTAAAGGAACAGACCCAACCAGGTTCTGGATCATGCAGAGTGGATTTGTAAGTGAAAAAGGAGCCCGCGCCTGGGTACAACAGAACTGTCCTGCCTGGCAGTGCTCAGAAGGCGGAGCCTGCTCAGATAAGAGACGGGGAGGGCCATGGTCTGTGGTCTGCAGTAAACGACATGGCGGCATTGGACTGACCAAACATCCGAACAGAATCAAACAATGGTTATTTGCCGATAACTTCTTCTCCGAGAAGGATGCAAGACGCTGGGTGGAGAGTAACTGCCCCAGCTGGCGCTGCAATCGGGATGGCCAGTGCCTGCCAGGACGCCGCGTGCCGCGGGATAAACCACTTGAGCTGCCACCTGAAGCAAAGAGGGGCCAGTTTGGTGACTGGAAGCTGGGGCGGGGCACACACCCTAAACCCACTACGAAAAAGAGCCTGGGAAGTCTCATGGCAGGTAACTGGAGTGGTACCTTGATCGAAGAGGATCCACGTCATGTACGTTGCACTTTCAGCGTAAACCTGCGCCTGGATGCTTCCATGCGTGGCCGACTAACTGGGCGTCTTGCATCAGAAAATATCTTAGACCCAGAGCTGAGAGGTATGGGTCCGGTGTGTCCGCGTTCTGTTAGTGCTCCAGCGTCTCTTTCCGTAACCGGTAGCAGGGCTGTCTTAAGTGCTGAAGGTAGGAATATCACGCTTGCTGCCAGCAAGAATAAACTCAGCGTATCCAGAGTGCCGATAAGTGATGGCTTTGTTTCAATTTCATTACGCAAGAGGTAACTGAAGCTTATTTCACTTGCGTAGATAGTTCTGACTTCTCAGGCGCTGGCCCCAACGAATCAGGTATGGGTTTTATTTATACATGTCTGTGGAGGGCGTTCAAATCTAAGCTGATTCAATGTATGGATTGCTAATTATAGGATCTTGGTCTATACGTGAAGCTAGTGGGCCAGCTGTCTGATAACCACTATTCAATGGTTGATTCATGCAATCAACACTACTTCATCCATGTGTTCTTGGTCTATTCAGACAGGCTGTTTTCGCCACTTGTTCATAATCAATAGAATCTAAGGAGAAGATCATGTCTGTAGCTCGTGTTACTGAGATAATTGCCACTTCCTCAAAAAGTTTTGATGATGCGGTTCGCAAAGGTGTGAAGCGTTCTACTAAAACCCTAAAACATGTAAAGTCGGCATGGGTTAAAGATCAGTCTGTAGATATTAAGGGAGGTAAAATAATTGCTTACAAAGTGATTCTTAATGTCACCTTTGTGCTGGATTAATCAGTTGGGAAGTTATTGGTTGCTGTGTGTAACTGGAAGTGATTTCAATGATGGATAAACAGACCTGGCGTATGCCGGGTCTGTTTTTTTGGGCTGGACTTTGCTTTTATAGCTCGTGCTGCATTAATTAATCTGTATGTATGGATATTCTTTATTTTAGGGGTGCTGCTAAGCTATTGCTGACTTTAGTTCCTATTGAACAAATTGGCTTCTGAAGAATATATCGCCTGGCCCTAACGTAATTGCTTGATTAGTCAATAATATAATCTACAAAGTTAAAAAAATGGGTGATTTAGCGCTAATTTTAATGCGTTGACTGTGACTCTCTATAGGGCTATATAATCAACTGAAGGTATGGGTATATGTAACTGTCCAGGGGATTTACTAAAGCCTTCAGCATAGTAAGTGTTAGTGCCTGATAACGGGACCTGGTTTTAGGTCATAGATGATCTACAGTAGCATGCGTGATTTCAACCTGTGGAATACACCAGTTGATAGGCCATGTAGCTGATGTCCAGAAAAAAATCATCGCTGATAACTGGTTTTTTGGGGGTTTTTTACATACAGTTGTTTCGTGGTCGTTCTCAAGAGGTTTGAGTTCGGTCTGTCTAGTGTATCTTGCTTTCCCTGCACCGTGCATCTACCTGACCTATTTACAGGTCGATTTCAGAGTGTCCTATTTGTGATTATTGGTTAACCCGCGTGGGACGCTTGCCAGAAAATAAAAGTAGCTAATACCCAGAGTAGGCACTCTGAATAATGCATAAGGCCTGAATCGGACGATAGTATGGTGCAGATGTAATCAGTAGTGTTTACAGAATTGAACAGGAAGTCAGGATGCATGTCCAAAAACTACTACGAAGGGGACGATCTAGAGCCATATCCCAATCCGGGTGCAGGTTTCAACACCATGTTAGGTTACCCGTAATATATTGTAGAGACTTCAAAATAAAAACCGACGAGCAAGGTATATGCTGTCACAGAAAACCGGTTTCTCACAGCCAGAGCAGGCTGGAATGCAGGGACTAGATATCATTCAGAAACTGCTTCTTCTTATGGTTCATCTGTTCCAGATGGACAGTTCCGCGCGTGCGATCAAGCTTTTTACTGATGTTATTAATGGTATGGGTTTTGGTGTTAGTTTTCAGTATGAGAATAATGCCAGAAATACCGATCTGGAATATATCAGCCTGCATACCAGGAGTGACTATTTTGGTAGCCTGCTTGTTACCGAGGGCAATCTAGACGCCCTGTCAGACGAATACAAATTTATTATCAATAACTGTGCAAAAATCCTGGCGGTTGTATTGGAGTACCATGCCAACCAGGAGAAGCTTAAGTCAGGTAAAAGGAGATTACAGAAAATCATAGCCGTGAAGGCTGCTGAAGAGTGCAGAAATCAGGCTATGACTAAGATAGGCAGTTGGAGCTTCAAGGTTGCTGATGGCAGTATTGAATGGTCGAATGTGATTTACCAGATATTTGGTCTCAGACCGCAATCCACCAAAATAACAAAAAGAATTTTCCTTACCTGTATCCATTCTGAAGATAGGAATGCGGTTAAACAGTTCATCCGTAGCTCACTCAAGAAAAAACCTGGCAGTAAACCAGATAGTATTATGTTCAGGATTGTCATGCTTGGAGGAGAGACAAGGTATGTGTCCATAAATGCAGAGCCTGTGTTTGATGATGCCGGTAAGCTGATTAGACTGTTCGGGACATTGCAGGATGTAACAGAAACCAAACAGGTGGAAATGGCGCTGGAAAGCAGTCATAACCTGTTGCGATCAATAATAGATGCTGTACCTATGTGGATTGCAGCATTTGATCTAAATGGTCGTTATCTGGCGGCTAACAAATATTTTGAAAAGACCTGTAATCTGCCTCTGGACAGAATTGAGGGTGATGTCATTGATAATGTGCTTCCGGAGTCGTTTCTGCAACGTCATCTGGAATTTATCCAGCAGTGTATGACTGGGGAGATAGTGAAGTTTAACGATCAACTGTTTGAAGGTGAGTTTGAAAACATCCAGGATATAGCAGGAAATTATGCTCCTCTAATGGATGACAAAGAGAATATCATCGGTGTTGTAGGTGCAGTTAATGATGTTTCTGACCTGGTCCATACTCGTGCCGAACTGCAGGAAGCAGAAATTGAGCTACACAGACGACTTGAAGACCTGCGTTTGTATGAAGAGGTATTTCAGCATACTGCCGAGGGGATTGTTATTACCGACGCAGATCAGCGCATTGTGGAGGTGAACCGTGCCACAGAAGAGTTGCTTGGATTCACCAGGGATGAGCTGTTGGGAGAGACTCCAAATATATGGGAATCCTGTGATCAGGATACTGGAATCCATAACAATATGTGGAACTCGATTGCTGAAGATGGTGAATGGCATGGGGAGCTCTGGAATAAACGCAAGAACGGAGAGTTATTTCCATCCAGGGTGACAATCAATGTCATCAAGAATGAGCAGGGCAAGCCAGTCAACTACATCTCGATATTCTCCGATATCACCAATCTGAAGAAATCTCAGGAACGGCTGGATTTTCTCGCGCATCACGATCCGCTTACCGAGTTACCTAACCGACTGCTGTTCAGTGCCCGTCTGGAACATGCCGTAAAACATGCATCACGCAAGGAGTCCAGGCTGGCACTGCTGTTTCTGGATCTGGATCGGTTCAAGCTGATCAATGATAGCTATGGACACAAGATTGGTGATGAACTGCTCAAGGCAGTGGCAGAGCGCTTGTCTAACACAGTGCGTATGGATGATGCTGTGGCTCGACATGCCGGTGATGAATTCACCATGCTGGTAGAAGAGATAGATGAGCCGGCAGATGCCGCATTGGTGGCAGAGAAGGTATTGAAGGTATTCAATGAACCGTTTGAACTGTTGGGCAATGAATACTTTATGAGTACCAGTATCGGCATAAGTATCTTTCCAGATGATGCAGAAACAATGGATGGCCTAATGCAGAATGCAGATACCGCTATGTATCGTGCCAAGGAGGCCGGGCGTAATGGCTATGCATTTTTCAGTGATGAGATGGCCACAATTGCGTTTGAACGTGTTCTGTTGGAATCAAGTATTAAACGTGCCCTGGATCGCGATGAATTTGTACTGCATTTTCAGCCGCAGATCGAGATCCAGAGTGGGAAGATTGTAGGCGTGGAGGTGTTGTTGCGCTGGGAGCATCCAGATATGGGTACTCTTGGTCCGCGGCGCTTTATCCAGCCGGCTGAAGACTCGGGGATGATAGCTGAACTGAGTGAGTGGGTGTTGTTAAAGGCGCTGTCACAAGGCAAGTCCTGGATTGACCAGAATCGTTATAATCAGCGTATCTGTATAAATGTTTCCGCAGTTGAGTTATACGATGAAAGTTATGAACAGAAGATAGTGAAACTGCTGGATCAGACCGGGTTCCCTGCTGGCAACCTGGAGCTTGAGGTCAAGGAGGCGGCATTTTTAAACAATTCTGGTCAGGCGGCTGCCACCCTGGAGCGGCTGAAAAAACGCGGGGTCAGCATTGTTATCGATGACTTTGGAATGGGATATTCCTCTCTCTCCTACCTGCAGCGTCTGCCAGTGGATACATTAAAGATCGATCGCTCCTTCATTCGTGATACCCCAGGAAATGAGAATAACCTGGCCATAACCAAAGCGGTGATAAGTCTTGCCTCCAGCCTGGGCCTGAATGTGATTGCAGAAGGGGTAGAGACCCAGAATCAAAGAGATTTCCTGTTGGGTGATGGATGTAGTGTGGGCCAGGGCTTCTATTTTGCCAAGCCGATGCCCAAGGATGAACTGGAACGGAAATTTGATGCATAGACAGCAGCAGCGATCTGCCCAGATCATGGTATTCACCAGTTGAATACAACCGTCTAGAATAAAAACTGCTAACTTATCCACTGTATCCAAGATAAAGCTGTCACCAAACTGATTCCTGTCTGGAAATACTAGGGGGCGCCGTGAGCACATTTATCGATAGTAAGTACCTGGTCCCATTTGATGGATCATTCAGCTACGAATCCATGCCAACCACTCCTCCGGAAGATGTCAAAGGCAAGAAAGCACTGCGGCGTGAACTGAAGGATTGGGTTAAGGAACTCCAGCAACTGCAAAGGGTGTTTTATGCCCATGACCATCACTCCATTCTGCTGGTGTTCCAGGCTATGGATGCTGCAGGCAAGGATGGAACCATACGGGCTGTGTTGAGTGGGGTTAACCCAGCTGGATGCCAGGTCTACTCTTTTAAGCAACCCAGTGCTACGGAGCTGGATCATGATTTTCTCTGGCGTACTTCACGCTGTCTGCCAGAGCGGGGACGCATAGGTATATTCAATCGCAGTTATTACGAGGAGGTGCTGGTGGTCAGGGTACACCCGGAGTACCTTGCCGGACAGAGGCTTCCCGCTCCTGTGCATGGGGAAGAGCTCTGGGGGCAACGATTGTCCTCGATTCGTGATCATGAATTGCACCTGGCCAGAAACGGTACTGTCATCCTGAAATTCTGGCTCAATGTATCCAAAGAGGAGCAGAAGCAACGTTTTCTATCCCGCCTGGATGAGCCGGAGAAGAACTGGAAGTTTTCTGCCGGGGATGTGCGCGAACGTGGTTTTTGGGATGATTATATGCAGGCCTATGAAAAGGCCCTGGCAGCCACTTCCCGCCCCTGGGCGCCCTGGTATGCCATCCCTGCGGATAACAAGCCATATATGCGGGTGTGTGTGGCTGAGACTATAGTCAGGACCATGCAGTCCCTCTCTCTGAACTACCCCAAGGTGTCTCCGAAAGAGAGGGCGAAGTTTGACGAGATGCGAGCCTTGTTGGAATCGGAGTAGAGGCCAAGGCTATATTGTTAAGCTACTTATAAGCTTACCAGGCTGTCCCCATCAAATGTAGTTTGGTCTGTATACCAGCTGTTAGCACCAGAATCAGAATCTGCTGGGTTTCTTTTTTGGTGGTATATCTTCCCTTGATCTTGGTTCTATCGGACCCCAGCAGTCGATTTTCGCATGATAGAGTTCGCGGTATATCTTGTTGCCCCAGGGATCCAGGTGATCTATCCAGTCGTTGATCTCCAGCAGGAATGGTTTGTAGGCAAAAGTAGTGAGCCAGGTATCCACAGTCCATATGGTGTAGTCTTTATCGCCAATTTTTGTGGAGTCACGATATTTATCTATGAAGTCCTTATCCTTGGTCTTCAGTGTGGCTGTCCAGTGTGGCCTGAAAAAACCGTCTCCAACAGGCTTGTCCACGGTCCAAAATTTAAATTTTTTGTACTTCTGCAGGGCATGCAGCATTACATTGGTGTTGCTGGAGTTATCTACACAATCTAGCTTGCCCTTCTGATACAGATCATACTCGTTGCCGGCTATATCACCGGTGAGGATCTCATGATCGGCCAGGATCTGGTTCTCGATATCCCGTACGGCGTTGCGGATTGCCAGTAGTTCCTGCTCTGCAGATGTTGCACAGCGGTTGATCTTTTTGCTAACGGTCTCCAGCAGTTTAGTTTTCAGGTGCACGTCCATGATGTCGGTGCAACTCCAGTTATAACAGAAGTCGATAGTGGCACCGGATTTATCCAGGGTGAATTTTTCCGGCTTGGTGCGGACAAATTGCCCTGACCAGGCGTTACCAACGAGTATAAACAGGAGAGTAAACAGAAATGCGGGTCTAGCCATGGATCAAGTACCTGTAAAGCTAATCTGCAACAGCCATCATCTGTGATGGGTATAGAAGTGAAAAAGCGCTGGTTATTATACCACCAGAATTTTTTTTTTCTTGTTTTGTAGATAGTTGCTGATAAAACAGGCTGAAAACCAGGTTTGTGGCCGGTTTCTCCTCACAGACTGAGCTCCATCTGCTGTGTAAACCACGCGCAGATTGTGGCTGTCCGGATGTTTACTGGTATGGCGGCTCTCTGTCATGCTGCATGTATAACTAACCATTTTTTGGACGATTGATGCAAAAACTGATTGAGATAATGGAGCGGCTACGGGATCCGGTCACAGGATGTCCCTGGGATCGTGAACAGACCTTCGCTACCATCTCCCGCTACACCATTGAAGAGGCCTATGAGGTGGCAGATGCCATCCAGAGGGGGGCCATGGATGAACTGCAGGATGAGCTGGGAGACCTGCTGTTTCAGGTGGTTTTCTATAGCCAGATGGCGCATGAGCAGTCCCTGTTCGATTTTGATGATGTGGTCAACTCCATCTGTACTAAGATGCTGCGTCGACACCCCCATGTGTTTGCTGATGAGACTATCGAGAGTGCCGAGGAGCAGACCCAGGCCTGGGAAAGGCACAAGCAGGCAGAGCGCCGGAATAAAGCCAGTACCACGGGAGTTGAGAGCCAACTGGATGGAGTTGCCATTACCATGCCGGCCTTAAGTCGTGCTGGCAAGCTGCAAAAGCGGGCCGCAGAGGTGGGATTTGACTGGCCGGATATTAACGGTCCCATTGCCAAGGTAAAAGAGGAGCTGGCTGAGGTACAGGCTGAGTTGAATGACGGTGAAGAACAAGATCGGTTGCAGGCTGAGATTGGCGATCTGCTGTTTGCCTGTGTCAACCTGGCACGGCATGCCGGGGTTGATCCGGAGGCCTCCCTGCGTCAGGCAAATACCAGTTTTGAGCGTAGATACAGAGTGATGGAGTCTCTGCTTGCGGCTGAAGGTCGCAACATGGAGGAGTTGAATATCGAGGCCATGGAGCAGCTGTGGAGTCAGGCCAAGGCAGGAGAGAGATGAGCTTTTTACGCCACGTAAAGGCATGTAACCAATTTAGTGTCATCGATTTCATCCCCTTCCGGGTAGATGGTGTCAGAGTAGGTATGATGCGTACGGCATTTTCTGAGCAACTGGCACACTGGCCGGATGTGTTCCAGGTGGGAGGGGATGCAGTTGATCTGCTGCTGCCAGGTGCAACCGTTGCTGAGCGTAGCTTTGTTGTGGCCGGTGTTTTATCTGATCTGGTAGAGCAAAAAATCATCACTCATCTGCACGGGGAACAGTATATAGCCACTTCTGGAACCAGGGGGCAGGGCGTGTTGTTGCTGGATCGGGCGGCCGCTCCATATTTTGGCATTCGGGCCTTTGGGCAGCATATGAATGGTTATGTAAGGGAAAATGGAGATCTCAAGTTGTGGCTGGGACGGAGGTCTGATGATCGAATCCATTTTCCAGGATGCTTGGATAATCTGGTGGCGGGAGGGCTTCCAGCTAACGTAGGGCTGCAGGAAAACCTGGCCAAGGAGTGTTGGGAAGAGGCTGGTATTGCACCGGATGTGGCGTCACAGGCACAAGCTGTGGGGGCTATCACCTATAATCTCGCGACAGAGAAGGGGCTGAAACCTGACACCTTATATTGCTATGATTTGGAGCTCCCGGCCGGGTTTCAGCCCAGATGTACTGATGGCGAAGTGGCTGGATTTGAGCTTGTACCCATACAGGATGTGATGAAGATCGTATTCGAAAGCGATCAGTTTAAGCTAAACTGCAATTTAGTGGTCATAGATTTTTTTATTCGACACGGCTATTTAGGCCCGGATCATGATGAATATCATGACCTTACAACCGGGTTACACCCATCTCTGGTGGTTTGACTTCAGCTAATTGGGTTGAAACCTTCTGCTCACCCAGAGGGTCGTACAATTAATTAGTATGATAAAAAACGGTAGAAATCAGCAGCCTGGCTGCTCCAATATGGTAAAGTATTAGTTAGATGAATATAGGAAGGAAAATCCTGCTGGTAATGCTCATTCTATGGGCAGTGCCGCTGTTTGCAGCTGATTCGGCAAAAACCGAGGTCAGCCTGAAGGAGCTGCACCCTACCAGAGAACAACGCCAGTCTACCCTGATCATTAATAACGTAGTGGGCAAGTACCACTATAAGAAGAGTGTTCTCGACAATAAGATGTCTGCCGCCATCCTGGAGCGCTACCTTGAATCTCTGGATGCCAACAGAAGGTACTTTACTAAAAAAGATGTAGACCGCTTCAAAAAGAAGTATCGCCATCGTTTGGATGAGGCGCTACGTGGTGCCAGACTGGAGCCGGCATTCGAGATATTCATTGCCTACCGCATGCGAGTGGAGGAGCGCATAGCCTACTCCTTACGTCTGTTGCATAGTAACTTCAACTTTGAGCTGGATGAAAAGTACCGTTTTGATCGGGAAGATGCCCCTTGGGCTGCCAATAAGAAACAGTTGGATGAGTTGTGGCGGAAACGGTTGAAGAATGATTTTCTCGGTCTGAAATTAACCGGCAAGAAGGACAAGGAGATCCGCAAGACCCTGAAAAGGCGTTATGAGAACACCATGCACCGTACCCGCCAGCTGGCCTCAAGTGACGTGTTCCAGATTTTTATCAACGCCTATACCCAAAGCATCGAACCCCACACATCTTACATGCTGCCACGCCTGGCAGAAAACTTTGATATCAGCATGCGCCTGTCCCTGGAAGGTATAGGTGCTGTTCTGAGCGTGGAAGATGAGTATACCGTGGTGCTGAAGACGGTCCCTGGCGGACCTGCTGGTTTGAGCGGGAAGATACATCCAGGTGACAGGGTTGTTGGTGTGGGTCAGGGAAAGACCGGTGAAATAGTAGATGTGGTCGGTTGGCGACTGCAGGACGTGGTAGATCTTATCCGTGGCCCCAAGGGGTCTGTAGTCAGGTTGCAGATCCTGTCGGAGGATAGTGGTACCAGTGGTCCGACAAAGATCACCATGCTTACGCGTAACAGGATCAAACTGGAGGATCAGGCGGCCAAGAAGTCCATTATTGAAAACAAAGATGGCAAGACTCCGGTGCGCATTGGGGTAATAGATGTACCTGCCTTCTATCGTGATTTTGATGCGGCCTCCAGAGGTATAAAGGATTTTCGTAGCACCACACGTGATGTACGTAAAATACTGCGTGAGTTGATTACAGAAAATGTTCAGGGTGTGGTGGTAGACCTGCGCCAGAATGGCGGTGGCTCACTCACTGAGGCAACAGAGCTCACTGGCCTGTTTATCCCTTCTGGCCCGGTAGTGCAGGTAAAGGACTCGGCGGGATCCCTGGAGATTGAAAAGGACAATGATCCGGAGCAGGTATATTCCGGCCCGCTGGCTGTGTTAGTAGATCGTTACAGTGCATCTGCGTCTGAGATTTTTGCCGGTGCCATTCAGGACTATGGTCGTGGCATCGTTATCGGTGAACCAACCTTTGGCAAGGGGACGGTGCAAACCTTGATCGACCTGGACCGTTTTGTGCGCAACGGGGGCAAGAAGCTGGGGCGTTTGCGTCTTACCATGGCTCAGTTTTTTCGGGTAAATGGTGGTAGTACTCAGTTTCGTGGAGTAGTGCCTGATATTATCTATCCTACAGCTGTAGGCACAGATGAGGAGGGCGAGAGCTCCCTGGACAATGCACTGCCATGGGCCAGTATTAACGCCCTTAAGTATGCCCGGGTCAATCTTGGATCTCTGGATAACTACCGGAATCTGCATCAGCAGAGAATCAAGTCTGACCTTGGGTTTAACTACCTGGTGGAAGAGAATAACTCGGTTAATAAAATCAGGAAGGAAAAATATGTTTCTCTGAATGAGGAGAAACGTAAACAACGCTGGGAACAGCGTAAGCAGGAAAAAAAGGATCGGAAAAACCGCTTCTTCGAATCAATTGGGAAAAAACCGGCCGATGATGGCGAAGGCGATTCAACAGACAGAAAACGAAAAACTGCGGTTGAAGCCGATCTTAAGGTAATCAGGGAGATTGGGGTAAAAGAGGCCGCGCGTATACTTGCTGACTATATAACCGAGTCATCCCCCCGTGCAGCTATGGCCACTCCAACTGTAAAGTAACCGGGTCGCTTAAAACCTGTAATAGTAATAAATCCGACGGCCGCTGATTCATGCCACTGCTTGATCAGCGGTTCGTTAATAATATGGTGTTTTTTTGTACTCTAAATTAGAAACACGTTTGGCCAGTTGTATCAATGCCAGAAGTGGAGACATGCTGTCTGGTGGTAGTATTGGCCTGGAAAAGGAGAGTCTAAGAGTCTCCGCTGATGGTGGCATCTCCCGTACCAGACATCCACAGTCACTCGGCTCTGCCCTTACCAACAGATATATAACAACTGACTATTCCGAAGCCCTGACCGAGATCATCACACCTCCCTTGGTCAATAGTAGTGATGCCTTGGATTTTTTAGCCCATGCCCACGCCTATGTCTATTCACACCTGGAGGACGAACTGCTCTGGGCAACCAGTATGCCCTGTGTGCTGGCAGGTGGTGCCAATATACCCATAGCCAAATATGGTACTTCCAACGCTGGTCTTATGAAGACGGTCTATCGGCGTGGCTTGGGACATAGATACGGACGGGTAATGCAGGTGATATCCGGGGTTCATTTCAACTATTCACTACCGGAAGCCTTCTGGCCAATATTCCAGGAATTGGAACAGAGTTCTGAGCAGTCTATGAACTTTGTTAGTAAATACTACCTTGGTATGTTACGTAATCTGCAGCGCTACGGCTGGCTGGTGCCATATCTGTTCGGGGCTTCCCCGGCAATATGCAAATCGTTTATTGGTGAGAAGGAGACGCGGCTGTCCGAGTTCAATGCCAACACCTATTACGAACCTTTCGCAACCTCCCTGCGTATGGGTGATATTGGCTATACCAACAGCCGGGAAAAGGGTGTTGGCTTCAATGTCTGCTACGATACTCTAGACTCCTATATCCACAGTCTGAGTTCTGCCATCAATACCAGCTGTAAGGAGTGGGAGCGTATCGGTGTGCAGGTAGACGGGCGTTATGAACAGCTCAATACCAATATTCTCCAGATTGAAAATGAGCACTACTCAACGGTGCGTCTCAAGCAGATTGCCGGCAGCCTGGAAAAACCAACACTGGCGCTACAGAAACGCGGTGTGCGCTATGTAGAGCTGCGTTCAATCGATGTTAATGCCTTCCACCCACTGGGAGTCAGCCAGGAACAACTCTTGTTTCTCGAGGCGTTTATGATCTTCTGCCTGTTGCAAGAGAGCCCTGGCATCAGTGCTGATGAGCAGATGGTTATAGATCGTAACCTGGAGTTGGTGGCACACCGTGGACGCGATGAGCGCATTCGGCTGTTACGTAGTGAAAAAGAGATAAAGCTGCAAGAGTGGGCCAGTGAACTATGCAACAACATGCTGGGTGTATGTGAGCAGTTGGATGGAGATGATCCTGATAGGCCGTACTCATCTGTGATGCAGCAGCAGCTGGAGGTTGTTGCAGACCCATCCCGAACCCCATCTGCCATGATGCTTGCAGAGATGCAGGACAATGGAGAGGGTTTTTTTCACTTTGCCCAGCGCATGTCGCTTCAACACAAACGGTTCTTTGATGCGTGGGAACTGAATCAGCAGCACCAGCAGCTATTTGATAATGAGGCCAGGAAATCGCTGGAGATGCAGAAAGCCATGGAGGATGCAGATGAGATCTCATTTGAAACCTTTCTGCAGGAGTATTTTAACCAGACCTAGTTGTATTACTATGGCTTGAATATGTCAGCTTGAGACCTTGCGCAGGGCGGCATCCAAGACCCGTGCCGGCAACAGCCGCTTCAGAACAGCAAACAGATAGGTGGGGAAGGTCACATAATAACGTGCCTTGGGCCTGGGATTTTCCAGGGCGTGGATTACCCGTTTCAGTACTGCTTCCGGCGGTAGGGTAAAGGCCGTGGTGTTGCTCCCCATAACCAGACGTGACTCCAGTTGCTGGTAAGTTTCCTGATGTACACTTGGATTAGCGGCAATGGTCTGCTTCCATTTTCGATAGGAGTTTTCCCGAAACCGGCTTTCGATCGGTCCCGGTTCAATCAAGCTGATATGGATACCGCTGCCGTGCAGCTCCAGACGCATGGTGTCAGTGAGCCCTTCCAGGGCATATTTACTGGCAATATAGGCGCCACGAAAGTAGAGGGCGATAAACCCAAGTATGGAGCTATTCTGGATGATCCTGCCTTCTCCCTGCTGCCGCATAATTGGAATCACTTGCCTGGTCAGTTCGTGCCAGCCAAACAGGTTGGTCTCGAACTGCTCTCGTAGTACCTCGGTGGGTAGGTCTTCCACCGCTCCGGGTTGGCCATAGGCACCATTATTGAACAGTGCATACAGCCTGCCATCAGTAATTTTCATAACCTGGGATAGCGCCTCTCTGATGCTCTCCTGACTGTCGAGATCCAATTGGTAGGCGGTAAATCCCTCCTTGCTCAGCATATCCACATCTTCCACTTTGCGTGCGGTGGCAATCACCGAGTAGCCCCTGTTGTGCAAGCCACGGGCAACACACAGCCCTATGCCGCTGGAACATCCGGTTATTAGAATGTATTTATCTTTGTTATCAAGCACTTAATAATTCTCTATTGTATGGGTTTTAGCTGCGTTCTGGCTGTTCCCAGGAAATCAATTTCACAGCAAATAAGAACTAAAGTTTTTAACACAGAGACCGCTATCAAATACAGTGATTGTATTAATGCAGAATGATTCCATGGTTTGTAAGGGGAAGTAGTAAGTGGATATTGCAACACTCATCGGACTGTTAGGTGGTTTTGGTATCATCATCGGCGCTATTGCGACTGGCGGCGATATTATGCTGTTCGTTAATGTACCATCCATCCTGATTGTGGTTGGTGGTACATTTATGGTCACCCTGATGCAGGTATCGCTGAAGGATTTTTTAGGCTCTTTCAGCATGGCGATGAAGGCCTTTTTCTACAAGACATATGATGCTGCACAACTGATTGAGGAAGCAGCCCAGCTGGCTGATGTAGCACGTAAGAATGGCCTGCTGGCATTGGAAGGGCAGGAGATCAGCAACGACTTCCTGAAGCAGGGCATAGGCCTCTGTGTAGATGGTCATGATCCGGCCCTGGTGCAAAAGATGCTGGTGAAGGATATCGATCTTACCATCGAGCGCCATGAGGTCGGTCAGACCATGTTCAAGAACATGGCTACTATGGCCCCGGCCATGGGTATGATTGGTACCCTGGTAGGTCTGGTACAGATGCTGGCAAACATGTCTGACCCGGCCAGTATCGGCCCTGCGATGGCGGTGGCCCTGCTTACCACCCTGTATGGTGCGGTTATCGCTAATGCCTTCGCCCAGCCACTGGCGGATAAACTGGCCCGTGCCAGTCAACTGGAGCAGACCAATAAATACCTGATCCTGGAAACCATATCTGGTATCCAGGAGGGCATGAATCCGAGGGTCCTGGAGCAATTGTTATCCAGCTTTCTGCCCTCTGCCAAACGGGTTAAGGACGAAGAATAGCGGGTCTCCCTATGGCAAAAGATTGTCCAAAATGTCCGGAGGGATTACCACCATGGCTGGCAACTTTTGCCGACCTCATGTCTCTGTTGATGTGCTTTTTTGTGTTGCTGCTCTCTTTTGCCGAGATCGACGCCATCCGCTTCAAGAAGATGGCTGAATCCATGAAAGATGCCTTTGGTGTTCAGCGTGAAATCCCGGCTGCGGAGGTTGTGATGGGTACCAGCGTGATCAAGCAGGAGTTCACCCCTTCCACCATTCCAGAGCCAACCCCCATAGATGAAGTGCGTCAGCAGACTACAGAGGCGGAGAAACAACATCTGGAGGTTCCGGACTCCAAGATGAGTGATGCAGAGGATGAGCAGAAAGAAAAAGAAAAGAGCCAGGAAGAGTTAGAACAAGAGGCCCTGGCAGCCAAACTGCAAGAGATGCAGGAAGAGATGGAGCAACAGGCAGAAGATTTAAAAGAAGTACTGCAACAGGAGATTGATGAGGGCTTGGTTGCCGTTGAGACTGAAGAGTCTAAGATCATCATCAGAATTAACGAGAGGGGCTCATTCCCATCTGGTAGTGCTGACTTTAATCCTGGGTTCCTGGATGTGATCGATCGCATAAGTGATGCGGTAGTGCGTGCTCCAGGACGGGTGCGTGTGGCAGGGCATACCGATGATGTCCCTATATACACCTCCAAATTCCGTTCGAACTGGGAACTTTCGTCAGCTCGAGCCGTAACCGTGGTGCATGCCTTGCTGATGAACCCGGGTGTATCTCAGGACCGGGTGCTGGTAGAGGGGCACGCCGACTCACACCCATTGGTTGCAAACGACTCTCCGGATAATCGTGCCAAGAACCGCCGGGTGGAACTGATACTGGAGCGCGAGGAAGCGGATATTCAAAAAGCCATGGAAGAAGCTAAGGAAAGTGGTAATGAAGAGCCAACGGATGTTCAATAACATGACTGGATTGCTTGGGGAAAGCCAATGAGCAGCGAAATAGAAGCAGCTGAGGAACAGGCTGAAAGACGCAATTTCTTTCGTATAGATGACTCTGTCACCATGAGTTATCAGGCGGTGCCACAGGAAGAGCTGCCGCAGCGGATGGAGAATATGCACACCGAAGCTAATTTTACTGTTATGGGCAGTATTGCCTCCATCAATCAGAATATGGCCGGCATTATGCACCGGATTGAGGAAGAGGATCAGAACGTTGCTGCATACCTGAAGGCGATCAATAACAAGATAGATATACTGGGGCGCGCCCTGCTTGCCAATGATAATGAGCTGACGGAACAGCCAGCACAACCGGTGAATCTCAGTGCATCAGGTATGGCGTTTTATACCTCAGAGCAGGTGGAGGCAGGAGTTATCCTGGAGCTTAAGCTGCTGCTGCAACCATCCTTTACCGGCATCATAACCTTTGCTGAAGTGGTTGGGAGTAACCTGGTAGATGAGCCAGTGGATGGGTTTGATTACTGTACCCGGGTTAATTTTACCCACATGCTGGAAAAAGATCGTGATCTGCTCATCCGCCATGTGATCAGGCGCCAGAGTGAAGATCTGAGAAGACGCCGCGAAGAGAACGAGTGTTAGCACCCCTGTAGTAAGTCGCAACTTTTATCCAAATCACTGGCCGAATGGCTGATTAGTGCTTATGCTTGGGATACTCCTGTTAATAGCATGAGGTGCGAGCATGAAGCCGACGGAAATTGAACTGAAACAGGCGCTGGATGAAGCAGAGCGGATGCGAGAAGCCGATGCAGACCAGCACCATCTGGCAAAATCTCTTATTTATCTCCACCAGCGCAATGCTGCACTGGAACCAATGCTGGAACACCTGGAGAAATATCTCAATTTCGGACTGCCGGTAGAGGAGCATTCAGCTCTGGTTCGTATGGTGGATGAAATTCGGGAACAGGAAGATACCATCAATGATTCTAAAGGATTCGGGCTCTGAGTGGCGATTGTGGTAGAATCCCCGTGGTTTTGGGTCTTACATAAGGCTCGCTGTTGCCAATGACTGGCGGGTTTTCTGCCAGCATTAACCATCATGTTGTATCTGATCCAGGCGCATATGACCTATTCAAAATGTGCGGTGCTGGTTTGCATGCGGTGGGGCAAGAGTGAAGGAACCTCTGATCAATTCGCTGATGAGCTGAGTTTGTGTTCAAATGGCGATGATCGCAAGGCGTGGTGCGCAGGCCGCATGCCATAGCTATACGGCAAGCGCCACAACACAGCGAGCGCGCCATTTGGCGCAAACTCTTTCGGGACGCGCCTTTGCGCCAGATCTGCTGTGTTGGCTTGCTTGCTAAGGACTAAGGCCATTAGCTGCACAAGCCGCCTTGCATCTCAAGACGCAAAGACAGCGTCTCGGCCATCATGGAATTAATCAGAGGTTCCTAAAGTTATATCCAGTGCTGGATTGAGTGCACGGCAATATATCTGTTCGTTTTAGGTACGCCTTACTATTTCAGCGTGATCTGATGCCGAATAATCCTTACCCTATTATCAGATGCTTACTGCGGTATAGGTCTCTGACAACTTCCGGTTCTGGAGAGACGCAGTGAGATTTCTCCGGGAAGCGTACATGCGCAAAACACTACTGATGATCATGGCGGTGCTCAGCAGCTTTCTGCTGGTCTCTGATGGCTTCATATATCTGCAGCATAAAAAGACCCTCTATTCCGAGTTTCGCGAGTCCCGAAAACAGGAGTTGAAACTGCTTGCCATGCTCTCCAGGGATGCAGTGTTAAGGCGGGATCATACATCTATCCAGCAGCTTGTGGCACAGTGGGGTAATGAGCACAAGGGTGTGATTGGCCTGAAGATATCCAAGGCAGATAATAGTGTCATTGCAGGATTTCAACGCACAGTACCTGGTCCTCATAGTATGAAGATCCTCCATGAAGCTGTGCTTGGAAAGGATCAGGCAATACGGTTTCAACTTACCGTTGACACATCTGATATCAATGAAAGTCTGAACCTGCTGCTATTGGAGTTGATAGCCGTTTCCATTCTTCTGTTCCTGATGCTGACTGTATCTATCTGGGTGATACTGCGCACCATGGCCATAGCTCCGTTAAAGGAGGAGGTGTTACGACGCAAAAAGGTTATGACCAAGTTACGGCGGGTAAGCCGTGAGAAGCAACGCCTGCTGGAGTCTGCTGGTGAGGGGATATTCAGTATACAGAAGGATTGTATCTGCACCTTCATTAACGATGCGGCCCTGGGCATGCTTGGTTTCAAACGCAGGGAAGTCCTGGGCAAGAATATTCATAACCTTATCCATCATACAGATTCCAATGGTATGCGGTGTAAACCAGAGACCTGCCAGATACTCACTTCCCTGAGTAAGAGTGAAGGGGTAGTGGTGGATGATGACCGTTTCTGGCGCAGTGACGGCGCCAGTTTTCCTGTGATGTATTCTGCTTTTCCTCTGGAGGATGACGAGGGAGGTATGGGAGTGGTTGTAGTGTTTCACGATATTACCAGGCAGCAGACGGAACGCGTGATTCTGGAACATCAGGCCAACCATGATCCTCTCACCGGCCTGTTAAACCGTCGCGAGTTTGAGCGCCGGCTGGAGCGTGCAGTGGAGACTGCCAGAGAGCAGTACAAAGAGCATATGTTGCTGTACCTGGACTTGGATAATTTCAAAGAGGTCAATGATGCTGTGGGCCATCAGGCTGGGGATGAGCTTTTGAAACGGGTGGCTAAAGGAATGAGCGACATAATGCGGGAGCGGGATACCCTGGCGCGTATCGGTGGTGATGAGTTTGCGGTGTTACTGGAACATTGCTCACAGGATGTGGCCATGCGCAAATGCGGTGAAATATGTGCTGCTGTATGTGGCGAAAAATTCTCCTGGGATGGACGTCAGTTTGTGGTAGGTATAAGTATTGGTATGGCGGAGGTGAACTCCAGTTGTGCCAATGCCGATGCCGCTCTAGATGCCGCAGATGGGGCTTGTTATCTGGCTAAGCGTATGGGTGGTGGTCAGGTGCAAGCCTGGTCACCGGCAGTGCCGAATAATGACAAGATGCATTAGTGCGTTCTGGCCAGGGCCCACACATCCACTCGATCTGCACCATTCTGTTTCAAGGTCCGGGCAAGTTCGGCCACGGTACTGCCGGTGGTTACAACGTCATCCAGTATGGCCACATGTGAGTCCGTCAGTATGTTTTTCATGCTGAATGCCTTACGGATATTCTTTTGCCGCTCCCGTTTATGCAGGTTCGATTGTGCCTCGGTAGGGCGGATTTTCTTGCAGCTCTTACTGTCCACCGGGATCCCAAAATGCCTGCCCACTGGCAGTGCCAGTTCCAATGCCTGATTGAATCCGCGCTCGCGCAGACGCGATCTATGCAGTGGCACCGGGAGGATCAATTCTGGCAGGGGTAGTCTGTTGGCTTCAATGGATCTGATCAGAAGATTAGACAGCAGGCGTCCGTGTTCCAGTTTGTTGGAAAATTTGAATCTGCTGATCAGGTTTGAGATGGGGTAGCTGTAGCTAAATGCGGCATGACAACTGTCGAATGGTGGGGCCTGTCGCAGGCAGTTGCCGCAAACTGGATGGTCTGGGCTGAATTGGGTGAGAGGCAGAGCACAAATTCTACAGCTGTTTGAATTGTGTGGCAGTTCTGTCAGGCAGGCACTGCAGATGTCCATTTCGTTGGCAGTCTTGGCATTGCACAGCAGGCAGATTGGCGGATAGAGGCCTAGTTGACTATTATTTATACAATTGTAAACCATTAGATTCCATTCTGGTTGACAGCAGCCCCTGATCCATTACTATGGGCGGCCTGATTTAACTATCCTTGGCTACTGGCATGTATTGTACCCAAGTCAGGGGAATTTGAGGAATTTTTACCCCATGAGCAGCACAGACACTAGGCATGACTGGAGTCAGAAGGAGATCGAGGCCCTGCTGGATCTTCCTTTCAATGACCTGGTCTTCCAGGCCCAATCCATCCATCGCGAAAACTTTGATCCCAATACGGTGCAGGTGAGTACCCTGCTCAGTATCAAGACCGGGACCTGTTCCGAGGATTGCGGTTACTGCTCTCAGAGCGCCAAGTACAACACCGAGTTGGAGCCAGAAAAGCTGCTGCCACTGGATGAGGTTATCAAGGCCGCCCAGGCAGCCAAAGACAAGGGTGCTACCCGTTTCTGCATGGGAGCGGCCTGGCGCAATCCCAGCGATAAGAATCTGGACAGTGTTATCGACATGATCGAGGCGGTGCATGGCCTGAATATGGAAAGCTGTGTCACCCTGGGCATGTTGACCCAGGAGCAGGCCAAGCGTCTGGGTGATTCAGGTCTCAACTACTATAACCACAATCTGGACACTTCACCTGAATTCTACGGTAATGTGATCACCACCCGCACCTACCAGGACCGCCTGGACACCATTGCACAGGTACGGGCCCAGGGCATCAATATCTGCAGCGGTGGCATCCTGGGCATGGGAGAGTCCAGGAAGGATCGCGCCTCAATGCTGCGGGAACTGTGTAATCTGCCTCAGCACCCTGACTCTGTTCCCATCAATATGCTGGTGCAGGTAGAGGGTACTCCTCTGTATGGCACCGAAGAGCTGGATCCATTCGAGTTTGTTCGTATTGTCGCAGTGGCCCGCATCCTGATGCCCAAATCCAATGTACGTCTGTCGGCAGGACGTACCGAGATGAATGACGAGATGCAGGCCCTGTGCTTTCTGGCTGGCGCCAACTCCATGTTCTATGGTGACCGTCTGTTGACCACTGACAACCCCGATGAGGATCGTGACCGGATTCTGTTTCGGCGCCTGGGGATGCAGTTTGAGCAGATCGAAGAGCTACCTGCAGCAGAAGCCAAGAGCGCCCAGGCCTGATTAACCTACAATATCTGTAGCGGGGTTTATACCCAGTGCAACTGGAACAAGAACAGTGAAACCACTCAAACCAGAACTGGAGCGGCGCGAACGCGAACATCTGTATCGCAGTCGTCGCCTGCTGACTGGACCCCAGGGTCCGGAAGTGAAGATGGGTCGCCGTACAGTGCTCAGTTTCTGTAGTAATGACTACCTGGGGCTGGCCAACCATCCCAAAGTGATTACAGCCTTGCAGAAGGGGGCAGAGAAGTATGGTGCCGGCAGTGGTGCAGCCCATCTGGTGAGTGGCCACAGCAAGGCACACCACGCCCTGGAAGAGGAGCTGGCAGAGTTTACCGGGCGGCCACGGGCTCTGCTGTTCTCCACCGGTTACATGGCCAACCTGGGGGTGATTACCGCCCTTATGGGACGAGATGACAGCATATATGAGGACCGCCTCAATCATGCCTCACTGATTGATGGTGGCCTGCTGTCGCGGGCTGGTTTCAGGCGTTTTGCCCACAGTGACCTGGAAGCCCTGGAACGCCAGATGCGCAGCCAGGAGAAAGCTTCGATTCAGGGTGATGCCATGGTGGTGGTTGATGGGATCTTCAGCATGGATGGCGATATCGCTCCTCTACCTGAACTGGCTGATTTCTGCCGTAAACGAGAGGCCTGGCTGATGGTGGATGATGCTCACGGGATGGGGGTGCTCGGTGCTACCGGTGCCGGTACTCTGGAGCATTTTGCTTTAGGGGTGGAAGATGTACCCATCCTGATGGGAACCCTGGGTAAGGGGTTCGGTACCTTTGGTGCCTTCGTGGCCGGCTCTGAGGAGTTGATAGAGACCCTAATCCAGGATGCCCGCAGTTATATCTATACTACTGCCTCACCTCCGGCTGTGGCAGAGGCCACCCGGGCCAGCCTAAAGCTGGTGCAGAAGGAGACATGGCGCCGGGAGCGGCTACAGGAACTGATCCAAAGATTTCGCACTGGTGCCGAGCAGTTGGGCCTGCCACTCATGCAGTCTGAGACCCCGATTCAACCCATGCTGGCCATTACTGCGGAAAAAGCTATTGCCTGGAGTAGCAGCCTCGAGAAAAAACGCATACTGGTGAGTGCCATCCGGCCACCCACTGTTCCAGAAGGCAGTGCAAGACTGCGCGTGACCATGTGCGCCAATCATACAGATGAGCACGTGGACCGATTGCTGGATGCCCTGTCTGATGCAGTTACATAAGGAGGTTCTAGGCCAGGGCCAGGATATAGTCTTGATCCATGGCTGGGGCATGAACAGTGCGGTCTGGTCTTCCATGGCTGAGCAACTGTCCCAGCGTTACCGCTTGCATCTGGTGGAGATGCCGGGGCACGGTTATAGCAGCTACCAGCAAGGCTGCCTGGAACTGGACCAGTGGGTAAATGCGGTACTTGAGATTGTACCGCAGTCTGCGGTGTGGATTGGCTGGTCCCTGGGTTCCATGCTGGCGCAACGGGCTGCAGTATTGAAGCCGGAACGGGTGCAGGGTCTGATCTCCATCGCTGGTACTCCCAGCTTTGTGCAGCGGGATGGTTGGGACAGTGCCATGGAGCCTGATACCCTGCACAGTTTTGCCACTGACCTGCAAACGGATCATGCCCAGACCCTGGAACGGTTTTTACTGCTGCAGGCCCATGGTGATGCTGGTATGCGCCAGCTGTTACGACCTCTACGTGCAGGTCTGGCTGGTCGTCCACAACCGCATGACCAGGCCCTGGAGGCCGGTCTGGATCTGTTGCTGAATGTTGATCTGAGATCTGATCTACCCAGCTTGCAGTGTCCAAATATGTGGCTGTTGGGGCGGCGCGATCTACTGGTACCAGTGGCGCTAGGTGAGGCGCTGCTAAGACTGCAGCCTCAGGCTGAAGTACATGTGTTTCGGCAGGCGGCACACCTGCCCATGTTGTCTGATCAGCACAGGTGCCTGGAACTAATTGATGAATTTATGAGTAATGTTTGATGGTTAATATTGATAAACGCCAGGCCTGCAGTGCCTTCTCCAAAGCGGCAGAACGCTATGATGAAGTAGCCGTGTTGCAGCGGGAGATTGGTCAGCGTCTGGTGGAGCGTCTGGAACTGATGCTGATTGAACCCAAGGTGATCCTGGATATTGGTTCCGGGACCGGTGTGGCCACGGCAGAGCTGGCCAAGCGATATAAGAAGGCCCAGATACTGGCCCTGGATTTTGCCTTTCCCATGCTGCTCAAGACCCGTAAACGTGGTTCCTGGTTACGACGTCCGCACTGTGTCTGTGCCGACCTGGAGCATTTGCCATTTGCCGATAGTAGTGTCGATCTGATCTATTCCAATGCTGCCCTGCAGTGGAGTAACGATCTGGAACACACCTTCAGTGAATTTATGCGGGTGCTGCGCCCAGGTGGCCTGGTAGCCTTCACTACCTTTGGTCCGGATACCCTAAAAGAGCTACGCACGGCCTGGAGTGAGGCCGACGGTGGCAGCCATGTGAGCCAGTTTCTGGATATGCATGATGTGGGAGATGCCCTGGTGCGCAGCCGCTTTGCCGAACCGGTGATCGATGTTGATCGCATGGTGCTGACCTATGATCGGGTAGATGGTCTGATGCAGGATCTGAAGGTCTTGGGTGCGCACAACGTGAACCGGGACCGCAGGCGTGGCCTTACCGGTAAGAACCGAATGCATGCCATGCGTGAATCCTACGAGCAGTTTCGTAGAGAGGGTAAATTACCAGCCAGTTATGAGGTGATCTATGGTCATGCCTGGGCGCCTGATCAGCATGTCCTGGATCAGTTGCAGGAGGATGCTGCCACCATGTTTCCTGTCGAGAATATCAAGCGGATGTACTAGCAGAGTTGTGTCATGTCAGAAGGCTATTTTATAACAGGAACCGACACTGAATGTGGCAAGACCGAGATCACTCTTGGTCTGATGCAGAAGCTGCAGTCAACCGGGTATTCTGTGTTGGGGATGAAGCCGGTTGCCTCCGGGGCCGTGCCTACTGCCGGGGGGCTACGTAATGATGATGCTCAGAGAATCCTGCATCAGGCCTCTATACCGCTGCAGTATAGCCTGGTTAATCCTTTTACTTTTGAACCACCCATTGCCCCGCATATTGCCGCTGAACAGGCTGGTGAGGATATTCGCTTTGGCAGGATTCTGGAGAGTTTGCGGGAACTGTCCAATCGGGCCGACCTGGTGGTGGTGGAAGGGGTGGGTGGCTGGCGTGTGCCATTAGGGAATGATGGTACTGTATCTGATCTGGCCCGGGTGATGAATCTGCCGGTGGTGTTGGTGGTGGGAATGAAACTGGGTTGTATCAATCATGCAGTGCTTACGGCTGAAGCCATTCTGTCAGACGGACTCAAGTTGGCAGGATGGGTGGCCAACATGGTGCAGCCTGAGATGCGGGAACAGGAATCAAATATTGTTACCTTGAAGCGGGAGATAGCTGCCCCCTGTCTTGGTGTCATACCTCATATGCAACAGATCTCGGCAGATGTGGTGGCGGAGAGATTGCAGCTACAGCATCCAGACTGACCTTAACTTCGAAAGGGGTCTGATTTTGCTTGGAGAGGGAAACTTCGTATCATGTGCCGCAATCTTGGGAGCCTCTGATTAACTCGCTGATGAGCCGAGTTTGTGATCAAATAGCGATGATCGCAAGGCGTGGTGCGCAGGCCGCATGCCATAGCTATACGGCAAGCACCACAACACAGCGAGCGCGCCATTTGGCGCAAACCCTTCGGGACGCGCCTTTGCGCCAGATCTACTGCGTTGTCTTGCTTGCTAAGGACTGGGGCCATTAGCTAGGCAAGACGCCTTGTAGCTCAAGACGCAAAGGCAACGTCTCGGCCATCATGGAGTTGACCAGAGGCTCCCTATATTAATTAGCGGAAATAAGCATGACTACCCATAACCTGTATAACACCAATGTGCTGGCCGAGCGCATCCTGGTTTCACCCACGCAACTGAAGCGACATATGCCCAACAGTGAGGAGGGTGATGAGTCTATCTGGCAGGCACGTCAGACCATTAAGAACATACTGAGTGGAGAAGACCAGCGCCTGCTGGTGGTGACCGGACCCTGTTCCATCCACGATGTGGATGCGGCCATAGAGTATGCCGATAAGCTGAACAAGCTACGTCAGGAGTTATCTGGCAGCCTGTATCTGGTGATGCGGATCTACTTTGAGAAGCCGCGTACCACGGTGGGTTGGAAAGGGCTGATCAATGACCCCAATATGGATGACTCTTTCCAGATTGAAGAGGGTCTGCACAAGGCGCGCAGGCTACTGCTGCATCTGGCAGGTTTGGGACTGCCAGCGGCTACCGAGGCTTTAGATCCTATCAGTCCCCAGTATCTATCCGACCTGTTTGCCTGGTCTGCCATTGGCGCCCGTACCACTGAATCCCAGACTCATCGTGAAATGGCCAGTGGACTGTCTACTCCGGTAGGTTTCAAGAATGGTACTGACGGCAATCTGGCCGTGGCCATCAACGCCCTCAAGTCTGTCTCCCAGCCACATAACTTCCTCGGTATCGATCATGCGGGACAGGTGGCGGTAATCCAGACCCGAGGCAATGCAGCAGCACACATCATCCTGCGTGGAGGTGGCGGCCAACCCAACTATGACTCTGTGAGCATAGCCCAGTGTGAAGAGACCCTGCGTGAGGCCGGACTGGCAGAGAACATCATGGTGGATTGTAGTCATGGCAACTCCAACAAGAACTATAATCTGCAACCTCTGGTGGTGGATAATGTGGTGGGTCAGATTATCGCGGGCAATAAATCTATTATGGGTATCATGCTGGAGAGTAATCTGAAGGAGGGGAATCAGAAGATTCCTGCCGACCTGTCGCAGCTGGAGTATGGGGTGTCGGTAACCGATGCCTGTATCGATTGGGAGACTACAGAGAAACTGCTGCGGGATATGGATGCCAAGCTGGCCGAGGTACTTCCTGGACGCAGGAGCTGATCCTGCTGGAAAAAAATAAGGCCGCTAAAAAGGTTAGCGGCCTTAACCAAAGGAGGAGATGCCGGGGGTTCTAGATCAACTGCATCAAGATAGAATTGGTTGCCTATCACCCACCGTCCAGAGTATTTGAGCACAGGGCAGGCCGAGTGCGCATTGAGAATTCTCAAGCCCGCGGATTTTTTTTGGTACGGCAGCTGTTATAGTGGCCAAACTAAATAATGGATTCCAAAAAACAACTTTTAATTCAACGGGTTGATCTGCTAGAAGCAGTGGTTTCTGGATTGGCAACCCTTCCTATGTTTATACCATTGCGCTCAAAGGATAGCCGCAGTAGTTGATCTGTCTCTTTACGGCTGGTGATCAGCTTTCCGGAGATACTGATTCCAGGGAAAAAATCCTCCCTGGTCCCCATGTTTGACCTGGCAGCCTCCTTCATACTGGCAATCTTGCGGTAGCAGGCAGTCATGTCGGTGTCATGGTCACAACCCAGCATATGATATGCCTCATGTATGGCCACCATATCAGGGTCATCGCTGGAGTCTCCTTTTAATGCGGCGGTGTACAGGATATAGCCTCGGGTGCGGGTGACTAACTCAACTGCACCCAGACTCTCCTGCAGTACAACCAGCCACTGGGCCCTCCCTGCATGTCTACTGTCCAGCCCCATAACCCGGTCACAGGGTGGTTCCAGGGCAAGGGGTGTCAGTTCATCTATTACCGCAACCTCAGAGTTGTTGTGGCGTTTCCATATCCGTATCCAGGGGATGGATACATCCAGGGCATATTGATCAAACTCTTTATCCACCGCCTCTATCACTTGGCGGGCCTGCGCCTCACTGATCTTTGCATCCCGGTAGACGCACATGCGCAGGGTGTGGCGGGGGCCAAAATCTATCTGGCCAAGTGTTTCCATGTTGTGACTACCCAGAGAGGTGCAGGCACTAAGCAGGGTTAGTAGCAAGGTGACACTGGCGATGGTGGCTGCTCTGCTGCCAACGCTATCTGACAACCATGTCAAAGCTGATTTCTGAAGGGGTGAAGGCATGATGGTTAGGTGCACATAGTAGCAGCTATATTTGTATGGTGGTCAGTCTGGATCAGGTCGTTCCCCTGTTTGGGGTGTCCTGTTGCTCCATTAACATGGTGTCTGCCTGGTCGATGGAAGTCCCTGCTACTGAATAAAATAACCGCTAAATCACGGGAGGTCCAATGCTCCATCTTTTTTCGTTACACTATAACTGTGATCTCAGGCTAAGCTGCTCAGCAAGGAGTGTTGTCCATGAAAAGAGTCATATCTACCCTGTGCGTACTGGCACTGTTATCTTTTGCGCCTACCGTCTTTGCTAATTCCATTACCCTGGTTACTTTAGGCGATAGCCTGACCCAGGGCGATGGTGATCACAGTGGAATCGGCGGCTATCCACCCCGCTTATTGCAGCTCCTCAAAAAAACATACGCCGGTTCCAGGCTGCATAACCTGGGCAAATCTGGTTGGACTACGGATGACCTGATCAATACCCAATTGGAACCGGCGCTAAAAATATTAGGTCAAGCAGGTGGTACTAAGGTTGCCCTGGTTTGGATCGGCAGTAATGACCTGTTTGGTCTCTACAACTATGTATGTGATGTGGACTTTGGCAATGACCTCAAGCGCTGTGAGGCCGATGGACTGAAGATCTTCTCCGCTAACATCAAGACCATTTTGACCCGATTGAAGGCAACAGGGGCCCGGCTCTATGTTGCACTGCTTGATAATCAATCCCAGCGCCCGGTTATGACCAATGCCGAGTTACGAACAAGCAGTTTCGACAAGCTCACTGCTGATGATGTTGCCAGGATGTCGGCACAAACCAAGAGATATAATGCCATTATCCGCAAACAGGCTGCGGCTCTGGGTGTGGATACGGTAGATTTTTTTAATACCACGCTTTTTACATCCAAGGAGTTGCTGGATAGTGATGGTAACCACCCCAACGCTGCCGGTTATGAGCGGATAGCGGAGATCTGGTTTAAAGCTATGAGTAACTGATTGAATAAGAGAGCGTGACGAAAAAAGGGGCGATTAACGCCCCTTTTTTGCATGTGTCATTTAGCGTGATCAGCCGGCCAGGACGGCCTTCATCTTCTCCATGGCGCGTTTCTCTATCTGCCTGATGCGTTCTGCAGAGACGCCAAACCTGTCCGCCAGTTCATGCAGGGTCGCTTTATCCTCAGACAGCCAGCGTGCAGTCAGGATCTCCTTACTGCGCTCGTCCAGGCCATCCAGGGCAGCATACAGCTGATGTTTCTCACTGCGTTCATAATCCATCTGTTCCAGCTGTGAGGCTGGCTCCATGCGCATGTCCGGTAGATATGCTGCTGGTGCGGCCGGGGTCTTGTCATCATCCGAGCTGGAGGTCATTCCGTCAAAGGCGACATCTATCTTGCTCAGGCGTTTTTCCATCTCAAGGACGGTCTCTGGCTTCACACCCAGATCTGCGGCTACACCTTCCACCTCTTCCTGGGAGAACCAGCCCAGACGTTTCTTGGAGCTGCGCAGGTTAAAGAACAGTTTGCGCTGGGATTTGGTGGTAGCCACCTTTACGATACGCCAGTTACGCAGAACAAACTCGTGTATCTCCGCCTTGATCCAGTGCACGGCAAAAGAGACCAAGCGTACTCCCATATCTGGGTTGAAGCGACGTACGGCCTTCATCAGGCCCACTGAACCTTCCTGTACCAGATCGGGCAGGGCCAGACCGTAACCGGAGTAGCCACGGGCAATGCGTATCACAAAGCGCAGATGTGACAGCACCAGGGCGCGGGCAGCGTCCAGATCGCCGTTATCGCGCAGGCGTACTGCCAGATCGTGCTCTTCATCTGCGGTCAACATCGGCAACTGATAGGCTGCGCTGATGTATGCGTCCATACTGCCGGTAGACAGGTTGACGGGTATGGCCAGTTCTTTGCTCATATAATAACCCAGTAGTTTTGTGTGCAATTATGTTAGCACTCTTCCCGGTAGAGTGCCAGTTCTTCGGTTTGAGTACCTGTACAGCTAAAAGTTCACCATTTTTACCTTGGTTTATAACTGTGTGGATGTCGCAGGGGGTTAGATGATGTAGATGACTAAAACAGCAGTATAATCAATAGGATATGTTGTTTATCATCAGGTTGCTTTGGGGCCTATTCAGGTTCAATGCTGTATAGATGCTTGGTTACGGCAATCCATGAGCCAGCTAGTCCCAGCAGGGTGCTGCAAAGTATCAGGATAAACAGGGTTGGCAGGTCGATGGATGTAAGCTGGAAGTTGCTGTGGTACAGCCCGGCCAATCTCTTTACCGGCTGCTCCAGCAGCCATAGATTCAGGCTGACCAGCAGCCAGGCAAGAATCCCACCAAACAGGCCATACCAGAACCCGGAGTAGAGAAATGGGCGCCGAATGAAGGCATTGGTGCCTCCAATCAGCTTGGTGATCTCGATTTCGTCCTTCTGATTCTGGATCTCGAGTCGGATGGTGTTACCGATTATGAGCAGTACGGCCAAGGCCAGAAGAGATGAGAGCAGCAAGATGCCGCGGGCGGCAATATCGGTAAGGGCCTGGAAGCGCCGTACCCACTGCAGATCTAGTTGCGCAATATCCACCTCAGGCAGTAACCGTAACTCCTGCAGGAGTGCCTCGGCTCCTTCTGGTGTGGCATGGGCTGCGCTGGGGGTGATTACCATCACGGCAGGCAGTGGGTTGCTGTCCAGGGTATCCAATGCCTCAGCAAATCCGGAGTTCTGGCGAAACTCCTCCAGGGCCTGTTCCGGGGTGATCAACTGGAGTGTGGCAACGCTGTTCTTTAACCTGAGCTGCTGCTCAATCTGTTTCAGTTTGCTCTCTGGTAGGTCCTGCTTAAAAAAGATGGATATATTGGCCGAGTTGTCCAGGCTGCCGCTGAGTCGCTGAGCGTTATCCAACAACAGTTTGAGTCCAGTGGGAAAGGCAAGGGCGATACTGAGTACTGCCACCGTCATCATGGTGGAAAATGGAGCTCGGCTGAGCCTTCCCAAACTGGAGAGCAGTGCCTGCAGGTGACGCATGGCCCAGGTACTCAAGTGCCCTTTGCGGGCAGAGGACATATCGCGGATCTTGTTCAGGTTGCGCCGTTTTCTCATTCCAGGCCGCCTATGCCCTGGCTGTCATGTGCCAGCCGGCCCTTACTCAGAGTTAGAATGCGTCGATTCATACTTGAGATCAGGTCCAGATCATGACTGGCGATAAGCAGGGTTACACCCACCTGGTTGAACTGCTCAAACAGCTGCATGATCTCCCGGGACAGTTCAGGATCCAGATTGCCGGTAGGTTCATCCGCCAGCACCAGTGGAGGGCGGTTGACCACTGCGCGGGCAATACCTACCCGCTGCTGTTCACCTCCGGAGAGGGCGATGGGATGGGACTTCTCCTTACTAAGCAATCCCACCTTGTCCAGGGCCGCACGCACCCGGCGTCCGATCTCTGTGTAGCCCACACCTGCGGCAATCAGGGGCATGGCGACATTGTCGAATACGGTGCGATTCTGCAGTAGACGATAGTCCTGAAAGATCATTCCCACTTCACGTCGATGGAATGGAATCTGGCGACCCCGCAGGCGCGAAAGGTTGCGCCCGGATACCAGGACCTGGCCACTGGTACAACGCTCCAGTAGGCCGATAAGCTTGAGCAGGGTGCTCTTGCCCGCACCTGAATGTCCGGTAAGGAACACCATCTCACCACTATCAATATGGAGATTGATCTTGCTTAGCCCTTCTGTGCCGCCGGGATAGCGTTTGATGACATTGTCGAAGTGGATCATCGCTTATGTATTCAAGTGGTCAC
>JANQEV010000035.1 GCA_028278145.1 Chromatiales bacterium | reverse complement strand
CCCGAGGATCTACTGCTGCGTTCAGAACTGCTGGAGCGGGTGGAGCAGGCCCTGGATGAAATATCGCGTAAGGTGCATGGGATCTATATTATCCTGGGTTATCCCAGGTTTCAGGAAGGTAAGCTGTATAACGCGGCTGGTGTTATTCACAACGGTGAGATTGTAGCTGAGTATTTCAAAGCCCTGTTACCCAACTACAGTGTGTTTGATGAAAAACGTTATTTTGAGGCAGGGACCGAGCCTTGTGTGGTGGAGCTTAACGGTACTCCTGTGGGTCTCACCATCTGTGAAGATATCTGGTACAAGGCCCCTGCAGCTCATGCTGCCGAAGCGGGGGCCAAGATCTTGCTGAACCTGAATGCATCACCCTACCACACTGGCAAGGCAGTGGAGCGCGAAGAGCTGATCCGTAAACGCAGCCTGGAGAACAGTCTTCCCATTGCCTATGTAAATCTGGTTGGCGGGCAGGATGAGTTGGTGTTTGATGGCGGCTCATTTGTGGTCGACGCAGCCGGTGACTTGACCCAGCGTGCACAGTTCCATAAGGAAGCCTATGCCCTGGTAGAGTTCCAGGATTGTGTTCCAGTTGCAGCAAAGATTACACCCTATCCTGAGGAAGTGGAGGGTATATACAACACCCTGGTACTTGGGGTGCGGGACTATGTGATCAAAAACGGTTTCAAAGGCGCAGTACTGGGGTTGTCTGGTGGCATAGACTCGGCTCTGACCCTGGCTATTGCAGCCGATGCTCTGGGGCCAGAGAATGTAGAAGTGGTGATGATGCCGTCACGCTATACCTCGGGTATGAGTAACGAGGATGCTATAAAACAGGCCGAGACCCTGGGGGTGGAACATCGCACCATAGCCATTGAACCGGCCTTCAATGCCTTTCTGGAAATGCTTGAAGAGGAGTTTGCCGGTACCGAGCGCGATGTGACAGAAGAGAACATCCAGGCCAGGTGCCGTGGCATCATACTGATGGCGATCAGTAACAAGAAAGGCAAGATTCTGTTGACCACCGGTAACAAGAGCGAGATGTCGGTGGGCTATGCCACCCTGTACGGCGATATGGCAGGCGGCTTTGCTCCCATTAAAGATGTGCCCAAGTTATTGGCCTATCGTCTGGCTGAATACTGCAACAGAGAACGGGAGATCATTCCACGCCGAGTGATAGAACGCCCTCCTTCAGCCGAGTTGGCCCCAGATCAGCAGGACTCTGATAGCCTGCCGCCATATGAAATTCTGGATGAGATCCTGTTCCGGTATATTGAGCACGATCAGAGTACCAGTGAAATAATAAATGCCGGGTTTGAGGAAGAGGTGGTGCGCCATGTCGCCAGAATGGTGGATCGGAATGAATATAAGCGCAGGCAGGCGCCGCCAGGAGTTAAGATTACACGTAGAGCATTTGGGCGTGATCGCCGCTATCCGCTTACCAGTGGCTTTTAGAGCCTGTCAGCAGGTCCTATGTAAGGCAACCTGACCCAGAGCCCGGAATACAGTAGAATGGTGTGACACAAAGCGGAGTGATCAAACAATGAAAAAAGTTGACGCAATTATCAAGCCTTTCAAGCTGGATGATGTGAGAGAGGCTCTCTCAGCCATCGGGATTACCGGTATGACAGCAACTGAGGTCAAAGGATTTGGCCGCCAGAAGGGCCACACCGAACTATATCGTGGCGCTGAATATGTGGTGGATTTTTTGCCCAAGCTGAAGCTGGAACTGGTGATCAGGGAGGATCAGTTGGATGAGTGTATTGATGCCATAGTAAACGCTGCCCGTACCGGTAAGATCGGTGATGGCAAGATCTTCGTGACTACGGTTGAGAAAGTAGTTCGGATCCGAACCGGGGAAGAGGACGAGTCAGCAATCTGATTAGCTGATACAACCTGTGTATTAATCTGGGCCTGACTCTTGGGTCAGGCCAGATATCATTAGTTTCTATCCAGACCGATGTAATCCCATACCTGTCTGGCTATAGGTGCATCATCCAGCGCCTTCTGCTCAATAGCCTTGAAATACCCTTTGGATTCGTTGATGGCGTAGACGCGCTTGGCGTCCTGGGATAGCTTGTCCAGACCCAGTTTGTCATAGGCCTCAATCATGATCTCAAGAGCTTCTTTGATGGCAGGCGTACGCTGGTAGTTCTCCACCACCTTCACGCAACGGTTCGCAGCAGCCAGATAGGCCCCACGCTTCATGTAGTAACGGGCAGCATGCACCTGGTGTTGGGCAATGCCATTGCGTAGGAATACCAGGCGTTTTCTGGCATCGATTGAGTACTTGCTTTTTGGGAAGCGGCGTATCAGCTCGGAAAAATCATTAAATGAGTCCATAGCTGCAGATGAATCACGCTGGGAGCTGTCCACTGGCACAAAGCGGTCAAAGAACCCCATATTTCGGTTGAAGTTGACTATGCCCTTCAGGTAGAAGGCGTAGTCCACATAAGGATGATTGGGGTGTAGTTTGATAAAGCGGTCTGCTGCTGCAATGGCCTGATCCTGGTCACCATTACGATAATAGGCATAAGCCACGTCCAGTTGGGTCTGCATGGCGTAACGTCCAAAAGGGAACCTGGCCTCGAGTTTTTCGTAAAGTTCAATTGCTCCTTCGTAGTCACTTTCCGACATGGCAGCAGAGGCCTCAGAATAGAACTTACTGGCGCTCCAACCCTTGGTCATATCCTTCTCTTTGGGCAGAAGGGAACATGCAGTAATGAAAAGCAGTAGAGCGAGCAGGGCCGTAACACGTATAGTAGCCATGATTATTGCAGTAGACCTCAACGAAAAATATGGCCGAATAGTATAACCTATTGTGTGTGTCTGGAAGAAATCACATTTGTCAGGTGTGCTCTGGGTTTACGGGAAGTTATGAGTGAAAAACTGAATGCAATTGTAGATATTGAGCATGCTGGTATGCGCCTGGATCAGGCCCTTGCTGCCATCTTCCCAGATTACTCCAGGGCCAGGCTCCAACAGTGGATTAAGCAGGGACTGGTAAGTGTGGATGGCTCCACGGATAAACGCCCCAAGGATAAGGTCCTGGGCGGTGAGCTGGTGGAATTGGAAGCGGTCATGGAGGATCAGGTAGAGTGTCATCCAGAACCAATACCATTGGATATAGTGTTTGAGGATGAGTCACTGCTGGTAATCAACAAGCCGGCTGGTCTGGTGGTGCATCCGGCGGCGGGGAACCCGGATGGTACTCTGCAGAATGCCCTGTTACACCATGCTGCAGACCTGATTCGGTTACCGCGGGCTGGTATCGTACATCGTCTGGATAAAGAGACCAGTGGTCTGCTGGTGATCGCGAAAAATCTGGCGACGCATAAATATCTGGTGGAACAGCTGCAAGAGCGCTCCATTAAACGCGAATACCGGGCGGTGGTCACTGGGGTTATGACTGCCGGTGGATCAGTGGATCAGCCCATCGGGCGCCATCCCACTCAGCGTACTCGCATGGCAGTAAACTTGAGTGGTAAGCCAGCGGTCACTCATTATCGTGTACTTGAAAGATTTCGCTTCCACACCTATGTCAAAGTGATTCTGGAGACCGGCAGGACACACCAGATCAGGGTGCATATGGCACATATCCGTTATCCACTAGTGGGAGACCCGGTATATGCAGGACGCCTGCGCATCCCGCCCGGAGCGTCTCCGGAGCTGGAAGCGATGTTGCGTCGATTCAAACGCCAGGCCCTGCATGCCCGCAAACTGGGTCTGGAGCATCCAATAACCGGCGAATGGATGGAGTGGACCAAGGAGCCACCACAGGATATGCAGGATTTATTAAGAGTGTTAGAAAAAGATGCGGCGTATGGATGACTGGATAGTCCCAGAATGGCCCGCCCCAGACTCGGTACGGGCGATAATAACCACCCGCACCGGAGGTTGCAGTCAGCCGCCATTTAATAGCCTGAATCTGGCGGATCATGTGGATGATAATCCTGCACATGTGGCAGAGAATCGTGCCATGTTATCGCGCGTGCTTGGTCTGACTACAGAGCCCATGTGGCTGGAACAGGTGCATGGTTGTGATGTGGTTGAAGCAGACGATGGTAGCTGCATCAACATTGCCGATGCATCAACCAGCTCAGAGCCAGGCAAGGTGTGTGTGGTTATGACAGCAGACTGCCTGCCCCTGCTGCTGTGCAATCGTGCTGGCACCCGGGTGGCTGCAGTGCATGCCGGTTGGCGTGGCCTGGCAGATGGAGTTATCGAGGCGGCACTGGAGAGGTTCCCAGAGGATGGTAAAGATATCCTGGCCTGGATGGGTCCTGCCATTGGACCGGACAGGTTTGAGGTGGGGGATGAGGTCAGGGAGAAATTTCTGGCGCAGAACCCTGCTGATGGGATCGCCTTTACACCGATCGGAGCTGGAAAATGGTTGGCGGATATATATACCCTGGCACGGCATCGCCTGCGGGCGGCAAATTGTGGTTATGTAGGGGGCGGTGATTACTGTACAGTATCAGATGCCAAGAGATTTTTTTCCTATCGCCGGGATGGAGTAACCGGGCGTATGGCATCTCTGATCTGGATTGAATGAGTGAGAAAACAATCATGAATAACTGGAATATGCTAACCCTGGTCGGTAAGGACCGCCCAGGCATCGTGGCACGGGTAACCGATACCCTATACCAAAATGGCTGGAACCTGGGCGAGGCATCCATGCTGCGCCTGGGGGGTAATTTCACCATCATGCTGATGATCTCAGGTGAGGGTAATGTGGAACCACTGCTGCAGCCGGTGGCCCAGGATCTTGGCCTGCGTTTACATGTGGATCCCATCGAGGGAGATCTGCACAGCCATGTGGTACCGAATATCCAGGTGCGGGTGGTAGGTGCTGATCGCGCCGGTATCGTAGCCCAGGTCACAGGTCTGTTGGCAGAGGCCGGGTTAAATATTCTGGAGCTGGAGTCGGACGTGGCAGGATCAGCCGAAACCCCAATCTATGTGATGGGGATCCATGGCTATGCAGATGTGCCAGTAGAGGATCTGCAACAGGCGGTGAGTGACCTGGTGGATCAGGGTATAGATGTCACTGTCTCGGGAATAGAGACACTTATAGGCTAAACAATGTCTGTTCTGGAAATACTCACGGTTCCCGATGAGCGCCTGAAACAGGCCTCCGAAGATGTAGAGATATTTGATGATGAACTGCAGGAATTCATCGATGATCTGGAGGAGACACGTCAGGCTGGGCCCGGGGCGGTGGGCATTGCCGCGCCCCAGGTTGGGCGGCATCAACGCATCATAATAGTAGACGTATCCAAGACCAAAAAGCCGGTGCCCAATCATGGCTATATGGTGTTGGTAAATCCTGAGATCACTGAGTGGAATGGTTTCGAGATGGGGCGTGAGGGATGCCTTTCCATACCTGACTATACCGGAAACGTAATCCGTGCCACTGATATAAAACTTAAGGCCCAGGATCGTTTCGGTAACCCATTGGAGTATGAGATGGAGGGGTTCGAAGCCCGAGCCATTCAGCATGAGCTGGATCACCTTGACGGCATGCTGTTCATCGATCGGGTGGTAAGCCGGCGCACCGACCTGTTTCAGCGCAAGGTGTATCAGAAGGGTGGGGCGGCAAAGAAAAAGTAGAGGATTGGATCGTACAGGCCAGGGTAAACACTAACCCCGGCTCCACAACATAAACCCATGGCCGATAATCTGATTCCAGTACTGGCTCTCATCCTAGCCCTATTGTTGCTATGGCAGACAGGTCGATTGATTCATGTCTGCCGCAGGGCAAACCGGACCGACTGGGGGCGGGATTGGATGAATCTGCTGGATGGTCTGAACCGGCTGTTTTGTTACCGCTATCACCGTCTCAACCTGGTTCGGTTACGAATTCCGGCAACCGGCCCTGCTATTATTGTCTCAAACCATGTTTCTGGTCTGGATCCATTCCTGTTATTGGCCTCGTCCCGTCGTCAGATGCACTTCCTTATTGCCAGGGAAGAGTATGAACGTTTCGGTCTCAATTGGCTGTTTCGCGCCATCAAGTGTATCCCGGTAGATCGGGAAACCCGTCCGGAACTGGCTTTGCGTGCCGCCATGCGCTGTCTGCAGGAAGGGCATGTGGTGGCCATATTTCCTCATGGAAAGATACATACGGATGCTGATGGTCCAAGCCAGATCAAACCGGGTGCGCTACGTCTGGCGCAGCTCACCGGGGCTGATATTCTGCCACTACGCATATCTGGTATACGAGGTACCGGTCACGTAGTACGCGGGGTGCTTTTGCGCAGCAGGGCACAGCTTGAGGCCTTACCGAGAATCAGTGCCGGTGAACGTGAACTGGATGATCTTCGGAATGAGTTGCAGCATATGCTGGATAGACAGGGAGATCCAGGTATAGATACAGACACAGAAGCAGAGGCGACTTGAATTCCTCGACACTTCCCCCCACCTGAGAATATAACCATAGAATATCAGGAGTTTTTTCCATGCGAATGGATAGATTGACCAGTAAATTACAGATGGCTCTGGCCGATGCCCAGAGCATGGCCGTGGGCCGTGATCATCAATTCATTGAGCCGGCACATCTGATGACGGCATTGCTGGATCAGGAGGGAGGCAGCGTACGTCACCTGCTGCTACAGGTGGATGTCAATGTAAACCAACTGCGTTCCGGACTGGGAGACCTGCTGGACCGTCTGCCCAGCGTGGAGGGTGCTGCCGGAGACCTGCATATATCAAACGATCTGGGTCGCCTGTTGAACCAGACCGACAAGCTGTCGCAACAGCGTAAGGATAGCTACATCTCCAGCGAGATGTTTGTGTTAGCGGCAGTAGAGGATCAGGGGGCGCTGGGAGACCTGATGCGCAAGTCAGGGGCCAATAAGGACTCCCTGGAGAAGGCCGTGGACGAGATGCGTGATGGCCAGTCTGTAGATGATCCTAATGCCGAAGAACAGCGTCAGGCGCTGGAGAAGTACACCATTGACCTGACCGAACGTGCCGAGCAGGGACGGCTGGATCCAGTGATCGGGCGTGATGATGAGATTCGTCGCACCATCCAGGTATTGCAGCGCCGTACCAAAAACAACCCGGTACTCATTGGTGAACCAGGCGTAGGTAAGACCGCCATCGTGGAGGGTCTGGCCCAGCGTATCGTCAATGGCGAGGTGCCGGAGGGGATCAAGCATAAACGTCTGCTCTCCCTGGACCTGGGAGCCCTGATTGCTGGTGCCAAGTTTCGTGGTGAGTTTGAAGAACGCCTGAAGGCGGTGCTGAATGACCTGGCCAAGCAGGAGGGGCAGATCATTCTGTTCATCGATGAGCTGCACACCATGGTGGGTGCCGGTAAGGCCGAGGGCGCCATGGATGCGGGGAACATGTTGAAGCCAGCCCTGGCCCGTGGCGAACTGCACTGCGTGGGTGCCACCACATTGGATGAGTATCGCAAGTACGTGGAGAAGGATGCCGCACTGGAAAGAAGATTTCAGAAGGTGTTGGTGGACGAACCCACGGTAGAAGATACCGTTGCTATCCTGCGTGGTCTAAAAGAACGCTATGAAGTGCATCACGGGGTAGATATCACCGACCCGGCCATCGTGGCTGCGGCCTCCCTGTCCCACCGTTACATCACCGACCGTCAGTTGCCGGATAAGGCCATCGACCTGGTGGATGAAGCCGCCTCCCAGATCCGCATGGAGATCGACTCCATGCCCGAGGAGATGGATCGTCTGGAACGGCGCATGATCCAGCTCAAGATCGAACGTGAGGCCCTGGTGAAGGAGACCGACGATGCCTCCAAACGTCGCCTGGAGGATCTGGAACAGCAGATCACCAAGGCGGAGCAGGAGTTCTCCGAGATGGACGAGGTATGGAAGGCGGAGAAGGCTGCCTTGCAAGGTACCACCCAGATCAAGGAGGAGTTGGAGCGAACTCGGCTGGATATGGAGACTGCACGCAGGGCAGGAGATCTTACCCGTATGTCAGAACTGCAGTACGGACGGGTCCCGGAGCTGGAGAAGCAGCTGGATATGGCAGCCCAGGCCGAGATGCAGGAGATGAAGCTACTGCGCAACAAGGTTTCTGATGAGGAGATCGCTGATGTGGTCTCCAAGTGGACCGGCATCCCGGTATCCAAGATGCTGGAAGGTGAACGCGACAAGCTATTGCGTATGGAGCAGGAGATCGCCAAGCGGGTGATCGGTCAGGAGGAGGGCATCCAGGCGGTATCCGATGCCATACGCCGCTCCCGGGCTGGTTTCTCCGACCCATCCAAGCCCAACGGTTCATTTCTGTTTCTTGGTCCCACCGGTGTGGGTAAGACCGAGCTGTGTAAGGCCCTGGCCTGGTTCCTGTTCGATACCGAAGAGGCCATGGTGCGCATCGACATGTCTGAGTTCATGGAGAAGCACTCGGTAGCCCGCCTCATCGGCGCACCTCCTGGCTACGTGGGTTATGAAGAGGGTGGTTACCTCACTGAATCGGTGCGACGTAAGCCATACTCGGTAATCCTGCTGGATGAGGTGGAGAAGGCGCATCATGACGTGTTCAATGTATTGTTGCAGGTACTGGATGATGGGCGTCTTACCGACGGCCAGGGTCGTACCGTGGACTTCCGTAATACCGTGATCGTGATGACCTCCAACATTGGCTCCGAGGTAATTCAGGAGATGGCCGGAGAGGAGCGTTATTCTGAGATGAAGTCAGCGGTGATGGAGCTGGTGGGTCAGCACTTCCGGCCCGAATTCATCAACCGTCTGGATGACATCGTGGTATTTCATCCTCTGGGACGGGAGCAGATCCGCGCCATTGCCGAGATCCAGATCGGTTATCTGAAACAGCGGCTGGCCGAGCGGGATATGGGTATAGAACTCACCGATGCCGCTATGGACCGTCTGGGTGAGGCTGGGTTTGACCCAGTGTATGGGGCGCGACCCCTGAAGCGTGCCATTCGCCAGCAGTTGGAAAACCCACTGGCCCAGGAGGTTCTGGCTGGACGCTTTGGGATAGATGACATTATCCATGTGGATGCCGGACCGGATGGGCTGGTGTTCTCAAAATAGCCACACTTACCCCAGGGTAGTATGCTGCCCTGGGGTATCCACTTTAAGGTATGCCCCATGATTTATATGTTGATATTAGTCAACCTGGGGTGATCGCCAGGGTATTTCCTCTCTTCCCATCTATATAATGTCCTATGCTTTCTGAAAGTACTCTATAATTTTCAGAAATAACAAAAGCAGGGTGGGATACCTCATTGAACCAGGAACAGAAGTTTCTGCCACGGCATGATCTTGACCGTCTTCTTCAGCAGCTCAAGGAGGAGAGCTACAACTGCCTGGGTCCGGTGGTGCGGGACGGGGCCATTCAGTATTTACCCATTACAGATAGCAGTGACCTGCCGGCAGGTGTTGAACTGGACCAGGTGCCGGCTGCCTATCAGCTGGAATTTACTGATGGAGACAGGCTATTCAACTGGTCCAATGGTCCCCAGGCCCTGAAGCCCCTGTTGTTCAGACCCAGAGAAAACATTTGGCAGGTTCAGCGGGACTCCTCTGGTAATCTGGCCTTTTCTCAGGCAGATGAGAGTGTGGAGCCCACTGCTGTTATAGGTGTGCGGGCCTGTGATCTGGCCGCCTTGGAACTGCAGGATCGACACTTTCTGGTCCCGGGGGCGGAAGATCCACACTATAAAAAACGCCGGGACTCCCTGCTGCTGATTGGAGTGGATTGCAGTCAGCCCTCTGATACCTGTTTCTGTGTCTCCACAGGTGATGGACCTGATCTCAGGTCTGGGTTTGATCTTGCTATGACAGAGCTGGAAGATGGCTTTGTGCTGCGTGCAGGCACCAAGCGCGGGCAGAAAATTCTGGATGCACTAAACCTGTCAGCGGCTACCGAAACGCAGCTGCAGCAGGTTGCAATACAGAGTGAGCAGGCCACTGCCAGGCAGAGAAGGCTGTTGCCGGATGCTGGCGTCCAGAAACTGCTGCTGCAGCGTCCTGAACACCCCCATTGGCAAAATGTTGCAGAGCGCTGTACGGCCTGTGGCAGTTGCACCTCGGTGTGCCCAACCTGCTTCTGCTTCAGTGAACACTCAGAGACCAATCTTGATGCCTCGGTTTCACAGCAGGTTCGGGAGTGGAGCTCATGTTTTATCCCCAACCACAGCAACTCCCATGGTCATCCGGTCAGGGCGGATATTGCCTCCAGATACCGTCAATGGCTTACACATAAACTTGCCGGATGGCAGGAGCAGTTTGGACGCAGTGGCTGTGTTGGCTGTGGGCGTTGTATCAGCTGGTGTCCGGTGGGTATAGATATTACCCAGGAAGTAAACAAACTGGTGGAGGATACAGGGTAAGCTATGAACGGTGACATCAATCTGCCACGGGAAGCGGTGATTACCGAACGGATCCAGGATTCACAGGATACCTTTACCATGCGACTGTCTGTGTCAGGTGTAGACCGGTTCAGTTTCCTCCCAGGTCAGTTCAATATGCTGTACCTGTATGGGGTGGGCGAGGTGCCAATATCTATAGTTCCAGATGGTGACAGTCACAACAGTTTTGATCACACCATCAGGGTGGTAGGGCGCGTTACAAATGGACTGGGAGAGCTGCAGCCAGGAGCCAGGGTTGGAATTCGTGGTCCCTTTGGGCGCAGCTGGCCAATTGATATGGCTAAAGGGCGTGATCTGCTGCTGGTTACCGGTGGACTGGGGAATGCCCCCCTGGTTGGAGTCATGGAGCACCTGGTGAAGCAGCGGGATGAGTTTGGACATGTAGATCTGCTGCATGGGGTAAAGCAGGATGCTGAACTGATCTGGCATGACCGTTATCAAAAATGGGCCACACTGCCAAATACCAGGGTGTTACTGACGGCCGATAACCCTTCCCCTGACTGGTCTGGCTCCCAGGGTACGGTGGTAGATCTGTTTTCGCAGCTTAGCATCACACCACAAAACACCACGGCCATGCTCTGTGGCCCAGAGGTGATGATGTTGGCGGCCATTGAACGTCTACGGGGCATGGGTGTAGTAGACAGTAATATCTGGGTCAGTCTGGAACGCAACATGCAGTGTGGAATGGGTAAGTGTGGTCACTGCCAGATGGGACCAAAGTTTGTATGTAAGGATGGACCGGTTTTTTGTCTGTCTGAAATATCCGGCTATTTTGGGAAGAAGGGAATCTGAACTATGAGGCTAAGCAGAGATGAGTGAACAGGCCAGACCAAAGGTTGCGGTGCATAAGTTCAGCTCCTGTGATGGTTGCCAGCTGGCCCTGCTGAATATGGGAGATGATCTGCTGGCCCTGTCTCAGTTGGTGGATATTGTACATTTTGCCGAAGCTGGTCCAGTAGATGAGGAACAGGAGGTGGATATCGCCCTGGTGGAAGGCAGTATCTCTACCCCGGAGGATATCGAGCGTATCAACGGTATTCGACAGCGCAGTAAATATCTAATCTCTATCGGTGCCTGTGCTACTTCTGGTGGCCTACAGGCGTTGCGGAATATGGCCGATACCGACAACTGGGTCAGATCCGTCTACCCCAGGCCGGATTATCTCTCAGTTCTGGACCAGTCCAGTCCTATAGCTGATCTGGTGCAGGTGGACCTGGAACTGTGGGGCTGCCCGGTGAATAGTGGTCAGGTAATTGCCGCCCTACGGGATCTGCTCTCTGGAGTAACTCCCAGGGTGGATGTGCAACCGGTGTGTATGGAGTGCAAACGCCAGGGAGTGGTATGCGTTATGGTCAGTCGCAATGAACCCTGTATGGGGCAGATAACCAGGGCTGGTTGTGGTGCTCTTTGTCCCAGTCATGGCAGGGGCTGTTATGCTTGTTATGGGCCGGCCGAACAGGTAAACAGCCGTGCTGTCAGTGAGCACTTTATTGAGATAGAAGTGCCAGTAGAAGAGATCCGGGTCAAATTTGGTTCCATCAACAGTAATGCGCCCGCCTTCAAACGGGCCAGGGATAGCTGATGTCACAGCAGCGTGAGATCAAGATCAATGTTCCGGTGCTGGCCCGGGTGGAGGGTGAGGGTGCCCTGGATCTCGCTATCCGGGATGGTTGTATTGAAGAGCTGAAACTCAGGATCTATGAACCGCCACGCCTGTTCGAGAAGTTCTTGGAGGGGCATGGACATCAGGACCTGCTGGATATGGTGGCGCGTATCTGTGGCATCTGCCCGGTGGCCTACCAGATGACAGCAGTACATGGGCTGGAGGAACTGTTTGGGGTAGACCCTGGACCCTGGGTCAGGGACATGCGCCGGGTAATGTATTGTGGTGAATGGATTCAGAGCCATAGCCTGCATATACATCTGTTGGCGGCACCGGACTTCTTTGGTTACAACAGTGCTATGGAATTGGCGCGTGAATACCCGGCTGTGGTGCGGCGTGGTCTTATGCTGCAGACCCTGGGTAATGATCTTATTGCCATGTTCGGGGCACGTTCGGTACACCCGGTTGGCTTGCGGGTGGGTGGTTTTTTCAAGGCACCCGATCCAGAAGCAGTAGAGGCCATGTGTCAACGTCTGGAGGAGGCGGTAACCGTTGCGGCTGATTTGGTGCACTGGTGTGTAGGCTTGAAAATCCCTGAGAATAATCAGCAGTTCACATCTGTTGCCCTGCGGCATCCTGATGAGTATGCAATATACGATGGCAGGATCGGGTCCAGCGTGGGACTGGATATCCCTGTAGAAGAGTTCGGCCAGCATTTTCAGGAGTTCCAGGTGCCACAGTCCACCGCCTTTCATACCCACCTCAATGGCAGGCCATATCTGGTGGGGCCGCTGGCGCGGCTGAATCTGAGTAAGTGGCAGTTGCCAGAGCCGGTACTGGAGAATCTGGAGCTAACAGGTGTCCATTTCCCCAGCAGCAATATGTTTCGCAGTGTCATCGCACGGGCGGTAGAGATACACTTTGCTATCTACGAAGCCCTGCGTCTGCTAAGTGAGTACCGGGTGCCGGAATCACCGGCGGTTGAGTTCGAGCCCAAGGCCGGCACTGTATACTGTGCCTCCGAGGCACCGCGTGGCATGCTCTGGCACAGTTACGGTATTGATGATGAAGGTAAGGTGCGTTGGGCCCAGATAGTTCCACCCACCAGCCAAAATCAGGGCCGAATCGAGGAAGACCTGGGTCAGTCACTACTTCACTGTGGCCTGGAGCAAGAGGACGATGTACTGCGCCTGCATGCCGAGCAGGTGATACGCAACTATGACCCTTGCATCTCATGTGCCACTCACTTTCTCAAGCTGGATGTAACACGGCGTTGAGCCCCATACGTATCATTGGAGTCGGATCGCCAATTGGTTGTGACGCCGTTGGCTGGCAGGCGTTGGATGCATTACAGGAGTTGGGTCTGAGTGACTCTTTCCCGGAGGGAGTGGTGAGCATGGAAAAGCTAGATCGCCCTGGTGCTGGCCTATTGGATCATATGCGTGGAGCAGACCTGGTTTTTATCATTGATGCGCTGGTGGCTGCCAGCGATTCCAGTGCGATGGTGGTATTGCACGCAGAAGATCTTCTGCAGGAAACGGCACCACTGTCTGCACATAGTCTGGGTGTGTCCGAGACCCTGGCCCTGGGTGAGGCCCTGGGTGATCTTCCACCCAAGCTGCAGTTGCTAGGTATTCCAGTAGATGCAACAGCAGAAATCAAATCTGATCTATGGGTAAAATCAGAGACTGTTACCGAGATATGGGATCATATCTGCCAGCAGATTGCGTTGTTTAATCCTCAGTATAGAAAGGTTGGTGCAGAGGAAAACTGAGAATGTCTGGCCGTTGATCCACATCAAACCTTCCTCTGCGTCTACTTGCAGCCTATCCAGCCATTCCATACTATTTATAATGTAATGCTCTCTTTCCAATCTGTTGAGGATAGGGCTATGAAAGTGTTCATGCGCTCTGGTTTAGTGTCGCTGGCGGTAACCTTCTTGTTGCTTATTCCAACTTCATCTGATGCGGTCAAACCCATCTATTACGACTCATATACTGCGCCTGCCCTGACCGTGGAGTTTGATCGGGATCGACCGGGTGGTGACTACCACAATTTCGTTATGCATCGTGGATCTGAACTCCAATGTCAGGACGCCTGTGTGAAGGATCGTCGCTGTCGTGCCTGGACCTATGTCAAACCCGGGTTTCAGGGTAGAAAAGGTCGTTGCTGGTTGAAGAGTGTACAACCCAGGGCTGTGCGCAGTAACTGCTGCATCTCTGGTACCAAATAGGCTTTCCCATGACGGGGACGGCACGATTCTGTGGGAACTGTGGTTCAAAACTGGAACCGGCGGATCTGTTCTGTCCTGGTTGTGGGGAGAAGATTGATGTGGAAAAGTCTTCCCAGCAACCAAGTCCTGATGTTGGTAGAGTAGCTGAGGAGCCAGAGGTACAGCCGCCGCCAACTGCTGATGCAGAGCAAGCCTCACCTCCACCTGATGAGGTAACAGAGCCGGAGGTAAAGCAGGGGGTAGGGGAAAGCAAAAGTTTAAGACCAAGGCGGGCCATCTACATAGTAGTGATCCTGGTAGTGACCTTTGGGTTGTTTGCAGCCCTCTATGCTGGTGCAGTTTTTGTGGCCGAGGAGATATCCCCCGGTCACGTATACGCCATCGCCTTCTCACCTGATGAGCGCAAACTGGCATCGGCCGGTCCTGACAGTGAACTCAGGTTATGGGACCTGGATACGGGAACAGCCACGGTCAGCACCGAGATAGGCCAGGGTATAAAGGCCATGGCCTGGGCGCCAGACAACAGCCTGCTGGCAGTGGCGGTTCGCAATCAGGTCAAGCTCTATCCGCTGCCAAGTCTTAAACCGGCAACTACATACCAGTTAGATTCGGGAAATACTTTGGCCCTCTGTATTGATCCGGACGGAGCCACCATGTATAGCCTTACGCGCCAGTTTGGTATCAGTGTGTGGGATCTGCGCCGAGGGGGACGTTTGGGAGGCTTGCCTGATCTTACACAACGGAGTCTGGATGCTGCCGGTTTCAGTGCTGACTGCAAACGCATCATTACCCTGGAGCCATATGGAAGGGAAAAGATTCTTACGGTATATGAGCGCATCAACATGGAGTCTCTGATCCAGATCCCTTTCCGCAGCATGTACAACGAACCGCAACTGGTGGGACTGAATACTAATGGCTCCACTGCAGTTGGGATTGAGTCTTCCCGTATCCGTACCTGGAAGACAACCAGTGGCAAGGCTGGAAAGCAGCATAGCCTAAGTTATCTGTTCCCCAGTGCATTAGCACTCGGAATGAAAAACCGGGTGTTTGCGGTTGGTGGCAAGCACGGCCTGATCAACGTCTATGATGGACATGGAAAAAACATAAAAAACCTGCAACACGGCTCTGCCCTTGGTCTGGCCCTGCTGCCGCTACTGGAGTGAACTAGATTTGACCCGACTCACATGTACCAGTTGCGGAGTAGAATCTAGTGAGCATGATCGCTTCTGTCCCAGCTGTGGTCATCGGCTGGCTGTCCCAGCTCCACCACCGCCTCAGCCGGCTACACATGCAGGTGATACGCCTTTACCTGATCCCCCTCCGCCTCCCATGGGCCCAGGCTTAGGGTCAGCAGCAGGACTTGGACAACCACCGCCACCACCATTAACAGATAGTTCAGAGATACCTGCAGCCAGCGAACAGCATGCAGAAACACAACGGGAGTATGCAGGAGTCCTGCTGCGTGGTTATGCCTTTTTCATGGACTATGCTGTGTTTATCCTGCTGGGGGCGTTGTGTATGGCACTGCTGGAAGAGTTCAATATACTCCTGAGTGATGATCTTGGTTTTCTGGTTGGTGTAGCAGTGATCATATTTACTCTGGTCTGGCTCTACCACGCAGGTCTGGAGGCCAGCGTCATGCAGGGGACTTTGGGAAAGCGCCTGACTGGCATTAAGGTTATAAACCAATCTGGAATGCGCTGTAATCTTGGGCAGACCAGCATGCGTTTTATAACTAAGTTATTGAGTGCTCTGCTTCTGGGTGCTGGCTTCATCATGATAGCTTTTACTAAACGTAAACAGGGGCTCCACGACATCATTGCGGGCAGCTTGGTGATAAAAAGATGAAACTACTGAATCTGATATTCGTTGCAGTTTTCCTGATGGGGTGCAGTGATCCTGAGGCAGTTGATGAGGTCATAGTCTACACCTCGGTTGATCAGCACTACTCCGAACCGCTGTTTGAACAGTTTCAGCGTGATACCGGAATCAAGGTACGTGCGGTATACGATGTTGAAGCTAATAAGACTACCGGACTGGTGAACCGGATTATATCTGAGCGGAAAAGGCCAAAGGCCGATGTGTTCTGGAATGGCGAGTATTCCCAGACCATGCTCTTGGCAGTGCAGGGACTGCTGGAAGCATATTACTCACCGCAAGCAGAACGTGCATTGTGGCTGGATCCATTAAATCGTTGGACTGCCTTTGGTGGACGAATCCGGGTGCTGATTATCAATCCAGAGGCGTTGGGTGATAATCCCATGCCTGATTCCATATTTGATTTGGGTGATGATAGATGGCCTGCCGATAAGGTGGCGTTGGCACTGCCACTGTTTGGAACCACTGCCACGCATGCCGCCAGCCTGTGGTCTCACTTAGGTCCTAGTGCAGCCATAGACTATTTTTTGCGTCTGAAGGTGAGAGGCATACAGTTTCTGGATGGAAACTCTGTGGTTCGAGACAAGGTTGTCTCTGGTGATATCTGGTTTGGTTTGACCGACTCGGATGACGCTTGTGTTGCTGCAGTCAGTGGCAAGCCCATTACCATCAAGTATCCTGATCAACAGAGTGATGGCATGGGCACCCTGGTTATTCCCAACTCTGTGGCTTTGATCTCAGGTGGTCCCAATACTGCAAACGGACGTACGTTCATTGACTATCTCCTGGGTAAAGAGTCAGAAGATCTCCTCTCCAGGATGGGCTGGTTTCATGTTGTGGCCGGCAAGATAAATGCCAGCCATGATTGTCCTCTGCCACAGCAGATACGTATTCATACCGCAACGCCAGCTGAGATATATCCTAGTGTCGGAACTTCACGAGCGTTCCTGAGGGAGTTGTTGTTGCGGTGATGATTTTTGGCCAGACAAGGTTTCCAGCTATAGTTGCCACAATTGTGGTGGCCGGCCTGGTATGTGCGCCGTTGCTGGTTCTGTGTATGGAGCTGTTATGGACTGCTGACTCCATAAATCTGGGGAAAGCCTGGCCCGGTACCCGGGGTGGATTGCTGCTGTTTGAGAGTTTCTTTTTCTCCCTCTGTGTCACCATTCTGGGGTTGATGGTTGCTATACCTGCAGCATCACTCCTGATGGATGTTACAGGCTACAGCGGACAGTTGTTACGGTTATTGGCAATAGCCCCCGTGACGGTACCTCCCTTTCTGCACGCCATGGCCTGGCAGCGCCTGCTTGAATCCATTGGTGCTTCCACTCAAGGCTTTGCTGTCACCTTTGCAGTTGAAGCCGCCGCCAGGCTGCCGCTGTTATTGGCAGCGGTTCTGATCGGCCTTCATTTTGTGGATCCTAGAGCTAGAAATGCAGCCCTGATCTATGCTGGACGGGCGCGTACCTTTTTTAGCATCACTCTCCCGCAGGCCAGACCGGCAATTATCGCTGGGGCCTGTATGACAATGGTATTCAGCCTGAATGAATATGGGCTGCCAGCCCTGTTTCAACGTCACACCTATGCTCTGGAGATATTTGCTGAATACAGTGTTAGCGGTAGCAGTGTGGATACCCTGTTGGTGGCATTACCATTGGTTCTGCTGTCTATCCTGTTTGCAGTTATTGCGATACGGGCGTTGTCATCTCTTCCCTCACCAGTAGCCATTGGCTCTTCTGGCCAGACATTGCTTGCCGGGCCATGGCTCTATGACTTACTGCGTACCTTGGCTGTGGCAGTAGCCTTCTCCCCGCTGCTAGTGCTGTTATGGGGGGCTGTAGCGTTGATTACTGGAAGCGGCGCAGCTCCAATATCCATGACAGGATTTGCAGCCATGGCAGACAGCGCAGCCATTGCGCTTGCCGCAACCATCATGGCTGTGCCATGCGCATGGCTGTTGGCAGAGAACCTGCACAGGCATCGACTTCCTGTGCTGTGGCTGGTGGTCCTTATAGGTATCGCACTCCCGGCCTCCTTGAGTGGTGCCGGAAGCATCAGGTTATGGAGTTGGATTGGGGGTGAGTTGATGTACAAAGGCTGGGGGCTGCCTCTGGCCGGGATGCTGGTGGGACTTATCCCTCTGGCTACCCTGTTGCTGTACGCTGTAATCCGTAATAGTGACCATCTGCCTTGGGATGCTGCAAGGGTGTATCACTCTGGCCCAATCCTCTGGTGGAAGATACGTCTGTTTCAGATCTGGCCTGGAGTCATCGGGGCATTTTTTCTCCTGTTTGCCCTAAGTCTGCCGGAATTGGAACTCTCGCTACTGCTTTCACCACCTGGTTTTAGTGCAGTGGGAATACGCATATTCAACTATCTCCACTATGGCGCCCATGAGCAGGTGGCATATCTGATACTGCTTCTGTTGCTGGTTTCGCTGCTCCTTGGAGGCACCATATACCAGATGATCAGGTACCAGGTTCGCCTGGATTACAGGGAGAGAGAGGGGTACAACAAACCATGATCAAGGTGCAATCGTTAAGCCACGGCTTCTCAGGACAACCAGTACTGGATCAGCTGGATCTTGATCTGGAACCTGGTGAGAAGCTGGTTATATCCGGGAAATCAGGAGCGGGTAAAACCACCCTGATCAGGCTGCTTGCAGGCCTGGAACTGCCGGACTCAGGAAGCATTGAAATTGATGACATCAGCATGCATAGCGGCTCTGCCATGGTGGCTCCACACCAACGATCCATCTCGGTGGTGTTTCAGCGACCGGCACTCTGGCAGCACATGAAAGTCAGTGCGCATCTGGAATTTGTGGCATCAGGTACAGGTCAGAAGAAAGAGTCGACTGTGCGTGAGATCTTACAGGCAACCGGTTTGGAGTCACTAAAGGATCGCCGTCCACACCAGCTGTCGGAAGGTCAGGCCAGGCGCGTGGCCATTGCCAGGGCAATAGCCGCGCAAGCCAACTATATGCTTATGGATGAACCACTGGTAAACCTGGATCAGGAGGCAAAGAGCGACCTGTTTGAATTGATCGAATCCCATATAGTAGCTACCGGCATGGGGTTGTTATTTGTTACCCATGATGAGACCGAAGCCGAACTGCTTGGGGGTAGTCGTCTTTGGCTGCGTCAGGGGCGGTTATGGCCGACACCTGCAGTAGGCCGGGCCGGTGAATCTATTGTTGGGCCAGCGGTAGCATCTTTATAAAAACAGTATCGATCTTTGAGGGAGCGGTATGTTGGGTAAAACAGCAGCAATCCATGGAAGTGGTAAATGGCTTTCCTTTGCCTGGATTCTGCTGTTTGCCCTGGCTTTGGGTTGGTTGCTGCGTCCGGTAGCTGCACCACAGATTCCGGCTGGTTGGAGCCACTGGAAACAGGTGGGGCCCGTATTTGCCATGATACCTTTTCGCCATGGAGTTCTTGCCGGTGGCGCCAATGGAATCTGGTATATAGATGACAACTCTTTGCGCCCATTTGCTTCCGGTGACCTACCGGCTGATGTGATCATTCATCAACTTGCACAACCACAATCAGATGTGGTCTGGGTTGGGCATAGCAAAGGCCTGTCGATTTTTGATAGCGGTAACTGGAGCCACTATTCGGTGGCAGATGGACTACCGGAGCCGCCGTTGTACGCCATGCAGCTGGATGCTAAAGGTGGTTGGATTGGCGGTGAGGGCGGTCTGGTCCGGTTCCAGGGCAATCCACCCTGGAACCAGGGAGCGATCACCAGGATGGCTCCAAGTGAACAGGTTCCGGTACGCAGGATTAGTGCCCTGTTGCAGGATTCATTTGGCGGGTTGTGGATAGGGAGCAATGAGCCACCCAGGGGAGGGGTGTATAGATCTGATGTGTCTGGGATCTCTTATTGGGGCAGAGAGGTTGGGTTACCACATCCCCAGGTCACATCCCTGCTGCAGGATCAGATGGGAAGGGTTTGGGCAGGTACAGGTTTTTATAATCTAGGTGGGGTAGCTGTGTTCACCCAGAGTGAGCAGAAGTGGGTGCTTGCCAAGACGCTGGATACAGATGACCTGGCTGGTCCTAAGGTCAGAAGCATGGCCCAGGATAAGCATGGGCATTACTGGATAGGTTCGGAAAACAGTGGCCTGGCCATTCGAACGGAATCCGCTTTACTGCGGGTTCTGGATCAGACCACAGGTCTTCCAGAGCGTGAAGTAACCGTAATACAACAGACTGAAGATGGCGCCGTTTGGCTGGCAACCCTGAATGGTGTCGCTCGTATCGATCCACAGGTTATTACCACTTTGACCGCCGAGGTCAAAGGAGGCAGTTCATGAATAGGGAACAGTTACAACAGCGTTACACGGCACTAAAGCGGGCCTATGAGCACAAGCAGATCCCAGAACAGCAGTTTCGTGATGAGGTGTATCGATTACGCTTTCAGGATGAACATGGTGCCTGGCATCAGATTGATGCCGAAAGCGGTAGATGGCTGCGTTGGGAGAACGATACCTGGGTACCAGAACCTGAGTCGGAGTCTGCAACTGCAACTACGCAAGGCGCTGCTGGTACACAGCAACAGTTACCGGAGGGATTTCTACCGCTGTTGGGACTGATTATCAAGAACACCATCAAGATGTTCTTTAAGCGTTTGCCACTCACAGTTCTGTTTGCAGTGGGAGCCCTGGTATTACATACCTACCTGCTGGTATACGTGAATAATGGCTTCGATCCATCCACCACCACTGGAAACTTCCTGTCCCTGGCCAATTCACCCCTATCCGGCATAGTGATCTGGACCGTGGGGCCCATGTTGATGATGAGTCTGATGGGACGCTTGCGTGGTAAGAGAGGTCCTGGAATAGGAGCGCGACTGGTTGCAGTAAGAGACTATTTCCGGGAGCGTGGCATAGATGCCCTGGCGGTAGCCATGGGTAGTCTGGGAGTGGCTTTGACTGTTGGGGGGCTGATGAATGGCCATGCCAGCCTGTTCATGGCAGCCGGTGTGGGTGCCATGGTGGCATCACGTTCCGGTGCGGTAACCGCACTGCTGTTTCGCTCTGCCTGGACTGCAGCATTCAATGCAGCACGGCGTGAGAATGTAGCGCGCTATGGACTGGCGGCCGGGTATGTGACTCTTTTTGCATCTTCCCTTGGTTTCATTGCCAATTCAGTAGTTACACCCAATGGCGTGGTGGTTGGAATATTGCTGTTGGTTGGGGCCATAGCTATGGCACGCGGGGCACAGCTGCCACCTGCGGCTACTCCGCTATTGCTCTTGGGAATAGCACTCTTTGGTAGCTATTTCATTGGTATTGAACTGCTGTGGGCAGATGATGGTGGCTTCAACGACCCCAGTGGTGGTGGGGGGCGAGGAACCTGGATCAGCTGGTGGAACGGTACTGGGCGCAATACTGCCATTGCCATGGGAGTGGGGCCGGCGGTTGGTGCCTCTATGGGTCTGCTGTTCCAGCGCGTATTCCAGGATATGGCTCTGCAACTGCCACCGGATCTCGATATGCCGACCAGCGACCTGGTGCTGGATGAGAACGGCAACCCACTGGAGCGTCGGGATGATGGACTCTACCGCTGGGATGTGGGGGACACCACCGAGTGGCTGACCAAGGACGAGGCCCGGGACCGGGTGCAGGAAGAGTTGGATGCCAGGGGTGAACGTGATCGGCAACAGAATCGTTTCTGGGGTGAAGCAGGTACAGACCCCCGTGATAGTGACAAACAGGATCGCCCCGACTGGTCGCTGATGAATCGCCCCAGTACGGACCATGACTGGGATCATGAATCGGGCCAGTGGGTACACAAGGATGATCTGCACCAGCGGCGTATGGAGCGCGAGGGGTACGTATTCGATGATGACGGCCAGGCCTGGCGCAAGCCGCCGCCCCAGATAAACCGGGTGGACGTGCCGCAGGAGGAGGGTGACGCCTCCCGCATCGATCTGAAACCGGGCGGCTCATCCTGGTGGCCGGGGGCCAACTGGATTCGCAAGAACCTGAGCTATGATCCCTCCACGGAGAACATGGATAACCGCTACAACCAGCTGGACAAGTCAGAGCGTGATGCCATCGATGAGTACAAGCGGGTATCGGATGAACACGACAAGGCGGTGAAGTCCGGAGACAAGTGGCTGGCGGATCAGTGGCAGCAGCGCAAGGACGAAGCCAAGGATCAGGTTTCGGATATTCAACGGCAGAAGGATGATCTGACCAACAGGGTTGGTAATAGGGAACGGCGCACCCAGGCCACGGAACAGCAGTACCAGAACTGGAAGGGCAAGGATGTAGTCAAGGAGGCAGTAACTTTGCCGTACCATGTAGTGCGCACCATGGTGGCTCCGGACATGTCTGATGTGAAACAGGCGATGCAGGAAGCCATTGATGCTCGCAACCGTCTACAGAGCCATATGGATAAAGCTCCCAATCTCTACCAGGAGCATGACCGCGCCCTCAATGATCTGAAGAGTCTGCGGGATCAGATCAACCAGGCCCGGGACCGGGGTGATACTGCAGAGGAAGAAGCACTGCGTCAGCAGGCAGCCCAGGTTCGAGATCGTTTAAACAGTGCCACCAACCAGCTTAACCAGATCCATGATGCCAGTACCAAGTGGCAGCAGAAGGCTCCCATGGCCAACATCAAGGCCTACCAGGCCGGTACCCAGATGATCATGGATGGCACTGGTGTAGCTGGAACCAGTAAAGCGGTAAACAATCTGATCGACAACTACCGACGGGGCAACTTGCCTGGTCAATATGCCAATCGTATGAGTATGAGTGGGGATCCCAATGCTGATCTACCGGGATTCAGCCGTCGGCCGAATATGGATGCAGATGACATGAAACTGCACCAGCAGACCCTGCAGAATCGCCTGGACGGGGCACGCAACGTGGCAACTTGGGATCAGAGTCATATGCAGGGAAAGACGCCTGAGGATATAAAGAAGGCAACTATAGATGTGGTGGAGAATCGTCAGTCCAAATTGCAGATGAAGGATGCGCCATCTGATATCCAGAAACAGTACGCCCACGACGTGTGGGAGAATCGTACCAAGCCCCTGTTTCAGGAGACGGCGGCTGAGCTCAACAATAAGGGCGCCTATGTCATTGAGAATGGAGTGAAGCGACCAGTAGAGGCCGGTGACTTCACCACTGGTTCCGGTCCTGGCTCCAAGGGGCCGGGTATGGATGTGGATATGTTTGAGACCCGTACCATCTACAACGCAGATGGTACACCGGTAAAACCCAACACCGTGAACCAGGCCATTGATGGCGCTTGTGACAAGTTGAACTTCAATCGTCATAAGCAAGAGATCCACTATATGCATAAATCAGATCCCGAGGCCTATAGGTTGAAACCAGGAACCGACCCCAAGACCCATCTATCACCGGAGAACGTCAAGAAGTGGGATGCCTCCGATGGTGAACTGGGCAACCGCATCACCCAGCACAAGCCCAGGGATCTTGAGGGTATGGACGCTGCCAATAAATTGGAAGAGACCTGCCGTGGTGGAATGAAGGATTACAACCGCATCACCAAGAACCTGTCCGATGAACATTTCTCAAGCAAGGTGCCACAGGATCTTAAACGAGCGGCTGTCCTAATGGATGATGTGAACAGCGGTCGGCGTACCGTGGGCGAGGCCAACTCCCTGAGTAAACAGGAGCTGGGCATGGACCTCAATGAAGCCGCAAACAAACTCTCATCCCTGCAGGAGAGCATCATCAAGCTGGACCCGGTACCGCCCAGCCGCGGGGGAACCGGCAACCTGGATGCAGATCTTTCCACCGGAGGTAATGTAAAAAACCTTGATGGCGACGTTTCCACTGGTGGCAGGGTAAAAGATCTTGATGGTGATGTTTCCACTGGCGGCAAGGTAAAAGACCTCGATGGCGATGTTTCCACTGGCGGCACGGTAAAACGCTTCCATGCTGACATGGATGATGTGGGAGAGATGGTGCGGCGCATGCCGGAGGATGCTACAGATCTCAAAGTGAAATCGGCCGAGGGAATGGCAGAACAACTGCGCCGGGGTGAGGTGCCGGAGGATTTTGGTAAGCGTCAGATTGGTCCGACAGAAGAGTCCAAGTCGGCGTGGGAGGCTTGGGACAAGCAGCAGAACCTGCCCAAGCGTGGTAATACCCATATGGATAGTGTTCAGGCGCAAGGCAGACAGGAGTTCCTGGAAAAAAGTGGCCTTGTTGAAGTTGACAGCAAGATCAACAAAGCTTGGGAAGATGCATATAACCAAAAGCTGCAGGATATTATTGACAATGAGAGCGCCAACCTGCAACAGCAGGGCATCTCACCAGATTCGGATGATTTTCAGTCCATGCTTGGAGAGAGGATTAAGGCAAGGAATACTGAAAAGCTGGATTGCTGGGATGAATTCCAGGATAACATAAGACAGATGGAAGCAAGGAAGGAACTTGGCTCCCTGGACTATGACAAATGGGAAAATGCCATCGGTAAATATGAAGTTCCCCAGGATATGAGTACTGGCCAGGTACCGGTTTCAGGCAGCGGCAGCGACACCGGCATGGGCACGGGGCGCGCCCCCGGCTTCGGTGACCGCAGCGGAGATTTTGATTGAGGTCATGACTATGAGTAATTCAGCTGAGATTAACCTATATGAACTGAGTGCAGACCAGCTGTCGTTTTTGTTCAAGCAGTATGACATGGCCCCACAGACCGGATCACCACTGGGTGATTGTGCAGAGCTTGAGCCGGAACAGATCGTGCAGGATGCTCCGCCCTCAGAGGCAATCCAGTGTCTGGCCCAGCCGGAACGAGTATTGGCAGTTGCAACCTGGCCCCCGGATGATGCGCCGGCACGTTGGTACTATGGCCGCTTCGATCAACCATATCTGGCCCAGCATGAAGTCACTGAAAGTGGACGACATCTTATTGTATGGCCGGTGTCGTATACTGATGTTGCTGAAGTCGTCGCTGATCCGATATCAGGCTATGCGGATGAGGTTGCGGCGGGAGAGTTCAAACTGACCACCAACCAGGATGGAATGCAGTTGCTGGCTGCCCTGTGTGATGCAATGCAGGAGCAGGAAATGCTGGGTTATCTACAGCGTTCTACACCAGATGATACAGCCCTGAACCATGCCTGGCTAACGCAGGCACTGGAGAAGTCACTGACGGCGGATGATATGCGCTGGTGTGGAGCTCGTTTTTCGCACCTGTCGCCCAAAGCCTTTAATCCGGTATCTGACTCAATACAGCCGACTATAGATAGGTTTCTACAGGATCATCTGTTGCGATCGGAAGATGACGGTTATCGGCCAACCCCGCCACTGGCAGCCATCTGCAACCGTTGGAATAGTACTGATGCCTTCAGTGCAGTGACGGAGCGCAGGTTGGGGGCGGACAGGGTTTGGGATTGGCAACACCAGGCGTTTTTGCATGCCGCGGGTGGCATGTTCCAGTTTGAGTTCACTGACATCAGCAAAGAAGGGTATGCTGTATCCATATCTGAGACTGGTACTGCAGAGATCCTGGAGAGAATTGCTGCACTCACTGCCCACGTGGTGGTTTCTCAACCTGCCACACCTGATGCTCTCAAGGTAGAGAACAATAGCTGCAGATCATGCGGGGCTGAATTGCGACCAGGCAACAGCTTCTGTACCCAGTGTGGAACTCCGGTGGCTCAGGAACAGAACCAGGCTGCAGATCCCACTACAGTACCGGTTAGAAAACAGAGCTGCTCCAATTGCGGTAATGTTCTAAAGGCAAATACCAAGTTCTGTCCCCAGTGTGGTGAAAAGGTGATAGCGGAAGTGAGTGAGGTCTGAACGGGAATGATTGCATACTCTTCAAAATCTGTATCCATGGTGGCCAGTCTGTTACTTATGGGTACGCTGTTTATACTGCTGGTTACTCCGGTTAATGCTGATCAGGCATCCACGCTTAGCTATGAAGAGGCCATCACTCTTTTAGAGTATGGAAAGTCGAATCAGCAGATGGATGGAGTTGATGCACTGATTTTGCTGGGAGATAAAAGGGCTGGTGCTGTGTTGATGAAGGTGTTTGCAGACCCAGATACCGAGGGCATGGTAAAAATCTCTGTTGCCTATGCCCTGGGATTACTTGGTGTGAAATCGGCCCCTGATGTCCTGATACCTGCACTGGAGCAAGATCTGGTGCGGCGTACCGGGGTCTGGTCCGGAATCATCACGGCATTGGGTGAGCTGCGCAGCAAGGCTGCGGTACCGGTACTGCTCAAGGCCCTGAAAAAACGTGATGATCACTGGTTGGGGCGGGAGATGGCCGCTACAGCCCTGGGTCGAATCGGTTCATCTGAAGCGGTTCCAGACCTGATGACGGCAGCCATGATGGTGGATACCAGGGAGGCGGCAATTAGAGCATTGACAGCCATTGGTGATAGCAGGGCAGTTCAGGTGTTTCTGGATGCGCTTCAGGATGGTGAAGAGGAGGAGATAGTTAAGTTAGCCACAAATGGATTGCGCCAGCTGGGAGATGCCGCACTGCCTGGGATGATCCGTGAGTTTGAACGCTACAATCGGGAGTTTCCTGAGACCATGAAGCGCCTCATGTTGTGCCAACTCCTGGGTGAGAGTGGCAGTAAGCAGGCCTATGCGTCATTGAAAAGGGTTGTGTCTGATCGTCGTGACGGGTGGGTGCTGAAATGTGCCATGCAACAGCTATCCAGAAAAAAGTGATCTACTGATTCGTTGCCTGGTTTTCTGCTGTTAGCCAACCGTTAACTGGTGTTTGATGTGATCAGCAGCTCTTAAGCTTAATGCGGCAATCGTGAGAGTCGGGTTTGCTGTTCCAGATGTGGGAAATACAGCTGAACCCAGCAAAAACATGTTCTTGTGGTCATGAGTACGGCATTCATGATCAACCACCGAGGTCAAAGCCTTGTCCCCCATCCTGGCAGTCCCCATAAGGTGATGATGGCTGTATGCCTCACTTATTTTGGTCTCTGTGCATTGTAGTGTATTGCTTATCTTCCAGAAAATATCCCGTGCAAACTTGAGCCCTGCATGCTCATAATTGTCTAAAGAATAGTAGAAACGCATGACGGGCTGTCCAGCACTGTCTCTGTTTGACCAATCCAAGGTAATACCGTTCTGATGCTTTGGGAGTTGTTCTAAATGGACGTCGAACTCAACCTCATGCAGGGAACGATACCTTATCAGTTCATCCAGGTCCGGTGGCAGCACACCTTCGATCAGGCTGTTGCGAGTTGTCTTGTGAAAGAAATTGCGATTGTATAATGACATGGTCCAGGCTGCCCGCTTCTGCTGGAACACACCTGTGCGATGGCTAAAACTTGTGATGATGCTTTCCGGACCGCGGTCCACATAGAGGGGTTCTGGTGACAGCATGCGGCAGGATAGGCCTGGGTGGTCCATGAAATTTCTCCCAACCTCTCCGGAGCTATTGGCGAGTCCGTGTGGATATCCATCACTGGCCGACATAAGCAACAGACGTGGAGTTTCTATTCCATTTGCAGCAACCACGACGATCTTTCCGGTTGCTGATCTCCTGGTGCCATCCGCATGGGTATAGTCGACACTGATAATTCTGCCGTTACTATCCGTGTTTATCCTGTCAGCCCTGGTGTTCTCAATCAGTTGTACCCCCAGTTTTTCTGCCTTCTGGATGTGTACCATGGCGGAATACTGGGCGCCTGTTGGGCATATCGGAGAACAGGTTCCAAACCCCTGGCACTGACCGCGCCCATCATAGGCCCTGGAGTTGCGGGCTGCAGGTCGGGCAATGAATGATATGCCTAGCGACTCCAGCTTTTTGGAAAGAGTGTGATCAGAGTAGCTGGGGGGGATTGGGGGATTTGGGTAAGGTTTTGATCTGGGGCTTCCAGTGTCGGCAGTGTCGTCACCGGCTACACCCATTTCATATTCGGCCTCGGTGTAGTATTTCTCCAGCTCATCATAGTCTATGGGCCAATCCACACCGACGCCGTGGGTGGTATGCATTTTGAAGTCTGATGGTAATAGGCGAATTGAGTTCGCACTCCAGTGCCAGGTGGTACCACCTACGACCCGTAAATATTCCATTGCTGAAACTTCGGGGCCTATCTGTTCTATATACTGGTCTTTTCCAGTTCCCCAGTCTGGACGTGGAGCCCAGGGTGTATTGGGATAGCCGGCCGAGAGATCCAGATAGGGTGAGTTGCGAAACCCTGAAACTATTTCCTCGCGTTTTACTCTAGGGCCCGCTTCCAGAATGGTTACTTTTATACCTTTTTGGGCCAGACGGTATGCACAGAGTGCGCCAGCAACCCCTGAACCTATGATAAGCACATCTGTAGATATATCTGTAGTTCTCATTTATATCGCTTGCTTCCTGCTGGAGGTTCTGTCCAGCCCCCATACCCTGTGGATTCGAGAAGAGGAACTGGTAACACACCGCGAATGGAATCAAACATGAGGGCAGACTCGTAGGTGACGCGTACAGGAGGTCGCGCTTCATGGTAATAGATCCCCAGATACCATGTTGTCAGCAGGTGGCTAGTGAACCAGGATTCTCCTTTACCAAGTTTCCCTCTAACCAGGCTGGTGAAAGGTGGAGTAGTGTGGGATGGCAGATCGATGAGGCTTAGTATCTGGGTATAGCTGGAAACAATATGTTGCGAACCCCATGGTTCATCCATAAATATTGGGTACATACGCTTTGCGGCATCGATGTCTAGTGAAGTGCGAACGGTTACCAGTTTGGAGAGTGCCAGAAAAACCTCAAATGGCGGTTTTTCCCTATCAAAGCTGGTGGGTAGTTCGATGTCGAACAGAGTAGTGTCATCTTCGAATTTTGACCAGTAACTGCCTAAAAGACCGGCAGTCACCCCACCAACCAGGGATGCAACCAGATCACGTCTTGTTATTTTGAAATCTGACATTCCATTGCGGCAGGATTCTATGTCCCGGCAGTCGGTATAGTCTTTATTTATTGGCAGGTGCCAGTTGCTAGAACCGGGTAACGAGTTAGAAAGTTACTGAGACACTGGCTGTCAGGTAGCCACTGTCGTCATCTTCGACGTTGTTGTCTCCGTCGGTATCAGAATGGCCGCCAGATATGCTTACTTTTACTGAGTCAGTGGCATTGAACGTCACATAGACGCCATAGCGTTCTTCTTCATATTCGTCGTTGCCGGATACACCTATTTCTGGTCCGATGTTTACTTTGTCGAATGCATATCCAACGCGTCCTTTGGCCCAGTAGGTGTCATTTGCTGAACTGCCATTACCCATCAGGCTCAGATACCAACCTTTACCCAGTGTTTCCAACTCAGCTTGGCCAATAACGCCTGTTTCAGAACCTTCAACTGAATTCGTGGGATCGCTCGGACTAAGATCATGGTCCTGGTGATCAATACCTACATATAGGGAAAGTCGCACAGAGTCCAGGAACCATTGGTAACCCAGGCTAAGCTCTGCGCGAACAAGGTCTGCATCCACGTCACTCCCTGCTACTGCAGTTGTGTCATAATCATATGAACCACCTAAGGCGACACCGCGCAGCAGTAGGCCGTTTTTGCCCAGGTTGCCGTTAAGGGCGGTAACTCCACCAATGAATAGTGAACCGGAGTTATCCTTTCCATCAGCCCCGAAAAAAACTACGCTGCTTTTCTCTTCTGCCAAGGCACTACCAGCTGTCAACATTGTTCCCAATGCAACTGCTCCTAAGATAGTTTTGGATTGCTTCATGGCGGCATTTTCTCCTGGTAGTCCTAACCAAAAAACTTATTGTTTACACGGGACTATGATTAATTACTCCCGAAGAATATCACTTTGTAGCGCTTATGGGTAGATCCATCCAGGCCTTTACCAGGCAAGCAGGATATGGGTTCTTCCTCGATTACCTTGAATTCTGCCTGGTAGCTGTGGTCTTTGCTGATCCAATGGCAATGGTATGACGCTGTTGGATCTAAAACGCAAAAACTGATTAGAGATGTCTCCTGTTGAGAAAAGGTAGGATTTGCCACCAGAGCATAAGCGTTTTGGTCCTCAGAATTACCTGTATCCAGCAGCAGTGGCTGCCATTCACTAGCAGTGGGTTGCCTTGGTTCGCTGCGACCAAATAGTGCCAATACAGCATCGGAAGGAGTATAGAAATAGCTGTGTCTGATCTGAAATTCTCGATGCCACTCTATTGAGTACAGACAATTGGCCAGGCAATCCCGGTCAGTTTCATCCTCCCAGATGAATTTGCCCTCTATCCAGTCACTTCCTCTGTCTCCGATCTGAATTTGCACAGGAAGTATGTGGGTTGGAAGATAGAGCTCTATTTTGAGCTGATCTTCCCTGATACTTTCTGCCATAGAGGAGGGGAGTTGGACCCTTATCCACTCTTCAGCAACCTGTTCCGTACGGATTAGAGTAGTGGAGTAGTCTGGCAGGGCAGCAACCAATGGCAGGGAAAACCGGTAATGCTCATGCGATTGTTTGGCATTCCAGATTACTTTGGTAATGAAATAGAGCGCCCTGGATGCGTTGAATAGGGCCCAAAAGCTGGCTATCACCACCAACTCAATAGAATAACCAGCCGGCATCTCGGCAAATATATCAATCTGTGAAATAGTTTTGGACTTGTCCAGCAAGGCCAAAACCGCATATCCCAATGGGCCAATCTGGAAGTCAGCTGTAAGACGTACAACGGCCCATCCAACAGCCATGAGACTGATTAATAGAACAGAGATTTGTGGCAGCATAAGGTGCCAGTCAATGTGCCCTTTGATGTTCTTTATGGATGATTTCCAGGGTAACTTCTTTCCAAACAGTGCGGTGACGGAGATGAGGTGTATTGGCCATCTGGCCATGGCAAAGATCTCATTGGTCCAGTAGCGGTTGAAGCCACATCCCACCTCCTGTAGAAGAAAAAGGGTGAGTATGGGAAATGACAGCACCAGCAGCACATTAAAAATGGTGATCTCAAACGGGGCTAGACCGAATACCAGAGCAATAATCGGCACTAGCAATAACATGAGTTGTTGCCATCCCTCGAGGTAGATAAGCCCCAGGCTCAGATACGAGAGACGCTGTCCTAATGAAAGCCCCTGGCAGAAGAAGATGTTTTCATGTTTAAGTGCGGCCAGATTACCATGTGCCCAGCGATGTCTAGTTCGGTAATAATCATTCAGATCAGCAGCTGCAATGCCATATGCTACAGGTTCTTTGAGATAGATAGTCCGGTGGCCAGCCTTGTTTAGTTTTAGCGAGGTATGAATATCTTCGGTGACGGTCTCTGTGGGTATACCGCCAATGGCATCCAGGGCAGAACGACGATAGGTAACACCTGTACCTGCGCAGGATGCTGCATCATGTGTGTCCTGATTGGATAGGCCTATGTTGTAAAAGAAAGATTGGTCGTGCCACAGACCAGCTTTTTGTCTTGGATTCATATACTGGAAAGCATCAATGTTGTAGTAGTCTTGCGGCGTTTGAACAAGTGCAATTTTCTCGTCGTTGAAGAAACCAAGCATGGTGTGCAGTGCATTGGGTTGGGCTATATGGTCCGCATCAAATACTGCAATGAAGTCGGCGTTGCTGTGTTGTAACCCATAGTTCAGATTGCCAGCCTTGGCGTTGCTGTTTTCGCTGCGTGCCAAGTAATTTATGCCAAGTGTATCAGCAAGTTGACGTATTTCTGTGCGGTTTCCATCATCCAAGATCCAGGTCTGATGTGGATATTCTATGTGCTTGGCGGCGATTGCTGTACGTCGGACGATTTCCAGTGACTCTTTGTAGGTAGGTATAAACACATCAACACTCAGTCCACTGGGGGCGGATGGTGGCCGGCGATGGATATGATTCCAACTACTGAAGATAGCTGTCAGGCCCAGGATGAACCCAAAACACTCCGCTACGTAGTAGATCGTAGAGAGCATGATTGAGTCTGGATTGATGATGGTAAAGCGCCAGGCCAGATAGATGATTGATGTGACCATGTAAATTATGGCAGCGCATCTGCGTACCCAGAAACGTCTTTGGAATCGTTGCTCTATCTGACTGGAGACCGAGATATAAGGTTTATGCGGATCACCGGTCATATTGTTGTGAATAAGAGGCAACTTTAGGGGTCTTAGTTGTTGTGGCACAGCCTGGTACTGGAGGATGCAATTTACCAGATCAGGTTGATTATGGACAAGGCTCCTGATCCGCGGGATGGTTGTGCAAAACCAGAATCGGATTTGAGCTAATTATTAGGTGTTTTGTTATTATCCTGGGTAGTTTTGCTCTGTGTGGACTCTTTTTTTGCTTCTTTAGTCAGCTGCTTTTTTTCCAGCTTTTTCTTCTCCACCAGCTCAATGTACTGTTTAGGAGTGAGGGTGGTAGCTCGCTCTGGTTTATCCTGGGGGGCGTAATAGGCGTAGACAATGACGCCCACCAGGACCGGAAAAAACACGAAGAAAGGTTTATTTTTCATAGCAGCTGGTTCTCAGTTGTTGGGTCGCATTTGTCTATGTTTACACGTCCCTCAAACTAATAATAGGCCATCCGTGAGTCTTGGCGTGACTGGCCAGGATATCATCCGGATCAACGGCCACCGGGTTGTCTACCTGTTCCAGGAGTGGAATATCGTTGTGGGAGTCGCTGTAGAAACTACTGCCTTCCAGGGTCTCTTCAAAATTCTGTAGCCAGCTGTGTAATCGTTTTACCTTGCCGTTCTGATAGCTGGGCTCTCCAGACACATTGCCAGTATATTTGCCATCTACCATCTCTGGCTCGGTGGCAATCAGATGCTCAATTCCCAGACGTTCAGCAATAGGAGCCGTGACAAAAGAGTTGGTGGCAGTGATGATCATTGCAGTATCGCCCTGGCTGCGGTGTTTTTCCACCAGGGTGCGGCCGGCATCCAGGATGATGGGGTCGATCTTCTCCAACAAAAAGCGGTCTCTAAGGTCAATCAACATCTTGGGGTCATTCTCACTCAGGGGTTTGAGAGAGAAGCGCAGAAACTCAAAGATATCCAATACGCCCTCGTCATACTCGCGATAGAAACGCTCGTTTTCACGCTCATAATGGTCACCATCTACCAGTTTCTGTTCCACCAGAAAGGTACCCCACAGGTAGTCTGAATCACCCGCCAGCAGGGTGTTGTCCAGATCGAAAATAGCCAATGCCAAGGTGCAAACTCCACAATTCGTAATATAAAGGGGTAATTCTACACCAGAAGCTGGTTTGAGTGTGTACAAACCATATAGATTCAGGTTGATTGTGTTAAAAAACAACCATGTTTAAGCGACTGAAATTTATGATGATATTATTTTCATGCTATGGTGTACCTAACAGGCGTGCATATGCATGCGGCAGATTTACGGGTGACTTATCGTGCCTTGCCCGTGGCCACCTGATTGTGGAAGAATCAAATCAGGTGTGAAGTAAGGAATTTAAGTTGATTGACTCTGAAGGTTTTAGACCCAATGTGGGTATTATTATATGCAACAGCCAGCGCCGTCTGTTCTGGGGGCGGCGCATTGGCCAGAACGCATGGCAGTTTCCTCAGGGTGGGATAATGGAGCATGAAACCCCGGAGCAGGCCATGTATCGTGAACTGGAAGAGGAGGTAGGGCTTAAACCTGATCAGGTGGAGGTGTTGGGTGTGACAGAAGACTGGTTACGCTACCGCCTACCTAAAAGATATATGCGTCACCACAGCCGCCCACTGTGTATAGGTCAGAAACAGCGCTGGTTTCTGTTACGGGCCCTGTGCGAAGAGACCAATTTCTGTCTGGATAACTCACCAAAGCCCGAGTTTGACCACTGGCGTTGGGTGAAATACTGGCAACCACTACGCGAGGTGGTCTACTTTAAGCGCCGGGTATATTCGCAGGCACTGGAACAGTTGGCGCCCTATCTGTTCCCGGAAGGGGCCCCGGTGCGGTCCAGTTCGAACTACCTACGCCAAAATCGCCGTTGAACCCGGCATAAACAATAAACTGCCCCATTAGTTAAAGTAACTGTCCATATTCGGGGTGATATGAAATATGGATGACATTTAATACAGCTGGATACTTGATCAGGCATGCTTGAAACACTACACAGTATTGTTCAGGAGGTTAACTCGGCGTCGGATTTGCAAAACGCCCTGGAGACCATCGTGCGTAGGGTCAAGCAGGCAATCAAAACCGATGCCTGTTCTGTTTATCTCACTGATTTCAAGCGTCGCACCCATGTGTTACGCGCCACTGATGGGTTACGCAAGGCGGCTGTAGGCAAGGTGGAACTGCCCCTGCACCGTGGTCTTATCGGTCTGGTATGTGAGCGGGCAGAACCGATCAATATCGATGACGCTCCAGCCCATCCCAGGTATATGTTTACCGGAGAGACTGGTGAGACCGTATATCACGGTTTTCTGGGAGTACCCATCATTCAGAATCGCAAGGTGTTGGGAGTACTGGTTGTACGCCAGAGTGATCCACGCCAGTTTGATGATAGTGAAGTTACCTTCCTGTTCACTCTTGCAGCCCAACTGGCTGGTGCCATCACCCATGCCCAGGCCAGTGGCAGTCTCTGGGAGAGAGAGGACAAGGATAAAAAGGATGGTAAGAGCTATCTGCAGGGTAGCCCGGGCACAAGTGGTGTGGCCCATGGTGATGCAGTGGTGGTATTTCCCATGGCGGACCTGGCTGCTATTCCGGACAAACCTATAGAGGATATAGCGGCGGAAGAGGAGGCCCTGCTGGCAGCGGTTGCCAAGGTACGTAAGGATCTCGAAGATTTGGAGAGTAGATTTGAGGGTCGTCTTCCATCTGAAGACAAGGCCCTGTTTCAGGCCTGGCTGTTAATGTTGGAAGGTGATTCCCTGGTTAATCCCATTCTGGAGCATATTCGCAGCGGCAACTGGGCCCCAGGTGCCCTGCATCGTGTGATCGAGGAGCATGCCAGAGTGTTCGATGGCATGGAGGACAGCTATCTACGGGAACGCTCCTCAGATGTGCGGGATTTGGGAAGACGTGTTCTCATGCATCTGCAGAAAGATACCCCTACGGTTATTGATTATCCTGATCGCACCATCCTGGTGAGTGAAGAGGTGAGCGCCGTGCAATTGGCAGAGGTGCCACCGGATAAGCTGGCGGGAGTGGTTTCTGCTGCCGGATCCAGTGCCTCCCATGTGGCCATTCTGGCCCGGGGCATGGGTATACCTGCTGTAATGGGTGTGGTTGGTCTGCCCGTGAATCGCATGGATGGTATGGATGTAATCGTGGACGGTTACATGGGCCGCGTGTTCGTATCACCAAATGATGAGCTGAAAGATGAGTACAAACGCCTGGAGCAGGAGGATCGGGAGCTGGCAGCTGAGTTGGATTCTCTGCGTGGCCTGCCGGCAGAGACAACAGATGGTATTCGTGTCCCCATTTTTCTAAACACCGGTCTGGTATCAGAGATGAGCTCTTTCGCCACTACTGAGTCTGAAGGGGTTGGGTTATATCGTACCGAACTACCGTTTATGGGCCGTGACCGTTTTCCAGGTGAGACCTCGCAGTCTGAGAACTACCGCGGCATTCTTTCCGCCTTTGCTCCGCGTATGGTAACCCTGCGTACCCTGGATATTGGTGGTGACAAACCACTGCCTTACTTTCCGGTGGAGGAGTCAAATCCGTTTCTTGGTTGGCGTGGAGTACGTATCTCCCTGGATCATCCTGAGATCTTCCTGACCCAGGTTAAGGCCATGTTGCGGGCCGCTGTTGGCCTGAATAACCTGCAGATTATGCTACCCATGATAAGTCACGTGACTGAGGTGGATGAGCTGAAACTATTGATCCAGCGTGCCCATGATGAACTGGCTGATGAAGGCTATGCTGTGACCATGCCGCGCATTGGGGTGATGGTTGAGGTTCCTGCTGCGGTTTATCAGGCGGAGGAGTTGGCACGCAGGGTGGATTTTCTTTCCGTCGGCAGTAATGACCTCACGCAATACCTATTGGCCGTGGACCGCAACAACCCACGGGTGGCTGAGATCTTCGATGATCTGCATCCTGCAGTACTGCGCGCCATTAGTCATATCGTAGAGGGAGCGTCGGTATACAACCGTCCGGTTGGGGTGTGCGGAGAGCTGGCAGGTAACCCGCTGGCTGCACCGCTGTTGGTGGGTATGGGGATTGATAACCTCAGTATGAGTGCCAGCAGCCTCCTCAAGGTAAAATGGGTGGTGCGATCATTCAGTCGCACCCGGGCCAAGCAGTTGCTGCAGGCAGCCTTGCGCATGGAAGAGGCGGAGCCAGTACGTAAGTTGATGGGCAGTACCCTGGATGACATGGGTCTGGGCGGATTGGTACGTCCTGGGCGTTAGCTGTACAGCTGGAAGAGAGTACTATTGGTGCATGGTGTCTGACACCGTTTATCACCTATGCGGATTACCGGATTGCTCCCAGACTCTTGACGAACTCCCTGAATATCAACTCATCAAACTTCCCTTGGTGTACTTCTGACTTGATCAATTCAAGCGCCTCCATGGGGGATAGTGGCTTGCGATATGTCCTGTTAATACTTGTCAGGGCCTCATACGCATCAATGATACCAATCAATCGTCCAATCTCTCCTGTTGGCGTTACATCTTTGGGATAACCGCTTCCGTCCATCTTCAGATGATGCTCCAATGCTCCAAGTTGAATGATTTTGTTAAATCCTGCCTGTTTCAGTATCTCAGCGCCGTTCGTTGGATGTTTCTTGATCTCTTTGAACTGCTCGTCAGTGAGTTGGTTGGGGGAGTTGAGGATTTTTTCAGAGGTGACAGCCTTACCAATATCATGAAATAGTCCACACAAAGCATAGTCATGATATGTTCTGTGGTCTGAGTATAGGTTGTTGACGCAGTGGTTGAGGGTTAATGCTGCCACATTGACCGAATGCTCCACTGTGGAGTATTTGTCTTTGGAAAGCTTAAGGATTTGACAAAGAATCTCAGGTGATTCAACAGCAACATCCACAAACTTTCCAAATGGCTCTGCCAATGACTGCAGTACCTCAGGTTCAGGTACCGACATTGCATTATTCAGCATGGATGAGAGTATCTTTTTTACCTCTATCGCATCACAATTCTCAGTGGCTTTGATTAGCTGCAGGTTAAAATCGGCCTGCATCTGCAGAATTATTGTGGTGCGATCCTCATCAGAAATATATAGAGATTTGCCTTGAACATCTGGCATTGAATCTACATGGTGCCCGGCGCTCTTGAATAGTCTGAATTTATCTTCATCATATTTGATGTAGATATCTAAAGAGTTGCAGTACTGTATTTGATCTGTGCGCAGTATCAGCATGTATGTCGAAACAGTGCTATTACATATCTGACTGCAAGTGGAGCAATAGAACTGATGTGTGAATTAAAGTAGTAATAACATATAGTTAGCTTAACAGGAATAAAATTATAGCTTGTTTGGCTAGAAATGATAGAGGGAGGGAAAATGGCCCATCTTATTATTCTTACTCCCAGCGGAACATGTAGGCCGCAGCTGCCATACACACCAGTGTCATCCCAATCAGAGTAAACAGGTTTCCAGAGACATCCACCAGAGTGGCGCCATCCAGCATGATGGCGCGTGCCGCATCGTTGAAGTGGGTCAGGGGTAGTAGCAGGGCAAACTTCTGTGCCAGTGTGGATGAGCCTTCCAGTGAAAACCAGACCCCGGACAGGATCATCATGGGTATGGTTATCAGGTTTAGTATGCCGTTGGCCGCCTCTTCACTGGACATGCGTGCGGCTATGATCAGGCCCAGGCTGATGAGACACATGGTACCGGCAACCAGAACCAGAAACAGGTCCAGGTAGGATCCGTACATGCGGAATCCAACAATATAGTTGGTACCTGCATAGACCAGTGTGGTCACCAGCAGAATCAGCCACAGGCGTGATACAACCTGGGCGGTGAGAAACTCCAGTGCGGTGAGAGGTGTGGCACGCAGGCGTTTCAGTACCCCGTTTTTGCGGTAGCGCACAATGGAGTAACCCACTCCAAACAGGGAGGCGAACATGATATTCATGCCAAATACCCCTGGCGCCAGCCAGTCCACATAACGGATGGCATCACCGCTTACGGTTTGTTTTTTCAGTGCGCCTCCATCATTGCCCAACATGCGTTCCAGGATATAGCCCTCGGATGAAGTCTGGTTGATCCAGTAGCGTGACCGTTTCAGGTCCAGCAGCATATCCAGCTGGTGACGCTCCACTTTGGTGATTGCGGTCTGCAAATCACTGATCTCGATAAACTGGATATGATCGGTGTCCAGGAAATGTTGCAGCTGTGGTTTGCTCTGCACTTTGCCTTCATATAGGCCAACCTTGAACAGGTCAGAACTGTCGGTGGTGAAGGCAAAGGCGAATCCCATAACAATCAGTACCGGCATCACTATGTTCCAGGAGACAGCAGTACGATCACGCAGAAATTCCCGGTTGCGTGCGATAAATGCGGCAATGAATCTCTTCAGGCTTATATTGCTCATGCTCTTAACTGTCTGCCAGTGAGTTCCAGAAACAGATCCTCCAGGGTGTGGGAGCGGATCTGCAGATGATCCAGCGGTATCTGGTTTTGCATCAGTAACTGGAGAGTAGAGTTGATGTCATCACTAAAAATTTCGATCTTGTCCTTGAAGCGGTGCATGGTGAGATTGAGGGAACTGCTAATGTCCTTTGGAACCTCTGTGGCCGGCAATGAGAGAACTGAGTGACTGAAGTGCTCTTTTAGCAGACCATAAGGGGAGCCACTGGCAATAACCTGCCCATGATCCATGATGGCGATCTCATCACACAGTTCGTATGCCTCTTCCATATAGTGGGTGGTAAGAATTACCGTTTTCTTCTGGGTCTTGATGGTATGTACCAAGTCCCAGAAGTTACGACGTGATTGGGGATCCAGTCCTGTAGTTGGCTCATCCAGGAACAGTACCTGAGGATCATTGATTAGAGATATGGCCAGCAGTAGGCGTTGGCGCTGGCCGCCAGAGAGTTTTTTTGAGTCACGATTGAGAAAGTCTTCCAGGGCACACTGCTCTATCACCTCTGCCTGGGGACGGCAGTTTACATACAGGTTTTGGAACAGGTTCAGAATCTCCTGCACTGTAATATGGTCCTGCAGGGCCGTACTCTGGAACATGATCCCTGCCTCTTCCTTGAACCTGGTTCCAAGGGGTTCTCCCCGATACAGGACTTGGCCTGAAGTAGGGGTGAGAATACCCTCCATCATCTCTACCGTGGTGGTCTTGCCAGCACCGTTTGGTCCCAATAGCCCAAAGCAGGTCCCCTCCTTAATAGGCAGGCTAACACCATTAACGGCTTTTACCTCGCCGTAGTGTTTTTGCAGATCTCTGGCCTCAAGCAGCAGTGGCATAGACTTATCCGGGTGTTAATAAGGTTGCGTATATTAACCTAATATTAGGTGATTGGGGTCTTGAAATGTTACGGATGTAGCAAGTTATACCGTCGATACAGGCTGGGAAAGCTGGACCATTTTTTAGTACGTAAACAGTGTCTCCATGCATGACTGCAGATATATGCATGACCTTACTATATAGGGGCACAGTAGCAATGGTGATGTGGTTGATTAGCTAGATTATGTAACACTAATGAAATCACAAAAGGTATAAGGCATCACGAAAATTGATGGTAAGTATTGATGCCTTGTTTGTGTTGGATATTTCTGTGTTAGCTATATAAAAGGAGTGCAATTCATAATGTAAAAGCCGCATTTAATAATATAGCGAAATACTTTATTAGATGTACAAGAAGATTATTTTGACTCTTCCATAGTGGTATGTAATTTCCCATCTTGTATTTTTATATCTATGTGTTAGGTTTACTAGTGAAGACCGATTAAAAAAAGAAATGGCCATGGATAATATAACAAGATCACTGGTGGCACAGTTGAATACGAACTTTTTAGCTTCTACGGGATGTTGAGATCATGCAGCGGTCTACAACTTTAAGAATTTGTAGAGGTTATTCCAAAGACGGTTATAGAGAATCAGGTACGCACCTTGTGTCATATGATGCAGGTAGAGCGACCATTTCGTGTAGACGATTCAGATTAGAAAGAACAAGTGCGGGTTTGGGGGGCGGTTGATTCTCTCATTATCGGGTAATGCGATTGATTCATCAGCCCATTAGAAACCCAGAGATAGGCAGTAAGGCACGACTAGATTTTCCATGTGAGTATACCCAGCATAATGCTAGAGGTAGTTACGCAAACTGAAGTTTTTAAACTGAGAACTAGGTGAATTATTATGACCACCATAACAATGTATTTAACGATACTCATCTCTATAGTCATAGGTATACTATTTCTATTTTTCTTAGTTAATCCAACTAGGAGAACAGTTGCCAGTGCTCCATCAATACTAACCAGCATAGGTATATTTGGTACCTTCCTGGGTATTGCGATCGGGCTGATGAATTTCGATCCAAATAATGTCATTGCCGGCGTTCCGCTATTCTTGAGCGGAATCAAGATGGCATTCTGGTCATCAGTGGTCGGTATATTCGCTGCACTGTTACATAGGATTAAGTTTTCGCTCTACCCATACGATGACGGGGATACATCCGGTGCCGAGTCAGATGCTGTAGCGCTTGATTCCTTGAGCCAGATGAGTAACTCCTTAACTGCATTGGAAGGGTCCATGGGGAATATTGAGGATCTGGTGAATTCAGGTGTTCAATCCTTTGATACTATTGCCAGAGACACATCTGCTGAGAGCAAATACCAGGAACTGATTGATAACCTGAATCGCCTGGGTGACCGGGTTGAAATCGGTATGGGTGAGATGGCTGGTGGCGTATCCCAGTCCGCACGGGAATTGGTTGAAGAGTTGAAGGCCGATCAAAGCGTTTTGGACACTCTGCGCGATCTTAGAGAGGAGCTGGCCAGGACCTCAGATGCCGAGCAGAATATCATCAAGGCGCAAATGCAGCGACTGCTTGATAGTCTGAGAGAGGATGCAGAAGCGGGTGAAAAGCAATCAGAGAGTCTGCTTGAAGTTTTCGCTGGCCTCAAAGATGAAATTGAGCGTGGTGCCAAGCTTGGTGCCGAAGCCTCTAAAGAGCAGATGGAGACCTTGTTTGCCGGCTTGAGTCGTGCCGCAGCTGGAACTCTGGGCGAGCTGTCCGATGTGGCACAAAACCTTATCGACCAGACAAAATGGCAGGCTGCCAGTTATGCGGATGAGGTTGCCGCTTCAACTGAGGCATCCACTAAGTCCATGCTGGCCATGCTGAAGGATATTCTGCATGCCACTGAGGATTCAAACCAGAAGATTACTGCTGAGCTGGCCAAGCTGAGGACAGATGTAGCGGCAGATGTTAAGGCCACCACAGAGCAGTCGAAAGCCCTGGTTGAACAGCTGCACTCAATGACCGAGGCCTACAAGGCTACATTGATTGCCACGACTACTGATCTGAAGGCACAGATATCCAAGGATATGAAGTCTAGCTACTCATTGATAGACAAATATACCCAGAATGTTGCTGAACTCACTGGCACTAACCAGGCTGAAGCCCTTGAGCGTTTGGAGGCAATTGCCAACATTATGCAGGGTGTTGTTACCTCTGCCAGCGACATGAGCACATTGTTGCATGAGAATGCCATGGCCATGGGCAAGATGCAGGAGGCATTTACCGGAACCAATGAGGGTTCACTTGGCAGGTTCATGCTGAATATGAATGAAGAGCTTAAGGCACAAGTTGCTTCCTTGGAGAATGCTTTTTCAGCTCAGGGCTCTATGGGTGTATTGATGCAGGATCTCAATGATGAGACCAATAAACGCTTCAAAGAGCTGGAGAAAGCTCATGAGGGTGCCGTTTTTGAGATCAAGAACCTGCCCGGTGAGTTTGTGAAGGGGCTAAGGAAAATGAGCTGGAAACCAGAAGAGTAAAATTTTGGATGGACAGATATGACTATTGCTAATGTGCGAGTTATTCGAAGCGCATTAAATCAGGGGTACATTTAATGTCAATATTATCTACCATAACAAAAGGCCGCATTGACAGCCAAAATGAGGAACACTGGATTTCAGTAAGTGACCTCATGAGTGCGCTGATGATGATCTTTCTTATGTTGGCAGTGTTTTACATGATCTACTGGAGTGATTTTAAGAAGACCAAGCTGGTAGAGCATGAAATTTTGTCCACTAAGGCTGGTGAGTTGGCGCGTGAGTTAGCCGGGGCTGAGAAGCTGGTTGCAGATAAAACCAAACTTCTGACAGAGGCGACCGATCAATATAAGGCCCTGTTTGATAAAGCTGGAGACTTGGAAGCTGCGCTGGCTGGTGCAGAAAAGCTGCTTGGCGAAAAAGAGCGGATGCTGAGTGAGACCACCAAGGAATATAAGGCTTTGTTCAACAAGGCCGGTGACCTGGAAAAGAAACTGGCAGGAGCGGAGAAGCTGCTGGCGGAAAAATCCAGGCTCCTGGATGATGCTACCGTTGAGTTTAATGCATTGTTTGATAAGGCCGGCGATCTGGAGAAAAAACTGGCTGGAGCTGAAAAACTACTTGGTGAGAAATCCAGACTACTGGAAGAGACAATTGCCTCCAACCAAGAGTACAAGGCCCTGCTAGCCTCGTCTGGAAGTATCGAGGAAAAACTTGCCAACGCAGAGAAGTTGCTTGCGCTCAAAACCAAGCTGCTGGCGGAGACCAACGTTCAGCTTGATACTCTGCGCGCTGCAACCAAGGTAAAGGAAGTTAAGCTGGCAAATGTTGTATCACAGGCAGTTATCTACGAAGACGTTATCAAGGAACTGCGCCAGAGTCTGTTGGGTGAATTCAATGCTGATATGAAAAAATGGAATGCAGAGTTACGTGATGATCTGACCTTCCGTTTTAATGAGCCATCGGTGCTGTTTGATGTGGGTAAAACCACCATCAAACCTAAATTCAGACGTATTTTGAATGATTTCTTTCCGCGTTATTTGAGAGTAATAACATCTGAGAAGTTTAAGCCAGATATTGCAGAAGTACGGATCGAAGGACATACCTCGAGTTTCTGGGGTTCTTTGAATCCCCGTGGTCAGCAGGCCTATTTCAACAATATGGAGCTTTCTCAGGGCAGGTCCAGAAACGTACTGTTTTATGTTACCGGCCTTCCAGCTTCATTAGAGCGTATTGATTGGTTGAAGGCTAGATTAACTGCCAACGGCCTCTCTTCATCCAAGCTGGTGGATTCTGATGGTTACCTGCTTACAGATAAAGAGAGTTCGGGAGTGGAGAACCGTGCTAAATCGCAGCGGGTTGAGTTTAGGGTCAGGATTGATGCCGAGTCGAAGATAACCAAGATCATTAAAGAGGGAAGTGAGGACAAGTAATAAAGCAATTTGCTTAAGCTAGTAGTAAACATGGGGCCTCTGGCCCCATGTTTTTTTCCCATAATGATTTCTTAGATCACAGGCGGTTACCAACCACCGCCGCCACCACCGCCACCTCCACCACCGGAGGAACCACCTCCACCACTACCTGACGATGAGCCTGGTGCTGAGGAGGAGGAAGAGATGGCTGAGCTCATGGCACTACCTACAGAACTGGTAAAGGTGCTGAGATTGTTGTGATCCCAGCTACGGCCGTGATACCAGCTTGGATGGTATCTGCTGTTGTCTGCCATGGCATCGCTCAGTACATCAGTAAAACGCTCTGCCCACTGTTGTTCCACATCCAGAGCGATAGCGTATGGCAGATACTGTTCAAAAAGTTGTGGGGTCTTTTCCGGCGGGTGTTTGAAGTTGAGCTCATCCTGTTCTGCAACCGATAGGTATAGTTTAAAGCCTTCAATCCGGTCCAGGAGACGACGCCCGGCCAGGGTAGGGGCCTTGAGCCATTGGTAAAACAGTATGTTGATACCCAGGGCGCAGCCCAGGGTGATGGTATAGATGATAGATACCTGGGTCACCAGTGCGGTGATACCTCCAATCTCTCCCCCGATGAATGGAATGGAGAAAATGGTAAGGAATAGCGCCTGAACTTTGTTGTTACCACGCCAAGCCGCAATTACGCTCATAATCAGGACATACACTCCGATACTCCATATGGATAGCCATACCGACATGAACGTGGCTATGCCTGACTGCTCTGAACTGGGCAGAAGTATGATGACGCCGGCTATCATGGCGATGCTCAACAGTATGCCTGGCAGCAGATAGAGCTGATTGGTAATGAAGTAGTTTTTCTCATAGTCTCCCTTGAGGGAACGCTTGTGCACTTTCAGGGCTTTGCTGATGGTCTTGTGATTTTTCTGCTTCAGAACAATGCTGGACTTTCCTTTCCCGAATAGTGCACTGGCAATGGCCCCTTCACCCATGGCCAGTTTCACATCGCTGTTGCCGGTTTTTTTCAGGGTGAATTCCCCACTGCTGCTCTCTCTGATCTCCAGATAGCCCTTTACTGCCATGTTGATGATGGCAGCGGAGAAGCTTCTTTTGTCATATCCCATACGGGAAATGAAACGCATGGATGCGGGGGAGTAACCGCTGGTAGGTTTATATAGAGGAATGATTACGCCTGCTTCAGGATCACGCCCCACACTGTGCCAGGCGGCCAGATAATAAAGCAGGAGCAGCAAAGCACCACCAGCACCTACCACGGTTGAACGGTTGTCTTCCAGGAACCAGCTGAGTCGCTGTTCATCTGAAGGCTCAGTAACATGCCCTTTGGGCCAGCTTGCCACTATGGTCAGTCCGGAGTGACGGTTGAGTGGTTTTGTAGTCTCAAACCAGACAGTCCCCTCACTTTCCATCTGGGCTATGTAATCCTGGTTTTTAGATCCCAGTGGGCCGGTATATCCTTCTGCACTGATGCTGTTCAAGGGAATAGACGGAGGAAGCCTTACTCTGGCACTGGCCTGTTCAATAGGAAAGTCCCAGCCATTGCCAGTGACATTCCAATAGAGCTCATCAAAGGTGTCAAAGAAACCAAGCTGGCGGTTAGTACGATACAGTATGGAGTAGGTATATTCGCCATGGTGCAGGAACAGATCTTTGCGGCCGGCGTAGATGCGAATTCCATTGCTGCGTGATTCGGTATGATAGGGCTCATTTACCCCATCCCGTTTTACTCCCAACAGTTTAAATTTTACCTGATACCTGTTGTTCAGGTGATCACGGTATGTGGTGGGAAAATCGCGGTATATTCCGCGCTTTATCTTTTTTCCCTCGGCCCGAACCCGTATATGTTCCTCCACCAGCATGGAACCATCCTGGTCCACTGTTATATCGCTGTGGTAGCTTAGAATGCGTTCCTGAGCCTGGGTGATATGAGGCAGGATAAGAATCAGGGTGAGAACGATCCGCAGCAGTAAGGTCATGTTCCAATATCCGGAGGCAGGGCCTCGGTGGCACTTTCCAGTTCAAAAAAATCAGCCCGTTTAAATCTAAACAGGCTGGCGATAAGCATGTCTGGAAAGGAATCGATACGTACATTCAGATTCTGTACTGAGCCGTTGTAGTAGCGGCGGGCAAACTGAATGTGATTTTCCACATCGGTGAGTTGATGTAGTAGATGTAGGTACTGGCTATCTGCTTTAAGGTCTGGATAGGCCTCGGCTATGGCGATGAGGCCCTTTATCTGACCGGTTAGCTCAGCCTCCAGCCCTGCCTTTTCTGAAGGGTCTTGTTGGGCCTCGGAACTGGTGCGCAGACTGGTAATCTGATCCAGAACCGAGCGTTCATAGCCGGAGTAGGCTTGAACCGCTTCCACCAGCTTTGGGATCAGGTCAGAGCGGCGTTTGAGTTGTACCCCTATGTCACTCCAGGCCGCCCATACCCGATTCTTATCCCGTACCAGACGATTAAAGCTGTAAACCGCCCAGATCAGCGGGAGCAACAGTGGCAATGTCCAGACAACTGTTTCCATAATAGAGAGGTCCAGGTCAGGTAATCAGTAATGGGCTACATCAGCCCATTTTCCTTGTAGTACCTGATTGCGCCAGGATGTAGTGGGGCAGAGTTGCCCAACAGCATATCTGCTTTTTTCAGGTGACTGAAGGCCGGGTGCAGCTTGCGGAAGCCAGCAAAATTATCGAATACTGCTTTTACCAGTTGGTACACAACTTCTTCACTCACATCTGTACTGGTTACCAGTGTGGCCTTGACTCCGAAGGTTGGGGTGTCATTGTCGCTACCACGATACATTCCACCAGGAATAGTTGTTGGCGCATAGTAAGGTGTATTGGAGATTAGTTTTTTAATTATGGGCCCAGACACAGGTATTAGAATCGTATCACAAGAGGTGGAGGCCTCTTTAATAGATGCATTGGGATGCCCGACCGTATAGGTAATGGCGTCGATCTTGTTATCACACATGGCGCGGGACTGCTCAGAAGCCTTGAGTTCCGATGCCAGGGTAAAGTCGGATTTAGTCCAACCGTATTTCTGCATCAGTATCTCCATGTTGCCACGTTGGCCAGAGCCTGGATTACCGATGTTCACCCGCTTACCCTTAAGATCAGCAAACTTAGCTATACCACTGTCCTGGCGCGCCATCAGCGTGAATGGTTCACTGTGAATAGAAAATACCGCACGCAGTTTTTTATTTGCACCCTTGTCCTTGAAAGTTGAGCTGCCATGATAGGCGTGGTACTGCCAGTCAGACTGGACTACACCAAAGTCCAGTTCACCGCTGCGGATTACGTTGAGGTTGAAGATTGAACCACCTGTGGACTCAACTGAGCAACGGATCTTGTGCTCTTTACGGCTTCGGTTCATAAGCCTGCATATGGCACCACCAGTTGGGTAGTAGACTCCTGTTAAACCACCGGTCCCGATGCTGGTGAAGGTCTGTCCACTTGCCAAGGCCGGGATGGTGAGGAGTGCGCCAATAAGTGTGGGAAAAAATATGGTACGTTTCACGTGTTAGCCTCTGGTTGGTTAGTGGTTGTTTGTTAATCTGCTTGTATCCCCTCAGCCTCTCCCTGAGGGAGAGGCTGAGGGTGGAAAACGATTATACAGTCTGTTCAGAGGTAATCGCTCCTATCTCCTGCCCCATCTGCAGCTTGGCCTCCGGTTCCAGCACGGCAGAAAGCTCAACCGCATCCTTGCCGAATAATAGAATAACTGTAGAGCCCATGTTAAAACGTCCCATCTCTGCTCCACGCTGTAGTTTGATAGCAGCTGTAGATTTTTTGCCATAGCTCCAGTCGGTTACCCTCCGGGATTTTGGAGTGACTGTTCCTGCCCATACCGTATCCATACTGGATACAAATATAGCTCCCACCATGATCAAGGCCATGGGACCGGCCTCTGTATCGAACAAATTCACCACCCGCTCATTACGGCTGAACAGGCGTGGGATATTGCGGGTTGTAGCTGGACTGACACTGAATAGTCGTCCTGGTACATGGCACATTTTTTTCAGGGTGCCGGTAATCGGCATATGGATACGGTGGTAGTCACGGGGTGAGAGATAGATGGTGGCAAAGCTGCCATCGACGAACTTCTCGGTCCATTTGGGATCTCCGCCCAACAGCTCATTCAGACTGTAATCATGACCTTTGGCCTGGAATATTCTGCCGTCTATGATCTGTCCAGCCTGGCTCACGGTGCCGTCTACAGGTGAGACCAGTGAGTCTTTGCCGTCGGCAAGCGGCCTGGCCTCAGGTTTTAAGGCGCGTGTGAAGAAGTCATTAAAGCTGCGGTAATTGCTGGGCACAGGATCGGCCGCAATACCCATATCTACTTTGTAGATTTTGATTATGTTTCTGATAATCAGATTTTTCAGGGGTTTCCATTCGCTACGGGTAATCCAGTACATCACCAGCGACAACAGGTGGTGTGGTAGTAGATATTGAACCAGGGAAAAGACCCTTTGGAACAGAGTGCTTTCAGACTCGCTAGTGTCCGCATGCTTGTATTCATTCATCTGATTATTATGTCCCCGGTGGGGTTGTGTTCAGTGGCTGTAAAATGACTCTACTATAGCAACAGGAATCGGTTTTATCATGTGTCCAGATATGGTGTGCGCTTACTGGTTATCAGGTGTCGACACAACACGATAATCGTGGTTGCCATACAAGATTCGATCTGGATGTGAAATAGTGGATGCCGTTTGGTCAGGCTCGATTATGACCAGGGTAGGGAGTTGTTGCATGTTATAGGAGATATACCTGCAACTGGAAAAGTGCGGGTGGGGAATACCCCACCCGCTGGATCGCTATTTGATCTTGGTTTCGCCAGTCTCTGTAGTGCCTTTTGAGTCAACCCAGGTGATTTTTACAGGGTCACCCTTGTTGCCATTGAACTTGAAGGAGACATATGGGTTGGCAGATACACCACCGCTCAGATGTGCGGAAAACACCACCTTGCCACCTGATTCACATTTAAAGTCCTTGATAAAGTGTGCTGGGATCAAGCCACCAGTTGCTTTATCTTTTCTGGAACCACTCTCCATTGGGTGCTTCATGAGCACCTTGACCAGGGTTTCGTTATTTATAATTTTGGCGCTGATCCTGATTGATTTTGCCATTACTAAATTACCTCGTATTCATGTTGCCTGCGTCTTGCAGTGCGCAGGAAAAAAACCATTAGTATCTATGTGGTGGGGGGGCTATGTTTAGCCGCAACCACCGATGGTTACCTTGATTTCCTGCTTTGCGCTGTGCAGTTTGCCGCCCGCCTTTACAATGGCAAGCACGTCACCAGTTGTTCCCATCTTGATGCGAGTAGAAGCATAAGGCAGGGCGCCTTCACCCATTTTGAAATTTGCCACCAGTGGCAGTGGGTTCTTCACGGCAACAATAGTGATGGTCTCAACGCCGGCCATGGCGGTTTCAACCTTGATAGGAACCACGGCACCGTTCTCGGCGATCTCCGGGGCGGTTAGTTTTACCTCAGCACTTGGTGGTGGCTGATCCGTACCAAGCAGAGCCTTCATGGCTGCAGAAGCATCCTTATTCTTGAATGCCGCTTCTGGCCAGTCGGAGGCCAGAGTGGTTTTTGGCATCAGCATGCCGCTACCTACCAGCATTCCCATTGCACCTGCGGCCAGTGACTGCTTCAGAAAGAGCCGACGTTTCATATCAACATTCATTTATTACTTCTCCTGTTACGTTACTATGTTTAAAGTGCAGGCCCAGGTGTGCCTATTCTGTAATCCTTAACCATACCATTTAAATGGAATGTCTGGAATCCGGACCGTGTAATTATTACTAGATTCTTCTTTTTTTACCGGTATTACTCCTTCAGGTACGAAGGCATCTTAAAATCTTTCTGTTTGACTGCCTGTTCGTAGCCAAGTTCAGCCTGTTTTTGTGCATTTTTAGCCAAATTCATGGCATATTCCAGCTTATCTTTCCACACTGCGCTACGGGCCATGCCTATCATTCTGCGTACATCGCGCCATTCACCGCCTACAGCAGTAGCCTTTTTCCTGGCTGTATCTGCCAGCATAATGGCCCGTTCCACCTCCATAGGCTTTAAAGCTGGTCTGTTTTTCTCGGTCTCAGCCAGCAAGCCGCTACTACCAAACAGTAATAAAACCAATAAAGCGTATCCTATAGTATTTCCTTTATGCATTGATAGTTCTCATTCTCTTAGTTTTACCAATACCAGTGATCTCTATTTGCTACTTTCTGGCTGATGGCCCGTTCATCGGCAGGCCATTACTCATATACGTCAGGAAATATTCCAGATTCCGGTACTCCTCACTCTGTGCCTTGAATGGCCTGGCCCTTAGTTGGCTGGTACAGCCACGGAAACGCCTATGTAAGGTACCCATATTGTTCCAGGTTGAGCGGTAAACCGGCCAACCTGTTGTATGCCCCATGGCTGGGCTCAGGATCTCGCTACGCAGGTATCTGCCTACGTTTTTCATATGGCAATCAGAGCAGGCGTAGTTAAGCTGTCCCCGCTTGGTGTAATAGAACTTGCGGCCCATTTTGTAGGCCTCAAGGGCGCGCGGATCATCCTTGGGTACCACGACGTTCGTTTTCATGCCGCGGGAACTGAATGCGATATAGGCGAGGATCTGGGTTATTTTACCTTTATTATATTTAAACGGTTTCTCACCATTGTCTTTGCGACACTGGTTTACGTCCATGGCCAGGGTTATAACCATGCCTTTATCACGGTCCCAGTATGGGTATCTGTGTGCCACGCCCGGGCCTTCTGTAAAGCAGTCCTTGTAACCTTTGCCATTTTTAAAGGGTGTGTCCCACATCTCTACACCCTCATCAATGGCTGGGCCATAGGGTGGAAACTCTTCAATTGCAATCCAGTTTTCGCGTCCTGCCTTGTCAATGGCATATACTCCATTGGAATATTCTGACAGCGGGACAAGTGGCAGTCGCTTTTTATAGAAGTTCAACAGGGTTAAGCGGTCCTGCTCAGGAAGCGAGGTGGTGGGCGGGGTAGCACCAGTGACTCCCACCAGAGTGATAGTCATGGTTATCAGCACAGCTATTGTCCTTATTATCATCATTACTACAGGGTCTACTCCGCTATTACAGTGCCCAGATGAAATCTACCAGTCGTTCAATTTCACTCTCTGAAAGAATCTGATTTTTACCAAATGGTGGCATGGTTATTCCTGGTTTGATCAACTCAGGATCCCAGATCAGCTTTCTTATCAACTCCCGGCTGCTATACCGGCTTTTCATGGCTATGAGTGGAGGTCCAATGTTTCCTGGTGCCTCACCACCTGGTATCACATGGCATGCAAGACAGTTTCCTTTATCCAGCCTGAAAGCAATATCTCTACCTGAGTAGCCACTATTGAATTCGTCAGATGCATTTGCCCCAACAGGAACTTCCATTAGTGCGCAGATAGCCAAAGCCGGGACAGCATATTTAGCCGCCCATCTGCTGAAACCTCTCATTGTCATCTCCTCCAGGAGTGGTTACTACATAGCTGCCGTATCGCTCTGTGGCGACTTAACAGTCACTCGACATTTCTGCAGGGTTTGAAGGTCTAAAACCAGTACTTCATATAGAGAAATCATCAAGTTAGTAACAAAGTAATAAAGAAGCAAACTAAAGCCAAGGGGTGAAAGGCCTTTTTTTCACTTTTTTTTTAAAATCAGCCTATTTTCTAACACTTTAGAGGTATATTTCGTGGGATATTTGCATATATTGGTTGTTTTCGCTGGCGGTTGTTTCTGATACCGAGCCCATAAGCTAGTGTCTGATAGCTGTTTCATACAGGGTCATCTATGGCTGTTTTACCCTTCTCTCAGGGGGGGGTGGGTAAGGTGGGATGGTCAAGACCGCCCAATACTCACCTGCACCCCAGGACACTCCTGCTCAAGTCGCCGCTTCAGGTCCCGTTTGGCATCCTCTTCACCATGCACCAGGCGTACCTCTCCTGGCAAATGCCGCATCCTGCTAACAAACCGGACCAGATCCGCCTGATCGGCATGGGCAGAGTAGCCGCTCAGGGTGTGGATCTTGGCCCGAATATCGATATGCTGCCCATCCAGGATCACATATCCCCCCTCTGGGCCATATTTCTGGATGTCCCGACCTGGGGTGCCGATGGCCTGATAACCCACAAACAGCACATCGGTCTTCTCGTCACCCAGCATGGCCTTCAGATAATTCACAATACGCCCGCCGGTGCACATACCGCTGCCGGCAATCACCAGTGTTGGGCGGCCAGTCTTGCCCAGGTATTTCACCACCTGCATATGTGTCTTATGATCATCAATAGTAGTAAGTTGCTCAAACGAGAGCGGATGACGGCCAGCTCTCAGCTTGCTTCTGGCTTCCCGGTCCCAATAGGGCCTGAGCTTCCGATAGGCTTTGGTGAAACTGGCTGCCAATGGGGAATCTAGAACAATCTCCATATCCTGCCACTGAATATCCTTGGCCACCGCTTTTTCACCGTGGCGGTGAATGATCTCCTCCAACTCATACAGCAACTCCTGGGTACGGCCGATGCTGAAGGCCGGCATCAGGATCACTCCTCTATCCGCAAATGCCCGCTCCACAATCTCGCGTAACTTTGCCCGGCGTTCCCGGCGCCCCTCATGCAGCCGATCTCCATAGGTACTCTCCAATACCAACAGATCAGCAGACCAGGGGGATTTTGGAGTGGGTATTAGAGGAGTGTAAGGTGCGCCCAGATCGCCGGAAAAAACCACTTTCTTGCTGATACCAGCAACTTTGGCTTTACATTCGATATATGCTGAACCAAGAATATGCCCGGCCCGCTGCAGCCGGATCTGCAGAGATGGGTCATCACCATGCAGGTCTACCGGGTGCCACCGGTTATAGGGCAGGGGTCTCAACCGCTGTTTAATCAGCTTCAGAAATTGCTGCACCAGGCGCTTATCTCTGGTGAAACCCATCTTGAGGGCATCTTCCAGTACCAGTGGCAGCAGAATTGCGGTAGCCTCTGAGCAGTAGATAAGGCCTTTGAAACCAGCGGCAATCAGATGAGGGATACGGCCAACATGGTCTATATGGCAATGGGTAACAAGCAGGGCTTGAACACGTGCAACAGGGAAGTCTATTTTGGTATTTATTTCACTTTTGCTATCTGAGGCCTCAGAGCCCTGGAACAGGCCGCAGTCTATGAGTACAGAGTGCTCATTATCCAGAACCAGTTCATGGCAGGAGCCGGTCACTCCTGTGGCTGCGCCGTGGTGTGAAACGTACATATTAATTCACCGCTACCCTTGTTAATACCTAGCTAGCGCCCAATTAAAACGCATTTTATTTTGAATCACATCATCCCAACGTGGGCTCAAACCATGAAATACGGTTAGTTACTGAATTTACCTTAGATTCGTAACTGGTGCATCCATGTGCTACATCTCTGGCATATATACGCTAGAATGGCTGTCTAAATGGTTTCTGGTTAGGCAGTAGTTTAGCAGCAATTTCATGCTCAACATCCTGTCCTGGAATAATAACTACTGAGTGGTATTCATATGTTCATATTATCTTCCACACGCGAAAAGAATTGATACAACAATGCTGCACATGCTCAGGACTGGTATGTAGCTACAGTAACTTGAGCATATGACAACCTGAAAATATGATAAGTAGCAGATAAGATAAGGACATTATTATTCAGGGATGGCAAATTTAGTTGCGGCTATGATACAGGTAAAGAAACCAGTCATGCTTTATCGTAAAATCTAGGTGCGATGCATAACTATAGATGTAGAAAAGATGGATAACATTGATGCTCTGAAAAAGTCTATTACGGATGAGCCAAGGTACCGCCTTGATAACGCAAATGTTTTTGTCTCACCAAATGGGTATCACTTCATAGACTATCTGGATCCAGTTGAAGAAATCTCTCCAGAGATTAATGGAGCTACATTGACTGAGGAGGAAGTGTCCTACATTGAAAAAGCATTACAGTCGAATATAGAGAGGTTTGAAGGTCAGGCAAATATAGTAAGCAGGTATGTGTCACCAATCAAGAATAAAAGAGTTTTAGATATTGGATGCGGCGGTGGGCTATTTCTTTCAAAGCTGAAAAATGCAGGTGCAACAACTGTAGGAGTTGAGCTAAGTGATTCAAGGGCACACTATGCTAAAACTAAATATAATCTTAATGTCATTAAGCGACCAATTGAAGACAATTATTGGAAAACGCAAGAGTCATCTTTTGACTGTGTGACATTATGGGACGTGATTGAACATGTAAATTACCCATTTTGTACACTACAAACAGCTACAAAAATGCTGAAAAGTGGAGGCTATCTTTTTATTGATACTCCTTGTAGAGACAGTTTTTATCACCGCTTTGGTGTGTTTACATATCGCTTATCTAATGGCGTTTATCCTACCTTTTTGAATTCTATGTACTCTTCTCATAGATTCGGTCATAAACAAATTTTCTCAATAACAGAAATGAAAGATTTATTTAGGGAAGCAGGGTTAGAAATTGTTGAAACAAGAAAATTCCATGAGCTTTCGTTTCCATACAGTTTTTATCTAAAAAAGATATTTAAGTCTAGTTTTATGGTTAGGTTGTTATTACCTATAGTTAATACCCTACTTTTTTTATTTCCAATTAAGAACAAGATGTTGGTTATTGGTTGTAAAAAATGAAGATAACCGATAATAGTGGTCCGACTATGTATGCTCTCTGATTCCAGGCAGTTAAACCATTGTCTGTCGTTATTACACTCAGCTCAATGTGATATTAACTGCATAGACATTAATAAGAATTTATTTGTGCATATTATTCTTGGAGGCTTAAGAGATAAAGGTTATTCGAATTGATGCTGCTTATGTTTATAAATCACCACATAAATATTTTGCATAGGATGCAGTTGGTATGAGTTTAGGGCATAGATCATTTCTTGCTTCGATTTGGGCATTCGGATCTGTAGCAGTACAGGCAATTGTGCAATTGCTGGTAATAGCAGTGCTCGCTAGATACCTTATTCCTGCTGAATTTGGACTCGTCGCAATTGCCAATATGGCAGTTGGTTTTTTGGTGATGTTTTCAGAAATAGGTGTAGGCGCGGCGCTCATACAGAAACCAAAATTATCAGATATTGATATAAGCTCAGCATTCACCTTTTCAGTATTACTCGGCATTCTTGGTGTGTTACTTCTATGGTTTACGGCACCTTATATCGCGAACTATTTCGGATCACCTGATGCAGAAGATATATTAAGGGTGCTAAGTTTGTCGTTAGTACTCACAAGTTATAATTCTGTTGCATATGCAACATTGGAACGAGAACTCAATCTTAAAAGACTAGCGCTGGTAAATATTAGTTCATATTCGCTGGCGTTTGGGGTGCTTGGCGTTACGTTAGCAGTTTCTGGTGCTGGCGTATGGGCTATTGTGATTGCGATGCTGTCACAAGGTGTCCTGCGCATGGTCTTTATTGGGAAGGTAAATATTCGTTTTTCACTGAAAGCTCTACGTAGTGAGGCATTTACTGGGATTATAAAATACGGCGCGGGAATGAGCCTTTCCCGGATTATTAATTATGCTGGATCACAGGTAGATAATTTAATTGTTGGTAAGATCTTGGGTATAGCAATGCTTGGGTTCTATCAGATGGCGTTTCAAATAATGGATCTTCCGCGTCGCTTTTTAGGTAGTGTTATCGATAAGGTTATGTTTTCAGCCATGTCGCGCATGGATGGTGATCTCAATAGGTTGGCTTCAGCATATCTACGATCTACTGAACTTGTTATTGTTTTGATGTTGCCAATAAGTGTATTAGGTATAATTCTCGCACCTGAGATAGTCGAAGTATATTTAGGTGACCAGTGGCTTGAGATAGTAATTCCATTACAGTTACTGTTACTGCAGGTTCCGTTGAGAGGTTCAAATAGATTGGCTGACCAACTTGGTGGTGCACTCGGCAGAAATTATAGTATTGCTAGACGTAAGTTTGCATATTTAGTAATGGTTGCTATTTCTGTTTTGATTGGGAGTAAATGGGGGTTAGCAGGTGTTGCCTTGGCATTAACTATTGTTGTCCTCATCAATTATTTTGTAATGACTCATATGGCTCTTGGTATGATTGAGTCCAATTGGAAGCGTAATGTATCAGCTTTACTTCCAGGTGTGATAATTGCGATTATCATTTTGATTGTGGGCGGCACCTCTATTAGTATTTTGCGTGACGTAACTGATTCCAACCTGACGCGTATTATAGTTACACTAACAACATCTATTATTGCTGTTGGTGCATCCATCCTTATTTATCCAACTATGTTGGGTTCTTCTGGTACATGGCTAATAAAAAAAGTAACAGGAATGATGTCTAGGTAGAATGCTCTGTGAAATAAGGTACTTACCTGACTGAAGTATAACGCTATAGTGAAAAGTAGGTATGGAAAGAAAATTAGTCGAACATAAGATTGCTATCGTTATACTCAATTACAAAAACTGGCAAGATACGGTTGAGTGTCTTATGTCTGTTATTGATGTTACATATAGGCCTTACCGTATTATTGTGGTCGATAATGATTCACAAAATAGCTCTCTTACTCATATATGCGATTATCTTAAGCAACAGGGTAAAGATTATTTATTGTTAACCCAAGAGCAATCAGAGGTTGATGAGGTTGTGTATCACCCGTTGGTTCTGATTCAATCAAAATCAAATCGTGGATATGCCGCCGGCAATAATATCGGTATACGTTGGGCAGTTCGGTCAAACGACGATTACATTATGATTCTTAACAACGACACCATAGTACAAAGGGATTTTCTAGAACCGCTAGCTGATTTTTTAAATTCACATCAAGATGCCGCTATGGTTGGTCCAAAAATATTAGATTCGAATGGGAGAATAGACCGTAACTGTGCTAGAAGAAGGCCCGTATTACGTGAGTATTTATTTCGCTTTGGATTGCTAAAGAAGTTATTTCCAAGAAATAAGTGGGTTCTTCGCCATTATTATATTGGAGAGTATGATTTTAATGCCCCAAGAGAAGTAGATGTGCTTGCAGGGTCTTGCATGATGATACGATCGTCAATCATACAGCGGATGAATTATTTAGATGAAACGACATTTTTGTATTTAGAAGAGTTTATATTGAGCGAAAAACTCAAAAACCTACACAAAAAGGTATTTATAAATCCGGATAGTGTGATAACACATAAACAAGGGGCATCTGTCAAAAATGAACCTTCGCTATTTATTCTGAAAAAAGGAATAGAGAGCTTCTACTACTATCTAACAAAGTATCGTAGGGTTCCGTCTTTGGTTGCTTTAATATTTATGCATAGTGATATTTTAAAATACTATTATCGGAAAACTAAACTAATCGTAGGTATTAAGTAATACATTTTGTGTTTAGATGAAATGCACTCATTTGACAGGCCCATGCTAATAGGTAGCAATAATTGTATTTTTATAACTAACGGATTAACAGTACAAGTTGTACTTGAATACCTTGGGATGATCTAAATTGATGTCATTCTGAGAAGAATAACAGGCCGCTATTCGCATTTAATAATAATGGATGGGAAATGAAGCAGAAATGTTTCAATTATTCAGCCTATCGCTAAATAATGATATTTAAGTCTAGTTTTGTGATTAGGTTGTTATTGACCTTAAAAATCAAGACAGCCGTTTACATGGGGTAGACTGTATCTTCTCTCTATTCTAGGCAGGTAAACCATTGTCTATCGTTATTACACTCGACTTTAAGTGATACTGAATGATGAATAAATGTTTTACAGCCGTAATGTTATTTCTCATTTCCGGTTGCCTGTATGCAACTGAGGAAGCCATCAAGGTTCTAGGATTTGAGCCGCAACCCAATTATAAACTTACGACCAACGCTTCTGATATTGCCGACCTAACGAATGATAAACTGGAGTCCTATCCTATGTGGACCAAATCATCAGCCGTTGGGTGGCAGGCACGGACGCCAGTTGTTATGACTATTAAGGTTTCCGGAAAACAAAATAAAACTGTACGTTTTCGTTTTGCTAAGGGGCTACATGCAGGTGTAGATCTTCCTAGACGGATCGATGTATATATGAATGGTGATGTGCCTCATTATATCAGCGGCAGAGAAATAGATTCTAAGGAATATCCTGACAGGTCACATCAATGGATAGGTGTGGATATCGGAGATTCTGAAGGAGAATTGTCTGTCGTTATCCATGCTAGGGGTGCATATATGATGATTGATGAGATTAATGTTCACGACACTTATGAAGAAATAGCTTATCCCGCTCGTCCGAATGAATCGACTGTGTCTGCAGATGGTGTTAAGCAGGATAGTGTTCGAAGATTGAAAGAACAGGTTTTATCAGCTTCAGCTTTACCTGAATGGCACTTGGTACCTGAGAAGTTATTGATTGGCTTGCCTGAAGTGTATGAGGATCTTTCTTCACAGAAAACTGATTATCTAACAAACGGTGTTTTTGAGCGGACTTTGACTGGCTATCCTGGGTCATATGAGAATATTGTTGTTGGTCTAAGAAACAACACAAATCATTCTGAAAAGGTTTTTATTCATGGTATGGATAGGAGTATTCTGGAAATATTTGAGATTATGCCTGTAATTGCCAGTAATGGGAAAAAAGCATGGGATGCACTGTTGCCTGTTAAAGAAAGTACAATATCAATTCCACCGGTATCAAGTGCATACTTGTGGCTTAAGGTAGGGTTTGATAATCAGGAATGGCTAGAAAAAATACATCGCCTATCTTTCTTGTTGGACAGTGATGAGAAAATAGGTGAATTAACCTTGACCTTGGAGAAGCTGCCGCTTCACAAAGATATAAAGTGGCCAGATGTTAATGTCTGGTCGTATTCACACCATGTTCCGGTAAAAAAGTTTTTTAAACGTAACGTAGAGTGGATGCATCAACAGCATATCAATGTGTTTGTTGTGCATACATCAAAAATACCCACACCATTTAACTATAGCCTAAATAAAAAAATAGAATCCAGGTTCGACGCAGAAATTAGTGCGCTCAGAGGAAAAGGTAAAATTTTACTTTATATGTCCTGGCCTGAGTGGATTCCCAAGAAGTATAGAAATGACACGCCAGCATTTAGACAATTGCTAGGTCCTTGGCTGAGATATCTTACAGCATTCATGAAAAAAAGAGGGCTAGAGTATGAGGACTGGGCGCTTTACCTTATCGACGAGCCAAAGGGCAATGAACTAGAGTTGCTTGCTGAATTTTCCTCAATGATTAAATCAATTGATAATGAGGTTCAGATATATGCGAATCCCATAACTACGAGAAGTGTTTCAACATGGCTTTCAGATCTTGAGTACGCCAGGAAGTATGTTGATATTTGGCAGCCTGAACAGAGTTTTGGGCGCAAATATTCGCAGTCTTTCTTTTCAAGGGTTGGCCGTCCTTGGTGGACATATAGTGGGGTTAAGTCACCAGCCAAAGCGGCATCTCCTAGTAAATACTATGCAATACCTATGCGGGCATGGGCTGCGGGTGCATCGGGTACAGGTTTCTGGTCACTTACCGAGACAAATAAAAGTAGTGCATGGGATGATTTTGACGGTATTAAGCCAGATTGGGCAGCAGTGTATGAGTCTGACATAATTCCAGTGAGCAGCAGACGCTGGGAAGCATTTAAGGATGCGGTTGAGGACTTTGCTTTATACCGTACTATTCAATTATCGAGAGATGGTTCTACTAATGCAGTCGACGCTAATCTTAGTGCTATAAGAAAAATACTTGATGAGCCAGATATTAACTGGACCATGTATTGGAAAAAAAGACGAGAGTTGCTGGGCGGTCTTTATTTATATCATCTAGAACGCAAAAGGACAGATCACGAATGAGTGATTTAATCCAGTTTAATGTTGTGATACTTGCCCATAACGAACTAGATTGTATTGGTCCTGCTACTGACAGTGTGCTTGCGCACAGTCATCAACTGAAGGAGGTTGTCATCGTGGATAATGGATATACGGTGAGCCTGGGTGGTTGATTCTAGATATCACCGGGAAAGCGCTGTCTGGAAAAACAGGCATGTAGATACTTTTTGCACACTGCTTCAGAGTCGGTATTCCTGCGGATGATAAGAGATGTTTAAACATGCAGAAGGACAAAAGATGACGTTTCTGGGTGATCTATATCTTCCCCGGGCGTTTGAGTCCAATTTTGTTGCTGAAAATTATATCCTGAATCTGGAGTTTTCGATTACTGACGAGCCGTGCGGCGTTCCTGGCAAGGTCAATCTCAAGGCTTCAGACAGTTTCATGGAAGCCACCTTTGGTGCCAGACCGCTAGCGGTATGCGTCGCTAACAACCACGTTTTTGATTATGGTAGAAAAGGCTTTGTTGATACCATCAGTAAACTGGATGCACGGGGTGTCCCATATTTCGGTGCGGGAAATATATCTGATAATTATGCTAATCCGTTTCAGGTTGAAATAAACAACAAAAGGGTAGCTGTACTGGCATACGTATGTAAAAGCACGTCTCCAGCGGTGGCGGGTAATTCGGGGCAGGGGGTGGCTATCATCGATATCGCTTCGATAGCATCCGATATTGATAAAGCTAAAGCCTCCGGTGCTGATCGTATTGTCGTAGTTTTTCACTGGGGCGCAGAGCAGGTACACAAAGCAAAATACGATGATGTCGTGATTGCGAGGAAAACTGTTGACCTTGGTGCGGACCTCGTGGTGGGGCATCATGCGCACTGTATTCAGAATCATGAGATATATAAAGGTGTACATATCTTTTACGGTCTTGGTAACTGCCTTATCCCAGACTTCTCAGTGCCTGCGTATTACAATGAATCGCCCTGTACGCCGACCCGGACATTTTCATACAAACTGAAGTACTGGAACAGAACGTCCATAGCGGTTGAATACGACCCTTCGATGAATACCGTCCAGACATATAAATTAAGTTTTGACAACAGTATGCTTAAAAAAGGCCGCCAGGTTCATTTGGGTGTTAAAACGATAGCGCTGGGGGATGCATATCGACGGGCATTCAAACGCGCATATTATTACGGAAAACTGCGAGGGGTGTTTTTCAAGTGGCTGGAGAATCCCCGTCTGCCGACTATGAAACATTTTAAAAGCATCAGGACTGTTCTGGGCGATAAGAGATACAAGTGACGATGATACGCTATATCAAGAAAAACCTACTGGTCGATCTGGTTCTGATGAGCTACGTTGCTTCGATAATCCTGTTTTCCTATGCAGAGGGAAAAGCCTACATCACAAAAATAGTGGCGGCGGTGTTGGCTGTACTTTTTGTATATCAGGGATTTATAGGAGGTAGGAAACTGGCCTTCACCAGTGAGTGGTTAGTTGTGCTCCTGTGGATTTTAATAGCCATGGTGTCGATGTTATTTGCGATTGAGCCAGAACTGTCGCTATCGAGAATTTATACCGTGATACAGGTAATCCCTATTTCATTTATGCTATTCTCGATCATCGTATGGCGGGATTCGACCAAGCCGATATGGCTGGCAGCTATTCTCACCACTATCTTAGTATCTATTCTTGCACTGAAGAACCCGCTCGCCTATTCGGATTATGGCCGGCTGCGGGGGACATTTAATAATGCAAACCTGTTCGGAATGGTGCTGCTGGTTTCCGTCGGCGGACTGCTATACTTTTTTTCGATTTACAAAAGTAAGCTTGTCAAGCTATTGATCATCCCGGTAATGATTTTTTTGTTTTATATGATTACCGAATCAGGGTCCAGGAAAGCACTGGTCATGGTCATAATGGTGCTGGGTTTATATTCATATTTTATCTTCAGGGAAACTGCAAAGAAGTCAATCGTGGGGGCCATGGCTATTGGCGTGCTTAGCGTGTCCGGTCTGATAGGCGGTATCATATATGTTCAGCAAAGTACCCACTACGACCGTATACAGCGCATCATCACCGCTATTGAAAAGGATGATATATCTAAAGCTGGTGTCAGCGAGCGTGGTAGGCTTCAACTTTATGCCAAAGGCTTTGAGGTGGTGCAGAGAAATCCTGGTATTGGCGTGGGGCTGGATAACTTCCGCGTGCTGTCAGGTGGAGGGTTTGGCGTTAAAGTGGGTACCTATTCCCACTCCAATATAATTGAGCTTATGGTCGGTACAGGTATCATCGGCTTTTTACTGTATTACTCCATGTACGTGATTATCGCCATGCGTCTAATTCGGCTGAGAAAGCGTAATCTCACCGATGACGAACGTTTTCATTACCTACTCATTGTCACTATGTTTACGACCTATGTCATTTACGATTTTGCCATGGTCTCGTATCATGAAAAAGTGAGCTGGTTATTCCTGGCAACATACATCGCTGCTGTCCATATGCTGGAAAAGAAAAAAAGGCCTAGGCATGTTGCCCCCCCGATTGGTGGCGGAAAATCGCCGCTTGCCGAGTCGACCCGATTCGAGTAGGTACAACTGATACAATAATCGTGACATAAATGATTCATTACCTACTCCAAAAATTATTCTGGATAAAAAAACGCATGCCTGTCTTGGACAGGTACCAGTATTTTTCCAGCCAGCAGTGGTCGAGTCATGAGGACTATGAGCATCGGCTTGATGAACGCCTGAGCGACTTACTGTGTTATGCGTTGGAAAACATTCCGTTTTACCGAGACAGAGGTCTAGCTGTTTCTGATGTGGAACTTGCTTCTTCACCCAGAAACGTGATCAGACAATTCCCAGTACTGGAAAAAAGCGATGTCATTAACCGTAAGGACGAACTTTTTGTGGAGTGTGGCCGGGGTAGCCTGAAAAATTCAACTGGAGGGTCTACAGGGCAGCCGATAACCTTTATGCAGGACAAGGTTTATAAAACCGACGCGTTGGCGTCCACGATTCTATTTTACTCCTGGGCGGGACGAGACACGGAAGACCTGTTGGTTAAACTGTGGGGTGCCGAGCGCGATCTGGTTAAAGGCGGTTACGGTCTGAAACAGAAATTGTCTGATTTTATAGAAAACCGAATCACGCTGAATGCATTCCAGTTTTCCTCGGAAAGGATGAACGATTACCTAGAACTGATCAATCGGTCAGGGCCTTATGTATTAGAAGGGTATGCCGAAATACTCTACGAGTTTTCAAAGTTTATCGAGGAAAATGGTCTCCGGGTGAATGCAGCGACTTCCATCATCAGTTCTGCCGGTACTCTTTTCCCACATATGAGAGAGCAGGTAAGCCGAGTTTTTGGTGCCAGCGTTTTCGACCGATACGGTAGTCGTGAAGCAGGTAGTATGGCGGGGGAATGCGAGCAGCATAACGGGCTGCATATTTTTGGTGAGACGACCTATATTGAAGTAGTAGATGAATATATGAATGAAGTTGCGGAGGGTGAGGAAGGTGAGATCCTGGTAACAAACCTGGTTAATTATTCCATGCCATTGATCCGGTATCGAATCGGCGACCGGGCGGTGAGGGGTGCTGCCAGTTGCCCCTGTGGCCGACCCTATCCACTGCTCGAACGGATTGTCGGTCGTAGCAGCAGTTCGTTTAGAACCGCTGATGGCGGTATTGTATCCCCGGAGTTCTTTATCCATCTTCTCGGCGTCATGACCAACGATGGCAGTATCATTAAATTTCAGGCGGTCCAGGAGACGATCGACCGGGTAAGGGTAGGACTGGTCTTGAAACCAGGTTCGCTCATTACAGAATGGGCGCATGCGGATGAGGCACACCGTCTGATTAAACAAGTGATGGGCGAAACCTGCGAAGTGACTTTCGACGTCGTCGATGATATCCCTAAAACGGCGACCGGGAAATACCTCTACACCATTTCCAGGGTCGACAGTCGTGACTAGAAAAAAAATTATACTGTTTATCGATTCCTTAAACAGTGGAGGTGCTCAGAGACAGATTGTTGGGCTTGCCTCATCAGTGGATAGGAATCGTTATGATCCAGTTGTGTTGACTTATCACGACATACCACATTTCAAGCCTGTTCTGGACGAGGCTGGGGTGCGTGTTGAGTGTATTCCCAAGCACGGCAAGTTCGATATTGGCTTCCTATTTCGGTTGGCTAGGTTTTTTCATAGAGAGAGGCCTGATATCTTGCTCTCTTATCTGAATACACCAAACATGTGGGCTCGATTGGCTGGGCGTATTGCCGGTGTCAAAAAGATCATTACCTCTGAGCGGAATATTAATATAGTGCATTCGTGGATGCGTATGTTCATTGAGCGCCTGCTTAAAGGATGGGGCAGTGCCGTCGTAGTCAATGCCACTGTTACCCGAGAATTGTTGCACAGCAGACTCGGTGTCCCCGAGGAAAAGATTCACATCATCTACAATGGAATCGATGTAGACAGCTTTAATAACCCTGATCCGGAAACCGTGAAACGCCTGCGCAATGAGTTCGCGTTAACAGAAGGTGAGCAGGTTATCATGCTGCCTGGGCGGATACAGGAGCAGAAAAACCATATCTGCTTGGTTAAGGCTTTTTGCCAGATCCGTAAATTTCATGAAAAGGTACGCCTGCTACTAGTGGGTGAGGCGATTGATAAAAGTATCAAGAGTCGATTAGAGGATGAATTGGCGCGTTTGAATTGCCAGGCCAGCGTGATATTTGCAGGTCAGCGAACTGAGATGCCGGAGCTTTATTTTATTTCTGACATTGTGGTACTTCCATCGCTCTGGGAGGGGTTTCCAAATGTTGTGATGGAGGCGATGGCAGCACAGCGGCCTGTAGTCGCTTCTGACATAGTTGATAATAGACTACTTGTGAAAGAAGGTGTTACCGGTCATCTGTTTGCTTCGGATAATTGTGAACAACTTGCTGAGCAACTGGAGAGTCTTATATCACTCCCCGCTAAGAGGCTTGATGAGATGGGAATGGCTGGTAAGGAGCTAGTTGAGAAGGAGTATGCAATGCCCAGGATGGTAGAAAAATACCAGACACTGTTTGAGTGCATTATGCATAAAAAGTAGGATTGGTTGATGGCCTATGTACGATGTATATGGATGAACTGAAACTGCAGATCAAATTGGTATGGGTTAGATGAAAATTAGTCTATTCGGGTCTCTTCCTCCCCCCATTGGAGGTACCACAGTTTCGTTCTTGGAACTGATAAACGCACTTGAACGTGATGGTACTAATCCGCTGGTAGTTAATTTAAGCAATTACAAGTCGGTTTTACCAATTCCCAACCTGCTTGCTGAGACTGTCCGGGTGATAAAGAAATCTGATGTGGTGACTTTTCATATTGCAATTGGATCTCTAGTTTATATTAGTATCCCAGCTCGTGTGCTATGTTTTTTGCTTGGTAAGCCATACATAATTCGTCGGTTCGGTGGGCAATGTATATCTGATCTCGGTTGGGTAAAGACGGGTTTGTTGCGGCTCTTCTATAAAGGTGCTGCAGCAGTTCTTTGTCAGACACACTCACAATTACGCGAGGCTGAACGTATCTGTAGGCATGCCTCATGGTTTCCAACCGCGAGACCGGGAATTCCTGAAGTGCGGCCTAAGAGTAACCCGGTCAAACGGTTTGTCTATATAGGTCAGATCAAAAGGGATAAAGGGGTGTTTGAACTGCTGGATAGTTTTGCCAGTTTAAGGAGTTCTTATCCTGAAGTGCAACTTGACTACTATGGACCACTGTATGATGGAATTAGTGCAGATCAACTAAATCAGCATGGCGCCAGCTATCACGGTGTTTTGGAACCTGATCAGGTCTGTAATGTTTTAATAAAGGCCGATGTAATGGTCTTGCCAACGTACTATTTTGGTGAGGGTTATCCTGGTGTAATTATTGAGTCTTTGATGACTGCCACACCTGTGATTACAACAAGATGGAAGGCTATACCAGAGATTGTAGATGAAAGCAGCGCAATCCTGATCGAACCACGGTCACAGGAGGCGCTATATCAGGCGATGCTTACTCTTACACAGGATTTAACCTATGCGAACAAGCTTAGAAGGGGGGCGCTAGAGAAAAGTGCCAATTACACGATTGAAAACCAGAAACAACTTTTTCTAGAGAGTTGTTTAATAGCTTCTGAGTCTAATTCCTAGCGAGTTTGCTTTTTGAGCCCTTGGTCACAAATAAGATACGAACACTGGCTTCGGTGATATTAAATGCTTAACTTGGTAATATTCGGTTAAACAGAAAAGAATTATTTATTGTAGTTATGTGATTGTATTATTTGAAGTTGTACGATTGTTTACTGTTTCTGAGGTTTGATTAGTAGTATTAAAACAGAGAGGGAATTCAGAGTAATTGTGTCATAGAAATAATAGCTCAGTAAGGATATTTGTTACGACTTACACAAATTGTGTTTCGTTACCTTCACGAATTTATGAAATGGTCGAGGTTTAGAATGTCTGTTTCTATTTTGTTTTTAAAATAAATGCCTAGATTAGCGGAATTGCTTCAGCATATTGGACGATTATTTCGTACATTGCGTCATTTAAAACCTGTGCAGATTGTTTTTTATATGCTACGTCGGCAGCTTCCTCCCAGAACTGTCAAACCAAGTGCCGAAGCCAGAGTACGCGAAGAACGATACCTACAGCCACTGTTGCCTGTCTCTACCTTCCAGCAATCAGAGCACACCTTCACCTGTCTTAACCAAACCGTTGAGTTTGATAATGAGTATATAAACTGGAATCCATCAGGTAAGTCACGACTCTGGCTCTATCACCTGCACTATTTTGATCAACTTCGAGATATCTACCGCTCAGATGACAACAAGCGGTTTTTAGTGGATGACTGGATCAAGCGTAATCCTCAGGGCAGTCAGCCGGCATGGGAACCTTATACCGTAAGTTTGCGTATTGTGAACTGGGTAGCGTTTATGTTGAGTGATGCATCACCCAGACGACTACCTATCCATTGGCTAGATAGCTTGTATGAGCAGACTCTCTGGTTAGAAAAGAACGATGAGCGACATATTCTGGCGAATCATTATTTTGAGAACATTAAGGCCTGGTTGTTTGCCGGCGTGTTTTTTCAAGGTAAGGATGCTGAACGGTGGCTGACAAGGGGTAAGCGTCTCCTGTTGGAGCAGTTGTCAGAACAGTTTCTTGATGATGGTGGCCACTATGAGCGTTCTCCTCACTATCATGCGCTGATGCTAGAAAACATGTTGGATTTATTTAACTTGAGTAGGAGTAACTCCGGTGTTCTTGGAAATGAGACAGAAGCAGCGCTGGAAGAGGTGATTGTACGTGGTTTGGCATTCTTACATCGCATTACCTTGCCGGATGGCACCATCCCACTATTTAATGATTCAGTTCAAGGCGCATCCCCGTCCATTGATGAGCTTTATGTATATGCTGGGAAGTTTATCGATATTACTCCCCCAGAGTATTCTGGTGGAGTAGAGTTAGTTAATGAACCCAGCAGTGGTATCTACGGGTATCGGCATGATGATGATATGCTGCTAATCGATTGCGGCGATATTGGTCCAGATTATCAGCCTGGACACACCCACTGTGATTTTCTCAGCTTTGAATTAATTTGGGATGATGAACCGGTGATTGTGGATTCCGGAGTATATGAATATCAGGCTGGTGAGATGCGAGATTATGTGCGGAGTACGGCTGCGCACAATACTATCTCTGTGGATGGTAAGGAGCAGTCAGAGATTTGGGGTGAGTTTCGGGTCGCGCGTAGGGCTAACAAGCTCCAGGCGGAGATAGTCCGCAGATCAGATAACCAAATTGTGTTTTCTGGAGGTTATCAGGGGTTTCCTCAAGTGTCTGATAAAATTGCACACAAACGCAAGATTGTTTGCCATCTTAACCATGGTGGTGCAGCTATTGAGGTGCACGATAAAGTACTAGGTAAAGGTGTTCACAGGATAGATTCATATCTGCATTTTCATCCTGATATTACATTAGAAGATAATGGTGGGGGTTGCTGGAATCTGCTTAGAGAGCAGGTGACCATTGCCAGGTTGGTGATTGAAACAGATGGCGACAAGACGATTTCTACCATACTTGGACAGGATTGGTACTGTCCTGAGTTTGGCATCAAACAAAAAAACCAAGTCATGATTATGACTACAGAAGCTGCTTTACCGGTCAGCCTTTCATATAGCATAGAAAAAGCAAACTAATGCGCATTCTGTTTCTTTCTCACTATTTCCCACCAGAGGTTAATGCGCCAGCAACGCGTACCTATGAGCACTGCAGAGAGTGGCTGCAGCAAGGACATGATGTGACTGTGATTAGCTGTGTTCCGCATCATCCTATGGGTAAGGCATATCCAGGATACAGAAATCGCCTTTTCCAGGTTGAAGAAAAGGATGGTATTAGGGCCATAAAGGTCTGGACCTATATCACGGCTAATGAGGGGTTTATAAAGAGAACCTGGAATTACGTGTTCTACATGTTGATGGCTGTATTTGTGGCACCATTTGTTGGGAAAGCAGATGTTGTTATCTCTACATCACCTCAGTTTTTTAATGGGTTAGCAGGTTACTTTGTCAGCAGGATAAAACGTGTTCCTTGGGTGTTGGAGATTCGTGACCTGTGGCCGGAATCTATCCTGACAGTGGGCGCGATTACAAATAGACAAGTAATAAGAATTCTTGAATATCTGGAGATGTTTGCATATCGCAAGGCAGACAGGATTGTGCCGGTAACGGATGCGTTTAAAACCTATATGGTGGGTAAAGGGATAGATGAAAATAAGATCCAGGTTGTAACCAATGGTGTGAGTCTGGATTTTTATAAACCACAAGATAAAAGCCATGCTCTGGCCAAGGAACTTGGGGTAGAGGGAAAGTTTGTTGCAGCGTACGTAGGCACACATGGCATGGCACATCACCTTGAAACCATTCTTGAGGCTGCAGAGCAGTGTGAGAGCCAGGATATCGTCTTCCTGATGGTCGGGGATGGTGCAGAGCGGGAACGGCTCTTGAGTATGAAGTATGATTTGAGTCTGAATAACGTTGTCATGGTGCATCAAATGCCAAAGGATAAAATGCCGGCACTTTGGTCTATTACAGATGCTAGTTTGGTATTGTTAAAAAAATCTGACCTGTTTAAGTCGGTAATACCTTCAAAGATTTTTGAAAGCATGGCGATGCAGTGCCCAGTTATTTTAGGTGTAGAGGGTGAGGTTAAAGGAATAATAGAACAAGCGGAAGCAGGTATTAGTATAGAGCCAGAGTCAGCGTCAGAACTTATGCAGGCAGTTACCAAATTACACCATGATCATAAGCTCACAGAGAAAATGGGTGAGAATGGGCGCAAGTATGTTTCTGAAAAATACAATCGTGTGGTGTTAGCAAGGTCTTTTGAGGATTTAATGATCGGCTTGTGTAGTAAGGTCGAATAAATCATCTCTATAACTTCTGGTTGATCTGATCAACTAACCTAGTCATATGCAATAATCAGGTAACACCAATAATAATCATGTGAGTGTTTTCATGTCGGACCGATCAGAGTTCAGGATGCATCAGGACTTACCCGGTCACATTTTGAAGCACTGATCAACATCCAATATTGTGATTACTGCTACTTAAACCTTGTTGTATATGTTTTGGAGTCTTAGGCAGCTTTTTTTATTGTAAGGTATTCCGATTGTATCGATGTGAATTAACTTCGTATTGCATGGCATTTTTAGTGTATAAATATAAAAATATCAGCTGATAATCTAATTATTATCAAAATCAATTAGATGAATAGGTACTTTTTTCAATTTGCCTGTTGTATATGATTCATTACTTATATACCCTGGCATCATCGTAGTACTCAATTAAGCAGTGTGAATCCAGAATTAACATGGAGTTGCTGCTCAAAAACGCCGCATTTTTCGACCAATATATTAAGAATATGGTTGGCATGAAAGCTGTGCGTTTTTAATTCAATAGCTCACACGTATGACAGTTGTAGTGATTAACTGCACTGGGCTAAAAATTAATTCCACGCCGTTTGTGGGCAAGTGAAATTGATTTGTTTATCTATACCGTGTGATGCAAGTTGAAGAAAACACCCCATTGATGTCGCAGGTCCGTATTGATCAGGTACGGATTGTCTATAATGCAGCACCGTTGGCGTTTATCGCTACTTTTCTGAATGCTGCAATACTATCGATAACACTCTGGCCTTATATAGATCACCACATCATCGTGCTGTGGGATATTGCAGCACTCATGGTAGTTAGTCTGCGCTTGATCCTAAGTATTCGTTTTCGTCAGGTGAATCCTTCTCCTCAAGATGTTGGGCCATGGGTTTTCGGGGCTAAGCTGGGGACAATTCTGTCTTCATTGCTATGGGGTGCTGGTGGCTATGTTTTATTTGTCCAGGACAGTCTGGTCCACCAGGTGTTTCTGACTATTTTCATTGCTGGAATGTCTGCCGGGGCGGTAACCATGCTTTCTGCTCAGCGCGGTCCGGCTGTTTTCTATTCGGTTTTTGCGGTTTTGCCACTGCTCTATCGTTTTTCTCAGACTGATACCCAGTTTACCTGGGCATTAGGAGTGGTAGTACCGTTGTTTGTGATAATGCTGATAAGCGCGACTCTGCATTACAGTCGAATAATTCAAGAGATGTTTGTGGAACGTATTCAGCGCAGGCAGGCACAGCAGCGGGATCGTGCGCGTAACCAGGTGTTGGAGATGCTGGCTACTGGGGCGCCACTGGCGAGGATTCTGCAAGCAATAGTGCTGGGCATTGAACGCGTAAATTCCCAAATGCTTGGTTGCATTCTGTTATTGGATGATGAAGGTAAACGCTTGGTTATAGGCGCGGCTCCTAGCCTGCCAGATTCTTACACTACTGCAATTGACGGGATGCAAATAGGACCAATGGCTACTTCCTGTGGTGCTGCTGCTTTTAATGGTGAGAGGCTAGTAGTTGAGGATATCCAGACTAACCCATTATGGGAAGAATACAGAAATCTTGCTGCAGAAACTGGTGTACGTGCATGTTGGGCCGAACCGGTATTTGCTGCCTCAGGAAAGGTATTAGGAACATTTGCTATCTATCACCGTGAAGACCGTAGTCCTTCCCATCAGGAGCTGTCCTTAATGGAACAGACTGCAAATCTGGTCGGTATCGCAATTGAACGCAGTGGCAACGAGGAGGCTTTGCAACTGGCAGCTATGGTGTACCAGAATTCCAGTGAAGCGATGATGATAACTGATGATCAGGAACGTATTGTTGCCATCAACCCAGCATTTACTGAAGTATCTGGCTATGCCCTGGAAGATGTAAAAGGTAGGAATCCGAGTATATTGTCATCTGGACGGCAGACCAGTGAATTCTATCATGATATGTGGCAGACACTGAATGCTACCGGGCATTGGCAAGGTGAGATTTGGAACCGGCGTAAGAATGGCGAAGAGTTTGCCGAGTGGTTGACCATCAATACGATCTTTGATGATGCTGGCAGAGTACATCGTCGTGTATCTCTGTTCTCCGATATTAGTGTAAAGAAAAAAGCAGATGCACTGATCTGGACTCAAGCCAACTTTGATTCACTTACTAAACTACCCAACAGACGCCTGTTTAATGACAGGTTGGAACATGGACTCAAAGTTGCTGATCGTGAAGGGGACTTTCTGGCCCTGTTATTTATTGATCTTGATCGGTTTAAGGAGGTAAATGATACGTTTGGCCACCCAATGGGAGATGAACTGTTGATTGAGGCCGCGCAACGTATCACCAGTTGTGTGCGCAGTTCAGACACAGTAGCACGCTTTGGTGGTGATGAATTTGTAGCAATTTTAACTGAGCTGACTGATGTTTCAGGAATAGATATGGTTTCGCAAAAGATCATTGATGCTCTAAGTAAACCATATCAGATAGGAGAGGATCACTCTTACGTTACAGCTAGTATTGGCATCACGATATACCCTGATGATGCATCTCTAGCTGAAGATTTATTGCGCAATGCTGATCAGGCCATGTTTGCTGCTAAACAGCAGGGACGAAATCGTTATAGCTATTATACTCCGAATCTACATGAAGAAGCACAGCGACGCATGAGTTTAATAAATGATATGCATCGGGCCTTGGCTTTTGGTGAGTTCACTGTGCATTACCAACCAATCATAGATTTAGATTCCGGACGTATAGTCAAGGCGGAAGCTCTGCTGCGTTGGTTGCATTCACAACATGGATATATCAGTCCAGATATTTTTATATCTATTGCAGAAGAGACCGGCATAATCCATGAGATTGGCAATATGGTGTTTAAAGAGTCGGTGCAGTGTTTGACACAGTGGCGTGAAAAGTATGATTCAGAATTTCAGATCAGCATTAACAAGTCTCCGCTGCAGTTTATGAAGGAGAGTTATGAGCACGAAGATTGGGTGAAGTATCTAGATAAACTCGGCTTGGCAGGAAATGCACTGGTTATTGAGATTACTGAAGGCGTTGTGATGGAATTAACATCCAACATCAATGAAAAACTGACGCATTTACGTAAGGATGGAGTTCAGGTAGCAATTGATGATTTTGGTACTGGCTACTCATCACTGGCGTATCTGAAAAAATTTGACATCGATTATCTAAAACTTGATCAGTCCTTTGTAAGGAATCTGGAATCGGATACCAGTGATCTGGTGTTGTCAGAAGCTATTGTATTGATGGCCCATAAGCTTGGCTTCAAGGTAATAGCAGAGGGAGTAGAAACCCTGGCGCAACATAGAATACTGACTCAGATTGGATGCGATTATGCACAAGGATTTTTGTTCTCCAAAGCGGTACCTGCAGAAGAATTTGAGCAGCTGCTAGAGAATAAAGAACAAATACCCATGGTTGTCTCTACAAACTAAGTATCATCTCTAAGGCTCATTTCATTTATTCTCTCCATTGGGGTTCATGGCGGTTGGTTGTGCAGGGTATAAGGTCTGCATGGGTATAAGGTATTTAATTATGCGCTGTATATATAAACCCTGTGATTTCAGTATGTTCCTGGTAGTTAGGTAGTATGATCTATTCAGTCAGGCATTAAGTGCTAAAAAAAACAGACTGAAAAGTAATATATCCCCAACAAGGTCGCTATACTATAGTCAAAATACAACTATCCAGTAGTATGGAAGAAATAATGGCGGAACTTACTGAGTCCTGTAATAAATTCCAGCAGACAAAAGAGAACACATGGAGCACTGCTAGAAAGAGTCATACATGGCTTGAGAATTCGCCAGTATGCACAAAAATCGTGGATCTGGATTTTAATCTGCAATATATGAGCTCTTCTGGTGTGCGTGAGCTCATGATTGATGACGTTACAAAGTATTACGGTAAGCCATACCCGTTTTCCTTTTATCCTGACCCTTTCAAAACTCTCATGGCTGATAATCTCCTAAAGGTGAGAGAGACAGAGGAAATAATCACCCAGGAAGGGTATGTAAATGATACAAGTGGTAACAAGGTCTGGTATCACTCAACGCTTGTGCCTGTTCTCAATGAGGATGGCCAAATTGATTCCATCATGATTGTTTCTATGAATATCACAGCACAAAGACAGGCTGAAGATGTTCTTAAGCATGTTCTGGATGAAATGGAATTGAAGATTGAGGAACGAACAGAAGAACTATATAAAAGTGAAGAGCGGTTTTCACTTGCCATGCGTGGTGCTAATGATGGGCTGTGGGACTGGAACCTGGAAACGGATGAGGTCTATTACTCACCTCGATGGAAAAGCATGCTTGGTTATGCTGAGAATGAGCTTGATGGCAATATAAACACATGGAAAAGTCTGGTTCATCCAGATGATAATGAATATGTGTTCGGACAGGTTCAGGATTACCTGGCTGGTCGCACAGATTCATTTGAAGTAGAGATGCGCATGCATCATAAAGATGGATATGAAGTGTCTGTACTGTCCCGTGCCTTTCTGGTAAATCGCGAGTCAGATGGTAAGCCGGTTAGATTGGTGGGAACCCACGTTGATATTACAGAGCGAAAAAAAGTAGAAGCATTTGATGAAAACAATGCCAATATACTGGAGATGATCGCACGCGGTCATCCGGCGGCAAAAGTTTATGATGCGATTGCATTGATGTATGAGGAGCGCCATCCAGGCATGCGCTGCTCTATGCTTGAATTACACGAAAATAAACTACTGCACGGTGGGGCGCCGAGTCTGCCTAAAGAGTATTGTGATGCCGTCCATGGCCTGGAAAATGGTCCTAATGTTGGTTCGTGTGGAACATCTACCTATACCGGAAAGCGTTGCCTGGTTGAGAATATTGAAACAGATCCTAAATGGGCCAAGATAAAAGATGTCGCCCTGCCTCATGGAATGCGTTGTTGCTGGTCAGAACCCATAAAGAACTCTTTGGGAGAAGTATTAGGGGCATTTGGTATGTATTACAATCATCCAGCACTGCCTAATGAAGATGAGTTAAACGATCTTATCTCTGCGGCAAGACTTGCTGGTATTGTTATGGAACGGGATCAGGCCCAGAAGCGTATACGTCAGCTGGCCTACACTGATGAGCTGACCGGGCTAGCCAGTAGAGCATATTTTTATCAGAACATTGAGGAGTTGATAAATACATCTGTTAGACACAATCGTCGTTTCAGCCTGTTATATATAGACCTGGATGACTTTAAGCACATTAATGACAGTCTTGGGCATGATGTGGGTGACTCACTCCTGAAGGTGATAGCCAGGCGGTTGGCAAGTGCTAGTCGTAGTATTGATTTTATTGGTCGTCTCAGTGGTGATGAGTTTTGTGTTCTCGTTGAAGAGGTTGCGGATGATTATACTGCAGCACATGTTGCCCAACGTTGCCTGGATATCGTATCTCAACCTGTAAAGCTTGCCTCCAGGAAGCTTACGCCTGCATGCAGTATTGGAATTGCGCACTATCCAGATGATGGAAACAATGTGTCGGCTCTATTAAAAGCAGCTGATACCTCGCTTTATGCTGCAAAGGAACGAGGCAAAAACCGCTATGCCTTCTATAAACCTGAACTAACCCAAAAGGCGGAGTATCGTTTCCAGGTTGAGGAATTCCTGAGAGAAGCTATTGAAGGGGAACAGTTATCGCTGGTGTATCAACCCCAGATAGATGTGGCTAGTGGTAAGGTGATTGGTGTCGAGGCGCTGTCGCGCTGGCATCATCCAGTACTTGGACAGGTTCCTCCCACTGAGTTTATCGGTACGGCAGAACGCATTGGCATGATCAAACCGCTCACTGAATGGGTACTAAACACTGCATGCAATCAGGCGGTGAGATGGAAGAACGCGGGTTTCAAATCATTGCGCATTGCCGTAAATATCTCTCCAAGCCAGTTTCTTGATAAGAATATTGTGTCAATGATTGAAAGTGCTATCGCAGAAACTGGAATAGTTCCAAGTGAACTGGAGTTGGAGGTTACTGAGGGGGTTGTGCAGACTGATCAACAAAACCTCTCGATTTTTCAAGAGTTGAAGGATATTGGTGTGCTCCTGGCAATTGATGATTTTGGCACAGGTTACTCTTCATTCGCATCTCTAAAACACCTTAAGGTTGATTGTCTGAAAATCGACAAATATTTTGTTGATGATATGTTGTTGGACAAGGAAACTAAACTTCTGGTTGGCTCCATGATAGAGATGGGTCACAACCTAGGGCATGAGATTATTGCAGAAGGTGTTGAGACGCAGGAGCAGTTTGATATGCTTAATAAGCTTGATTGTGAGATGGTGCAGGGTTACTTGTTCAGCAAGCCAGTGAATACCGATGAAATATCAAAGCTACTGAATAGCAAATTCGCTGTTTAAAGCAATATCCTGTCCTGTTTTCCAGTATTGAAATGATGTGCCCTTCCATATATTCCATAGACTGATCCTATCTTCTGATAGGAGAAATTGGTTACTTTCAACAAGCTGCAGTATCCTCATCTAAAGTAGAGGATAAAAGCTGAGGAACAAGATATGCCACAGGCGGACATTGGGCTCATCGGGCTCGCAGTGATGGGGCAGAATCTGGTGCTCAATATGAGTGACCATGGTTTTAGGGTGGCAGTCTATAACCGTACTGCCTCCCGTACTGATCAGTTTCTAAATGGACTGGCCCAGGTTGGCGATATTATCCCCGCCTATTCACTTGATGAGTTGGTGGACCAACTATCCAGGCCCCGCAAGGTGATGTTGATGGTAAAGGCTGGTGAACCAGTGGATCGGGTGATTGCACAGCTCCTGCCTCATCTTGAGCCAGGTGACATTATCATTGACGGCGGCAACACACATTTCCCGGATACCGAACGCCGTATGTTAGAGGTTACTGGCCATGGAGTACGCTTCCTGGGGCTTGGGGTATCAGGAGGTGAGGAGGGGGCGCGTTATGGTCCTTCCATAATGCCAGGAGGAGATCCATCGGCCTGGCCAGAAGTCCAGGAGCTGTTTCAGACCATTGCCGCACATGTGGATGGAGAGCCTTGCTGCCGCTGGGTAGGAGAGAACGGCGCCGGACACTATGTGAAGATGGTGCACAACGGTATCGAATACGGTGATATGCAACTTATCTGCGAGGCCTATCATCTGATGCAGGCCGGGTTTGGACTCTCTGTGGATGAGATGCAGGAGATCTTCACCCAATGGAACCAGGGTGTATTGAACTCCTACCTGATAGAGATTACAGCCGATATCCTTTCAATGCGGGATACCGATGATATACCTCTGCTTGACCGGATTCTCGATAGCGCGGCCCAGAAGGGGACCGGTAAATGGACTGGAATCAACGCCCTGGAACTGGGTGTGCCCCTTACCCTGATTAATGAGGCGGTCTTTTCCCGTTATCTCTCGGCACGCAAGGATGAGCGTATGCGAGCAGCGCAACGTATTGGGGAGCATGCTGCTGACTTTAAGGGGGAGAGGGTGCAAGTAATCCGTGATTTACATGATGCACTATACGCCTCAAAGATCATCTCCTATGCACAGGGTTTCATGTTGATGATGGAGGCCGCCAAGAACCATAGTTGGAAACTGAATTATGGAGATATCGCCCTGATCTGGCGTGGTGGGTGTATCATCCGCAGCCGTTTTCTCAATAATATCAATGAGGCCTATCAACAGAACCCGGAGCTGGAAAACCTGTTGCTGGATGACTTCTTTCTCCAGGCAATTCAGGGGGCAGAAGCTGGTTGGCGCAGAACTGTAATGCTAGGTATAGAACTTGGAATCCCCATGCCCGCATTCAGTTCGGCTCTGGCCTTTTTTGATGGCTATCGTTGCTCACGTCTGCCGGCCAATCTGCTGCAGGCCCAGCGTGACTACTTCGGCGCCCACACCTATGAGCGCACTGACCGCCCCCGGGGTGAGTTTTTCCATACAGACTGGACCCATAAGGACGAGACGTAATGCCACAGCCCTGTACCTATGTAATCTTTGGCGCCACCGGCAACCTCTCGCGGATGAAGCTGATGCCCGCCCTGTATCATCTGGAAGAGGCTGGAAAATTTTCGGAACAGACTACCATCATGCTGCTGGGACGCCGCGCCTGGGATAGAGAACAGTGCATTAGCAAGGTACGTGAGTGGGTGACCGACAAGGCACGAGGTGGATTGAACCAGGAAACCTTCGAACGTTTTGCCAGCCGCCTGCACTATGTCCGGGGCGATCTGAATGATGCCTCTCTTTATGCAGGCCTACGACAACAGATCGAGGAGGGGAATGATTTCCCAAAAAATATTGCCTTCTACATGGCTATCCGCCCGGCAGAGTTTGGTGTAGTGGTGGAAAATCTAAGCCTATCCCATCTTCTAATAGAGGAGGGTGGATGGCGCCGGGTGGTGATTGAAAAACCCTTTGGCTATGACCTGGAAAGCGCCCAGGCGCTGCAGGCCAGGATCTCCCGCTATCTGAAAGAAGATCAGCTCTACCGCATCGATCACTATCTGGGTAAGGGTACGGTACAGAACGTACTGGTGTTTCGCTTCGCCAACGTGATGATGGAACCCCTGTGGAATCGCAACTACATCGACCATATTCAGATTACTCATTCAGAGAGCCTGGGTGTTGGCAGTCGTGCTGCCTTTTATGATGGTGCTGGCGCCATGCGCGACATGATCCAGAGCCACCTGCTGCAACTTCTCACCCTAGTGACCATGGAACCACCGGTATCCATGGAGGCAGAGGCGTTGCGGGATGAGAAGGTAAAGGTCCTGAAATCGGTCCGCTCCATACCCCACAGTGCAGTACATGCCCATGCCTTTCGCGCCCAATATACCGACGGAACTATTGGTGGAGAGAAGGTGAATGGTTATCTACAGGAGGAGGGGGTACCAGAGGCGAGCGTTACCGAGACCTATGCCGCCCTCAAACTGTACATCGACAACTGGCGTTGGCGTGGGGTACCCATATATCTGCGTACCGGCAAACGCATGGCCGAGAGCCAATCCATGGTTTCCATCTGTTTCCGCCATCCACCGCAGCAGTTTTTTCGTGATACCAGGGTAGAGCCGATGCGGCAGAACTGGGTACTGTTGGGAATACAGCCTTGTGAGTGCCTGCGGGTAGAGATGACAGTCAAGGAGCCGGGGTTGGAGATGCGGACCCGCCAGACCATTCTGGATGCCAGTCTGCGTAATGCAGATGAGGCTCACACCGAAGCCTATGAGGAGTTACTGTTGGACATCATCGAAGGAGACCGCTCCCTGTTCCTGCGCTACGACGAGGTGGAGTATGCCTGGCGGGTGGTAGACCCGGTACTGCAGACCTGGTCCATGGAGCGGGATTTTATCCATACCTACCAGGCCGGAACCTGGGGGCCGCAAGAGAGTCAGCGCCTGTTTGAGAAAGAGGAACATCGTTGGCGCCACAGTTTGGACCCGGAGCAGTGATACCAAGCAACTGGACCCTGTTGGAAGATGGCGAGGCGGTAGCCCTGGAGGCCCGTGATCGTATCCTCAACGCAGCCAATACAGCCATACGTGAGCGGGGCTGTTTCCGTATAGTCATGGCTGGCGGCACCACGCCGGAACAGACCTATAACTTACTGGTGCCAGAGGATAGTAAATGGGATAAATGGGAGCTATATCTTGGAGACGAGCGTTGTCTCCCCGCAGATCATCCGGACCGCAACAGTGTTATGGTGGAGCGGACTCTGAGTAGCAGGGTTCCTATCCCCCAGCAGCAAATACACCCTATAGAGGCAGAGCTGGGACCGGAGCAGGCTGCATCCCGTTATAGTGAGATTGTGACAAACGCTATGCCCTTTGACCTGGTATTGTTGGGGATGGGGGAGGATGGCCACACTGCCAGCCTGTTTCCTGGTCATTCCCATCCAGAAGAGAAACTGGCTTGTGCAGTCCATGACGCACCCAAGCCGCCGCCAGAGCGTGTGAGCCTGACAACAAGGGCACTGGTGAACAGTAGAAATATCCTGTTTCTTATAACTGGAGAGGCAAAGCGCAATGCAGTATCTGCCTGGCTGGATGGAGCCTCGTTGCCAGTGACTGAAATAGCCAGGGAAGGGAAGCATGAAGTATTGATAGATCAGGCGGCTCTTACATGTCCTAAGTAGATATTTTTGACAAGGGTGTGTTTATCTATAGCTCTTTTGTTTCTACTTCGGTTGAGCGTAGACCGCTGTAATTTGTTAAGGATTAAATATGCCGGTTCGATTGCGCGGTTTTCTGGTGATGGCAATTTTTGGCTCACTGTTTTACCTGCTCATGTATTGGATTGCCTATCCAGAAACCTATCCATTTTCCTATATGCCATCTCGTTTAGGAGGCTTTATATTGGTGCTGATACCGGGCGGTATTGCGCTTTCAGGTCTGTGCGAATTTGTAAGCGGTGTGCCCTTTAGCAGGCTCTCTATGGCGTGGTATGCATTGAAAGGGTGGCAGAGAGGTATTATTGGGATACTTGTTTTTGCTGCAGGGTTATTACTACTCTTTGGTGGTTTGTATATTCATCAGATCCTTACATCGTAACTTATTTAATTAGGTGACCAGAAGAAAAAACCATACGGCTACAGAAATGGGGTGTGCAAAGATCAGGTTTGCCTACTGTAATGTATTCTGACGATCTCCTCCTTGTCGATCTCCTCCAGGGCTGCATCAATTTGCGCTAGTGTCTGGTCAATCTCAGGTAAAAGTACATCCTCTAATGCTCTGGCCCGGCGTGACGTACGCTGATATTCATCTTTTAGCTTCACCAGGTTGGACGTCATCGCAGCGAGGTTTGCTGCGAGTGTGATGAGGTGGGTAAATATTTTGCGAGTCTGCTCTGCCTCTGGTGAACTGTTTATAGCCGATTCCACTGCTTCACTTTGATTTTCTTGTATGAGCACATCTTGAACCTGGAGCCCAAGTTCCGACCGGGTCTCCCGCCGAACCTCATCCCAAGCGTTAGCATTGGGTGGATATATTTCCAGGCCATTTAGGCCATGGCGTGCAACCGCGCCTTTGAGAGCCTCCGTTGCTTTTCTGAATAA